>CAYTYV010000167.1:0-12595 GCA_964441055.1 uncultured Polyangiaceae bacterium | reverse complement strand
CCCGCAGGAGTCTCTGGAGGACAAACTCGACTCATTTTTCGATGAAGCCCTTCTTCAAGGACTCTAGCCCCCCTCGTAACGGCAGCGCGCCTCGCAGGTCTCGGCGACGGTCACGCGGCACAGCTCGGGCAGGCGCGGTGACAGCCGCTGCCAGATCCACCGCGCCAGGTTCTCGCTGGTGGGGTTGTCGAGCCCCTCGATGTCGTTGAGGTAGCGATGGTCCAGCGCCTCGCCCAGCGGCTCCCAGGCGTCGTGCAGGCTCTGGAAGTCGAGCAACCAGCCGCTGCGTTCGTCCACGGGGCCGCGCACCCCGATCTCCACCTCGAAGCTGTGACCGTGCAGCCGCGCGCACTTGTGCCCCTCGGGAACCGCGGGCAGCCGATGCGCTGCCTCGAAGCGGAAGGTGTGCGTCAGCAGCACGTTCATGGGCAGGCCAGCTCAGAGCAGCAGGAACACGACCGTCAACACGATGGCCGCCAGCCACAGCAGGATGCCGACGACGAGCAGCGCCAGGAAAAGCCGGTCGTCTCGCCACCGCGATCGGAGCGGCACCATGTCCCGTTCCGGCAGCAGCACGCGCTCGAGCAGGGCGTGCATGGGCATGCCCCCGTTGCGCGCAGAGCCGCTCTGCGGCGGCGGCTGCAAGCCCATCTGAGCGTGCTCGGCCGCGCGAGACCGCAGCCGATCGCCCGTGCCCGGAATGGCGCTGCCGACCACCAGGGCACGCAGCCAGGGCGTGCGCTCGAAGGCGTTGTCCATCGTGATCGCGGAGAGCAGCTCGGCGACCTTCTGCAGCAGGGTGCGCACTTCGGCCAGGTGCTGGAAGGCGCGCGCGCGCCGTTCGGGCAGCTGCTCGCCGGATAGCGTGTCCAGGCACACCGATTCGATACGCGCCCGCAGCCCCTCGATCCCGGTCAGGATGCGCTCGCGGTTGTCGGCATCCGGAGCGCTGACGGGCAGGGTAAAGCCCCACGGCTCCTCGTTCTGCCGCTCCGCGGTCCACTCGAACGCGTCGCCGAAGCCCCACAGCCCATCTAGGGCCGTGAGCATGACGTAGACCGGCACGTCCACCCCCAGGTGCTGGCCGACCTCGACCAGATAGCGACGAAGATTCTTCGCCACGGCGGCGATCTCGGCCTCGTCGGCGTCGGCCACCTGGGTGGCGTTGATGACCAGGATGAGGCCGTCGACCGGCTCGCGGGGGCGCCGTTCCATCAGCTCGGCGCAGAGATCCCGCAGCAGCCCCGGGCTTCGCCCCAGCCCCATCACCTGGTTCTCCGGCTCGATGAACACCGCCTTTTCGGGCATCCAGTAGGTGCACATCTGGGTCGGCGTTCCCAACTGAAGCGGCCCATCGACGTAGGGCCAGCTCAAGTTCACCGCGCGGACGGCGGACGAGCGGCCCGTGCCCGGATCGCCGACCACCAGGTACCAGGGCAGCGCGTAGGCTCCCTGTGGATCGCCGGGGCGGGCTTGCTCCTGGGCGGCGAGCACGGCCGCGATCTCGTAGGCGAACGCGGTCATGAAAGCTGCCCCACAAGCCAAGAGACCAGCACGGCCAGCGCGGAGAGCACCATCATCGCTGTAAGGCTGCGGCCCACCCACAGCTTGCGCCACCACGGCTCCTTGAAGGCTCCGAGCGCGGCCACCTCCTGGGGCTGCACGCGCGCGAGCACGCCCCCGGTCCAGTCGCGGTCCGGATCGACCCCGAGCTGGACCGACAGCTCGCGCCGAAGCTGGACGAGCAGGTAGGGGTCGGCGCCCGGCAGGCCGTAGCAGCCCTGGAAACCGATGCCCAGCACCGCCGCGTAGGTCGCCAGCACGCTTTGCGGTCCTTGGCGCACCCGTCCCAGCCGCTCGAACACCTCGACGCCAGCGTTGTTGGTCATGAAGCGCGTGGCCTGCAAGGGGGCCTGGCTCCAGGCCGGCCGCAAGTCGGGCAGGCCCATCGCCACCTCGTCGATCAAGGCGGCCACGACGAACATGCCGTCCTCGGCCGAGATGACCGGGATCTGCTGCGCCTCGGGCGAGCGCTTGAGCTCGTCGAGCAGATAGTTGGCCTGTTGCAGCAGCACCTCGGCGGACGGCCGCGCGGGCGCCTGGGCCACTTGACAGACCCACAAGAGGACATTTTCACCAAAGACGCCAATCGACTGTTCCACGCACCGCGGAGCTTAGTTAGAAAGTGGTCGGCGAAACAAGGAGAGAGGCGTCATGTGTGAGCTAGAGAGCATCCTCGCGCGAGAGATCATCGATTCACGCGGCAACCCCACCGTCGAGGTAGAGGTCCACACCACGGCGGGCATGGGTCGAGCCGCCGTGCCGAGCGGCGCCTCGACCGGCGAGCACGAGGCCATCGAGCTGCGCGACGGCGACGCCGCGCGCTACGGCGGCAAGGGAGTGCAAGGGGCGGTGCGGAACGCCGTCGAGTCGCTGGGGCCGGCCATCGTCGGCATGGACGCGCTCGATCAAGCAGGCATCGATCGTGTCCTCTTCGAGGCCGAGGGCACCCCCAACATGGCCAAGCTGGGCGCCAACGCCTTCCTGGCGGTCTCCATGGCCGTGGCGCGCGCGGCCGCCGACACCGTGGCCCTGCCGCTGTGGCGCTACTTGGGGGGCGCGGTCGCGCGGGTGCTGCCCACCCCGATGATGAACATCTTGAACGGCGGCATGCATGCCGACAACGGCCTCGAGATCCAGGAGTTCATGATCATCCCGCACGGCGCCCCGAGCTTTGACGAGGCGCTGCGCATGGGCGTGGAGGTGTTCCAACAGCTCAAGGCGCTGCTCAAGAAGGACGGCCTGGTCACGGCCGTCGGCGACGAGGGGGGCTTTGCCCCGCGCCTCGACAGCAACGAGGCCGCCCTCGAGTACGTGCTTCGGGCGATCGAGGCGGCCGGCTACCGACCGGGCGAGCAGGTGAGCTTGGCGCTCGATGCCGCGCTCAGCGAGTTCTACGACAAGGAGACGGATCGCTACACCTTCGACCGCGAGCCTCGTACGGCCGAGCAGATCGTGGACATCTACGCCGATCTGGTCGGGCGCTATCCGCTGCTGTCCATCGAGGACGGCTTGGACCAGAACGACGCCAAGGGCTGGGCCCTGCTCACGAAGAAGCTGGGGGACAAGGTGCAGCTCGTGGGCGACGACTTGTTCGTGACCAACATCGAGCGGCTGCGCTGGGGCATGCGCGAGGGCTTGGCCAATTCCATCCTGATCAAGCTCAACCAGATCGGCACCGTGACCGAGACCTTGGACTGCATTCGCGTGGGCGCCGAAGGGGGCTACAACTCGGTGATCTCGCATCGCTCGGGCGAGACCGAGGACACCTTCATCGCTGATCTGGCCGTGGCCACCAACGCCGGTCAGATCAAGACGGGCAGCCTGTCGCGCTCGGACCGGGTTGCCAAGTACAACCAGCTTTTGCGCATCGCCGACACGCTCGGCGAAGGCCAGCTCTACGCAGGTCGTTCGCCGTTCCGTCGGTAGCGTCGTTCGCCAGTCGCCCCTTTCGCCCCTCGCCTTGCCCAGCGGGTGGTGAGGGCAAGGCGAGGGGCGAAAGGGGCGAGGTCTGTCCGCCGCTTGGATGGATTTAACGATGGGGGCTCCGGTCGTCGCTGCGCTCCTCCCTCTGCCCCCAAACCCCCGCATAAGTCCGTCCGTGGCAAACTTGATCTGTTGCAACAACTTCTCGACCGCTACGGCTCGTCAATAGGGCCTTCAGGGCCTTCAGCCATTACCGTGCTCGACGGGCCCATGGGCACCGAGCTCGGGGCGCGGGGGCTGCCCTTGCCCATGCCCGAGTGGAGCGCCTGGGCGCTGGAGCATCGTCCCGAGGTGGTGGCCGAGATCCATCGCGAATACGCCCGCGCTGGCGCCACCGTCCACACCGCCAACACCTTTCGCACCAAGCGTCGCGATCTAGGCCCCCGCTGGGAGGGCCTGGCGCGGCGGGCCGTGGCCATCGCTCGCCAGAGCGTTCCCTCCGGGCATCGGGTGGCCGGCAGCATCGCGCCGCTGGAGGACTGCTACCGTCCCGATCTCAGCCCGAGAAATCCGGGCCCCGAGCACGGCGAGCTGGCTAGCGTGCTGGCCGATGCGGGCGTGGACCTGCTTCTGTGCGAGACCTTCGCGCACGTGGGCGAAGCCTTGGCCGCTGTGGAGCAAGCGGTGGCTACGGGCATCGAAACCTGGGTGGCGTTCACCGCTGGGCCGGGCGCGGACCTACTCACCGTCGCGCAGATGGCCGCGGGAGCGCGGCGCGCCGTGGCTGCTGGAGCCCGAGCCTGCCTGGTCAACTGCGTGCCCGCCACCGCCTCGCTGCGCTATCTCGCGAAGCTGTGCGAGCTGGCGGTGCCCGCAGGCGTATACGCCAATGCCGGGGCGACGGACGACGGGATCGGCTGGGGCGGAGGCCCAGCTGGCGTCCAGGCCTACCTCGGCCTGGCTCGGCAGTGGGTGGCGGCGGGCGCGGTCATCGTGGGCGGCTGTTGCGGGACCGACGCGCGCCACATCCACGCGCTGGCGCAGGCCTTTGGCGAGTCCAGATGATCGACCGCGTCGCCGCGGCGAAGCGCGGACGTGGACGACGGTCACCCAGGGCGCTAGGAAGGGACGGTGGTGTACCCCGAGGACGCGCCAGACGGAGCTGCGGCTTCGGCCCGCAGTGAGGCTGGCGGCCCGCCTGCCTCCGACGAGGCCCAGCCCCGCCGTTCGGGACGCGCGGGATGGGCGTCGGAGGCCATCCATCTCGCGCTCGCGCTGGTCGTGGCGGGCGTTTTTCTTCTGGCGAGCGTGGGCCGTAGCGGGGTGTGGGACCCCCACGAGCTCGACCGCAGCGATCTGGCCCGACGCATCGCCGTCAACGTCTTCGGCTCAGATGGCCTGCGCTTCGAGGGCGCGGCAAACGGACTGCCCACCCTGTCCGACCTGGGCAGCGGCGAGCTCGCCTACACCTCGATGGCGCTGGGCTTCGAGTTGTTTGGGCTGCACGACTGGGCCGGCCGGCTGCCGCTGGCGCTGTGGGGCATCGTCGGCGCGCTGGTGCTCTACCTGCTGCTGGACCGCCTGGTGAGCGCTCGGGCGGGGCTGTACGCGGTCATCGCGCTGGTGACCATGCCGCTTTTCTTCATGCAGGCGCGCACCATGCTGGGCGACGTGGTCACGATGACCGCTTGCCTTTGCTGCTTCGCGGGCTGGACCTTGGCGCTTTTGGGCACGGCCCGAACGGGCTCGCGGCCGGCCTGGGGACGGAGCGCGCTGTGGTGGCTGCTCGGCCTTTCGGGGGCCGTGGCGGGCTACCTGAGCCGCGGGCTGCTCATCGGGGTGGCCGCACCAGCGCTGGCCGTCGGCTTGAGCTGGCTGTGCCTTACCCTGTCGCCCAGCTGGCGTCCCGACGGACGCGCCCGCTGGCGGTTTCACGCGGTCGGTGCGCTGGTCTTGGCGCTAGGCCTCGCCGCGCTCTATCTGGGTGTGGCCACGCTGCTGGACCACGCCGGTACCAAGGGACAGGTGCTGCGCCACCTGGGTGTCGAGCTCTTGGCCAAGCCGCCGCGGGAGTCCACCTTCGATCTGACCGTTCGCGATCTCGGCCACGCGCTGCTGCCGTGGAGCGCGTTCATCCCCTTTGCCCTTGGGCGGCTGCTCACGCTACCCCCCGGGCTGGACCGCTCGGGCAGGCAGCGCGAGCTCGGGCTGAGAGTGGCCCTGCTGGTGGGCGCGGCCTGCCTCTACGGCGCCCACGCGCTGCTGGCGCCCTACGCCGGTGGGCTGCCCTTTTCGGGTCCGGGCCTGTTGGCCGCCATCGCCGCCTTGGCGATCGTCGACTTCGAGCGCGGCAGCCCCCCTTCGGCGCTGGTCGGAGGCGGCACCTTGGTGTTGGGTGCCGTGCTGCTCGGCGACGTCGTTCGCCTGCCGGTCAAGGTACTGGCCGTTTTCGGCGTGGGCGAGCAGAGCTTCCCGTCGAGCTTCGGGGCCAAGGGCGCCCGGCTGCTGCTCATCGCCTACGCCGCCTTCGGTCTGGTCGTCTTGCTGAGCTGGATGGAACGCAGCTTCGAGCAAGGTCCCGGAGGTCTCCGCGGCTGGCTGCGCCAGCGCCTGGGCGCTTACCGCAACACCTGGCGAGCCCTGTCCACGGCCTACCACGGCAACCTCGCCTTTGGCGCGCTGGTGCTGGAAGCGGCGTTGGTGGGACTCGGAGCCATGCTGCTCATCGGCAAGCACCTCGGCTGGTCCTCCGTCGCCAAGCTGCCGCACAACTACGCGGTGATCGGCCTCAACGCCTGGTGGGTGCTGCCGCTCGCGCCGCTTGCCGCGGTGATCGCCCTCGACGCGGCGCGCGGGCTCTATGCGGCGGCCCTGGGTCCGAGTCGCTCCCGCGCGGCCGGCCTCATGGTGGCGGCTCTGGTCTCGGGGGGGATCTTGTGCTTCGGCTACTATCCCGCCCTGGCCGCTCAGCTCTCTCCCAAGGAGGTGTTCGAGAGCTACGCGGACCAGCATCGGCCGGGTGAGCCGCTGGGCATCGTCGGCCTCAAGGCGCGCACGGCTCGCTTCTACGCCCGCGGCGAGGCCGTCAAGAGCCTGGCCAACGTCCGCGCGGCCCACCGCTGGCTGATGACGGCGCACGAGCAGGCCGAGGAGCCGCCGCGCAGGTGGCTGGTGCTGCGCACCAAGGACCTGCCCGAGCTCAACTCGCTCTTTCGCAAGTCGACCGGCCGGAACCTGCCCGTGCTGGACGACCGTTCGGGCACCATCGTGCTGGCCTCGAACCGCCTGGGCTCCGAGCCCAACCGCAATTGGCTGGAGCCCCTGGTGCGCGCCGAGCCCCCGGACGTGCAGCACCCCGTCTCGGCGCAATTCGAGGACAAGCTGGAGGCGCTGGGCTGGGAGCTCGCCGACCTCGAGGGGCGACCGGTCGAGTTCGCGGTGCCCCAGCGCGCCTACCGGCTGCGCCTGTTCTACCGCGTGCTCAAGCCCATCGGACGCAACTACAAGGCCTTCATCCACATCGACGGCTACCGGCGCCGCCACAACGGCGACCACGAGGTGCTGCGCGGCGAGTACCGGATGAGCCTGTGGCGGCCGGGCGACGTCATCATCGACGAGTACGAGATGAAGCTGGAGCCCAACTTCATGCCCGGACGCTACACGCTGTTCTACGGCTTTTTCCAGGGCAAGAGCCGCTTCGAGGTCACCCGCGGCAAGCACCACGACAACCGTCTCAACGGCGGGACCATCGTCGTGCGCTGACTACTCTGGCAGGGGGAAGCGTCGGACGAAGATGCCGGGGTGGGCTTCTGCCGCGTCCTGCCAGCCTATGGCCACGTAGCCGTCGCCGCCAAGGGCCACGCTGGGCTCCGAGCGTATGCCGTCCCAGATCGCCGGGTGGGAGACCAGGAAGGCGTCGTTTTGACCGGTGACGCTGTTGAAGCCGAAGCCCGAGCTGCCCCCGACGAAGCGCGCCCAGATGGTTCCGTCGGCAGCTGTCCAGGCCACGGCGAAAAAGGAGCTCCCGCCGCTCGCGGCGGCGGCCACCGGCTGACTGGCGGCTGGGCTGTCCACCGACAGCGGGTGCTCCTGGTCGCCAGCCACGGCCGTGCCCGCGGCGTCGAAGCGCTGGAAGTAGATGGCACCCGCCGAGGACCACACCACCACGTAACGGCCGTCGCTCAGCATGGCGACATCCAGCTGCTCGACGCCCGCGGCAGCGTTGACCTTGACGGCGCTGCCCACCGCGCCGTTCGTCGGGGCCACGGTCTTGACGAAGGCATTGCCCTGGTCCTGGTAGGCCACCACCCAACCGCTATCCGAGCCGCCCACGCGGGGCTGGCTTCCCTGTTGGTAGCCAGCGATGTCGAGGTCCTCGTCGGCGGGATCGAGCGCACCCGTGGCGGAGCCGTCATCCGTCCACAGCCGGCCGTGCACCTGCCCCTGATCGCCCCAGACGGCCAGCGCGACGCCCGCGGGGCCGCGGGCGATGTCGGGATGCTCGCAGCTGTCGTTGCGGGCGTCGTTGACCGGGAAGGGATCCTCGTCGGCGCAGCCGTACTCGTTCTGCAGGCTGAGGTGGATGTCGTACTTGCCGCCCTGCTGCTCGTCGGTGGCGTAGACCACGGCGACCAGGTCGTCGCTGATGGCGGCGATTTCCGGCGTCCGCTGCGTGCGGGGCTTGCCGGCTGCAGAGGTAGCGCTGTCGCACTGCGGCAGTCGAAGCTGCTGGGCGAGCGGGCCGTCCGTGAAGGGGAACAGGTCGGCCTGGAGCATGCGCAGGTTGATGTCTGGCGTCGCGGGGCCTTGGAGGGAGTCGACGTACACCGCGCGTAGCGCATGGGCCCGATCGTCACCGGCGCTGCCGGAGAAGGCCAGCGCCAGCGCCGAGTTGGTGCCCGCCGGGCCGTTGGTCAGCGCTGGGGGTGCGGTGTTGTCGATCGAGAGCAGGATCTCGCGGCCCAGGCAGTCGCAGTGGCACACCGCGTTTTCGATGATGCCCGAGCAGCCGCCGGTATCGCCTGGGCAAGCCTCTGCCGCCAGCCCAGTATCGCATTGCTCTCCGGCCTGCAGCACGCCGTCGCCACAGCACTTGGGTGGGTTGTAGCGCTTGACCTGGATCGAGATGTCGAGCGGATCCTGGTCGATGGTGGCGCGGGTACAGCCCTGGGCCACGGGCTGTCCGGCTGCGTCTCTGGCCAGCACGCCGAAGACCTTGCTGGAGCCGTCCATCGCCAGGGTGACGGTCTTGCACCAGGCCGCTCCAGCGGCGCAGCCGTTTTGGGCGAGCGAGAAGGTCTGGACCGCGGGCTCGGGGGGCGAGCCCTCGACGAAGCCGCTGTCGAGGCAGCTCGCCTGATCGGCGTCGATGACCCGCAGCTCGACCGACGCGGCGCTATCGAGCACGCCAGCGGGAGCGCGCATGCTAAGGCCGATGCGGCAGACCTCCTCGCCGGAGGAGCAGGCTGCTGGCGATGCCACGACCGCCGCCGCCACCAGCGTCCGACCAAGCCGATATCTGGTGCACATACGGGCAGTCTAGGAGAAAGCGCGCCGCTGCGAAACACCCTGCGAGGCAGGCGTCCCTGAATGGAGCTCTCAGTGACTTCTCAGTCAAGTCTGTCACGGCGGACAGACCTCTCCCCGTGCGCCTAACGCCTTTCCCTCACCGCACCAAGAGACCTCGCGGGGGTTTGGGGGCAGAGGGAGGAGCGCGAGCGACGACCGGAGCCCCCATCGTCAAATCCATCCAGGCGGCAAGCAGGCCTCTCCCCTTGCGCCTATCGCCTTGCCCTCACCCTTGTCTGGGCAAGGCGATAGGCGCAAGGGGAGACCGGCGAACGCCGCTAGTACGCGACGTCCGCTGCCTGCTCGTCTGCCTGCTCGTCGTTGGGCGCTTCTTGGGCTGCCTGCTCGGCGGGTGCTTGCTCGGTCACTGGCTTCTTGGCGGGGGCTGAAGGGGCTGGGGCGGCGGCGCGCTTCGGGGCCGCCACCGCACCGCCGGTCGTGGCGCCGCGTCCTTGGCTGCTGAGCTCTGCCTCCGCCCGAGCGCGGTACTCGGGGTTGGATCGCAGCTCCTGCCAGAGCGCTTGCGCCTTGTTGCCCTCGCCTAGCATGCGATGGCAGTCGGCCTGCTCCCATGTCGCGTCCGCCCCAGCGGGGTTTCCGCTGAACCGGCTGCGCACTCGCACGTAGTGCGGGATGGCCGAGCGGCAGCCGGCATAGGAGCGCACCGAGCGGGCCTCGTAGAGGCCAGCGGTCGGCGCCATGGGCCCGCCCCGCTGAGCAACGGCCGCGAAATCGCGCTGCGCCTCGCGGTGCCTTCCAGCGCGGTAGTTGGCCACGGCGCGCTCGTACTGCTCCTTATCCTCGGCTGCGGCCGGCTCCTTGCCCTGCGCCTCGGCCTCGCCGAGCGCGAGATCGTCGTCATTCGCCTCCGCGGCATCGATCGCGGTTGGCAGCTTCTCGTCCTGCTCGGGGCGGCCGGCTTTTCGCGCGGCCACCGCCGTAGCGCTGGACGCCCGAGCCTCGTCCGTGGCCTCGTCCAGGGGCCGATCGGCCGGGTGGGGCGCTCCCCGTTCGGTCACCTTGACCGGGGTGACGGCCACCGAGCCCGGACGAGGCCGCAGCAGCAGCACGGTGGAGCCCAGCACCAGCAGCAGCAGCGCGGCCATGGCGAGCTGCGGACGCATGGCCTGGCTGCCCGCCCACGACAGCGTGCGGAGCAGCTTGCGGTGCCACGGGGCGCCTCGCTGGGCCAGATGGGCGGCTTCCAGGATGCGCTGCTCGAGGTCGTCGCTGGGCTGCTCAAGCGGCAGCAGACCCACCTCCAGCGTGGCCTTGAAGCCGGCCTCGAGCGAGCTGCAGCGAGGGCACGACTCGGCGTGACGCTTCAGCGCGGCCCCGGTCACCTCGTCGAGATCACCGTAGAGGGCGTCCATGAGGTGGTGTTCGAACTTCTCGCAGTCCATCGTCGGTCCTAGCGAAGGGCTCGGGCGTAGTCTTCGTAGTCGGCCAGGGCGCTCTGCAGCCGCTCGAGCGCATAGCGCATGCGGCTCTTGACGGTGTTCTCGGGCACGCCCGTGATCGCGGCGATATCCTTGAAGGGCACCTTGCCCACCTGGCGCAAGAGAAAGACCTCACGTTGCTCCGACGGCAGGTTCTCGACGGCTGCGGTGATGCGCTCGCCGATATCGCTGCTCATCACCGACCGGTCCGCCGCCGTCGACGGGTTGGGGTCGGCGACTCGGTCCTTGAGCGGCGGCCGGTTGTTGCTGCCGGGGCTGTGGTCAAGCGAGGGATGGCGCCGAAGGGACATCTTGCGCAGGTGGTCGATGCACAGATTGCGGGCTATCGAGTAGACCCAGGTGGTGAAACGAGCCTCGTGCTTGAACGTGGCGGCCTTTTGCACCACCCGGACGAACACCTCCTGGACCAGGTCCTCGGCGGTCGAGCGGCTGTGGATCTGGCGTAGGACGAAGTTGTATATGGGAGTCTTGTGCCGTCGCACCAGCACTGCGAACGCCTCGCGGTCGCCTCCTTGAAACTGCATCATCAGGCCCTCGTCGGCCACGCCGTTCAGCTCCGGCGTCACCTCGGACCCTCCTCAGCCCAGAGGGGGTGTGGGTCGGAAGGAAGCCGCGACCGAACGGCACCAAAGGCCGTCTCCCACACTCGAACCGACGGATCAGCGCTCGAAAGGATCTGAGCTAGGCCCCGACGAGCCCGCTCGGGCCGCCGCCGGGCCCCCCCCCCTTCGGGGGTTGTGCGAGGGACGCGAGCGCCGAAGGGGTGCGAGGACACGCCGGTAGCCCAGTGCGGCGAAGGTCTCGTGAGCGAGCCCCAGAGCCGCACGGTGCTAGTCATACGCCAGTCTCCGGTCCGGGTCCAAGCCGGTCGCCCTCGCGGCCCGGCACCGGGCGGCCCCGGCCCGGTTCGCTAGACCGCCCCCTAGCCGCGCGAAAGGAGCCGGTTTCGGACGTTGCGTGGCGGGCCCAAGCGCTACTACACTAGACGGAACCTGTCTGAGGAGTGCCGCTTGAGTGCGCTCCGTGCGTGTGGGTCAACACCGCTGGGAAGGCGAGGTTCTTCGATGCAAGGGGCAAGAGTGCTGGGGGCTTGTTGGATTGCATGGCTGCTCGTTGTGTCGTCAGCACAGGCGCAGCCCGCGCCCGAGGCTTCGCCGACGCCCGCGGCGGCCTCGACCGCGACCGGTGCCTCGACTGCCGCTCCGGCGGCCCCCCGACCGGCCGGCAAGCCCGCCCCAGCGCCGCGAGCGCGCGAGTCGGCCGATCCGGCCATGGACGGCGCCACCTTTGCGGTGCGGCTGCGCAACCTGCAGCAGCGCGTCGACCAGCTCAAGGAGCGAATCCGTCGCAGCCACGCCCGGCTGTCGCTGCTCAGCGACACCGTCGTCCAGGGAGGGACCGCGGGATCGCGCGCGGCGATTCGCTTCGAGAACAAGCTTTCGGGGCCTTTCGAGCTGACCCGAGCGCTGATCTTGCTCGACGGCGCGGTGCAGTACAACAAGTCCAACCGCTCGGGCGCGTTGGGCAAGCAGAAGGTGATCCCGCTGTTCGACGGCTCGCTCCCACCTGGCGACCACACCATCCAGGTGCTGCTCAACCTCGAGGGGCGTGGCACGGTCTTCTCCTACCTCGATGAGTTCCGCTTCGAAGTGCGCGCCAGCCGAACGTTCAAGGCCGTCGAGGGCAAGACCGCCCGGATCCGCATCGTCGCCTACGACAAGGGGGGAGTGACGACGCGGCTCGAGGATCGGCCGACGATGCGTTTCTTCGTGAAGGTGATGCCGGGGCTGGTGAGCTCCCCGTGGCGTTCCGCGGCGAAGTGAGCAAGGGAGCGAGGGAACAGCAAGGGAGCGAGGGAACAAAGACGCGGCGGATATCGGTGAAGTACCTGCTGCGGAACAGCCCGCGTGCAGCCGACAACACAGAACAACGGAGCGAGATGGTCGTGGAACGAATCCCCAGCAGCAGCCCGACCGACGGCCCCGCCCGCCGTGGTAGCGGGCGAGCAGACGGTGCGGGCGACGGCGAAGGTCTGCGACGCGCGCCGAAGACGCCCTGGGCCCGGCTGCTGGCGCTCGGCG
>CAYTYV010000166.1:0-12610 GCA_964441055.1 uncultured Polyangiaceae bacterium | reverse complement strand
CTGAAGGACGAACTTGACTCACTTGCCAACGAAACCCTTCTTCAAGGACGCCAGCGGCCCACGACCACGGATGGCGGTCTGCGTGGGCGCGGTTTCTACGGCGCGTCCTCGGCGGCCTCGAAGTCCAGGGTGAGGTCGAAGACGTTGTCGCCAGCTCGGATCTCGATCTTCCGGCTGAGCCGCTTCATCTTGGCGGCGGGCAACAGCGCGTGGACCTCGGCCTTGCCGACCGGGATGCCCGCGATCCGATAGCGGCCATCGGGGCCGGTCACGTCAGCCGTGGCGTAGCGGAGCACGAACACGTCGGCCGTCATGAAACGCTTGCCCATCTGGTCGACCAGCCGATAGCGGCCGGGCTTTGACACGAACAGCTTGACGGGCTCGCCGCCAGGTACGGCGACCAGCTTGGCGATCGCGCGGGCGCCCTCGAGCACGGGCAAGTAGCTCTGGGCGGTGTCGAGGTTTTGCACCTCGAGATGCTGCCCCAGGGTCAATGCCACCGTTCGCGCGGACCAAGCACATCCTCGAGCGGTCAGGCTCTGGTGGTCTTGGGCGGCGGGCACGTGCCCCTGGTAGTGGGTGACCGTCACCAGCGCGTCGGCCAGAGCGCCGTCAGGGCCCACTCGGAACAGCCTGCCGTAGGTGGCCGCGGCCTGGCTGCAGCTCGAGGGAAAGCGCTGACCGGTAGGCGGCGGGTCGTCGCCTCGGATGCGAACGGTGCCGCGCAGCGTGCCGGTCGGCCCCGCGTAGGGCGGCGCAGTCCCGCTTGCGGCTGCCGCCGAGGTCCCGAGCTCGACGGTCGAGCTCGCGGAGGGCGAGCTGGACGCCCGAGCGGCGAGGCCGCCATCGGCGCTTGCGCTGGGCGCGTGGTCCTGCGGCGGACAGCCGAGCAGCGCGCTCGTCGCGGCCATGGCGATCGCCCGCACGGCGGTGCGCCGCCTTGCGAGGCCCCGCGCCTCCTTCGCGCGCTTCGAGCTGCGATTCATCCGGTTGCTCGCCGTCTTCGCCCAGCGCGCTTGCGGTCACGGGGCCGCGAGTGCGGCCGCCATGGCCAGCTCCAGCCAGCGCGCGGGCGCTAGTCCCAGCAGCAGCACCCCTGCCGCGCACATCAACAGAGCGGTGACCACGTAGCCAGAGCGCATCGGGATGGCGATGGGCGCCCCCTTGGCCGGCTCCCGCATGTACATGCTGACCATCACCCGCAGGTAGTAGTACGCGGCCAGCACGCTGTTGAGCACCAGCGCCACGGTCAGCCAGTAATGCTCGGCACCGATGGCAGCGCGGACGAGGTAGAGCTTGCCGAAAAAGCCCGCCGTGGGCGGGAGGCCAGCCAGCGAGACCATGAACAGCGACAGCGCCAGAGCGGCCCCGGGATGTCGTCGGCCAATGCCCGCCAGATCGTCGTAGCTCACCGCCTCGCGTCCCCGGCTGCCGCACAGGATGAGCGTGCCGAAGGCGCCCGCGGTGGAGACCGTGTAGGCCAGCAAATAGAACAGCACGGAGGCCTGCGCGTCGGCGCCCGCGCTGGGCGAGGAGACCGCCACCACCCCGACCAGCAGGTAGCCCGCGTGGGCGATGCTCGAGTAGGCGAGCATGCGCTTGACCGACGCCTGACGCGCCGCCACCAGGTTGGCGACCGTCATGGTCAGCACGGCGAGCACCGCCAGGATTGGAGGCCAGCCGGCCCCGGAAGACATCGAGTCCGGATCGCCGAAGGCGACCAGCAGCACGCGTAGCATCATCGCGAACGCGGCGCTCGTGACGGCGACGGCCATGTAAGTCGTGGCTGGCGTGGGCGCGCCTTCATAGGCGTCTGGCGTCCACATGTGGAACGGCACCGCGCTGACCTTGAAGGCCAGACCGGTGAGGATCAGCGTCAGCGCCAGCAGCAGCAGGCCCAGGTTGGCCCCGGTAGCCGCGCCCTGGCGGATGGCGGCGCCGATGCCCTGCAGATCGGTATGTCCCGTGGCGCCGTAGAGCAGGGCGCCGCCATAGAGTAGCAGCGCGGTGGCAAAGGCGCCGAGCAAGAAGAACTTGACCGCGCCCTCCACGCTGCGCGGCGAGCCTCGCCGAAAGCCCACCATGGCGTACACGCCGAGCGACATCGTCTCCAGGCCGATGAACAGGCTCAGCAGATCGCCTGCGGCCGCCAGCATCATGGCGCCCAGCGTGCTGAAGATGAGCAGCGGGTAGAACTCACCCCGGTCGATGCGGTGCTCGGGCAGGTAGCCGCCTGCGAGCAAGGCCGCCAGGCTGCCGCCCAAGCAGAGCACGAAGCAGAACAGCAGCGTGAAGCGATCGCCGAGCAGGTAAGGCGCGGCGTCCATGGCCCCGCCAAGCTTGTCGGGACCGAGCAGGCACAGGGCCAGCGCAGCGACCGCGCCAGCGGCGAAGGTGACGAAGGTGCCCATGGCCAGATCGGCCGACGGGCCCACGCCAGAGCCGCGGCGCTTGGCAAACACCTCGGCGAGCATGAGCAGCACGCCGCCAGTGGCGACGAACAGCATCGGGGCCATCGCAACGAACACCGAGTCGCTCATGGCGTCCTCCGCTCGGTCGATCGTCGAACGAGGCGCGGTGCCGCGCCGTCCGCGCTCGCGGGCTCGGGGCGTGCCGCTGGGCCGGGGTGGTCGCCAGAGCGCTTGGCCGCGGGCTCGGCAGCCTCGGGGGGCGCTTCGGCGGCGCGGCGCAGCTCATGAGGCGAGCCCTCGAGGAAGCCCGGGTAGAACACGCTCTTGTCGTCGATCCACGTCGCGCGGTGTCGCGGGGCGGCCATGCCGGACAAGGTGCGGTACTGGTCGACGAAGTGGGCGACCGAGTCCTTCATGCGGTCGAGGAAGATCGACGGGAACAGGCCGATGGCGAAGATGAGCAGCACCAGCGGGGCCAGGGCCAGCCCCTCGCGCGGCAGCAGATCGGGCAGGCGCTTGTTCTTGGGGTTCGCGAGCGGCCCGAAGAACACTTTGTGGATCACGCTGAGCATGTAGATCGCAGCCAGGACTAGGCCGAGCGCCGCGCCCACGGCTTGCACGGGGCCGAAGTCCTGCAGCTGCCTGGAGACGAAGGTGGCGGCGATGATCAGGAAGCCGCCGATGAAGCCGTTGGTGCCTGGCACACCGATGGACGCCATGGTGACGATGACGAAGACGGCGGCGTAGACCGGCATGACCTTGGCCAGCCCGCCGAGCTCAGCGACCGCGTGGGTGTGGCGGCGGTCGTAGATGACCCCCACCAGGAGCAGCAGCGCGCCCGTGGCGATGCCGTGGTTGACCATCTGCAGGATGGCGCCCTGCACGCCGCTCGGCACGGCGCCGAACAGGCCGAGCATGATGAAGCCCAGATGGGCCAACGAGGAGTAGGCGATGAGCCGCTTGAAGTCGTCCTGCTTCCAGGCCACCAGCGCGCCGTAGAGGACGCCGCCCATGACGGCCACCCCGCCCAAGGTGGCCGCGTAGTGGCTGGCGGCCACGGGGAAAAGCCCCATGGAGAAGCGCAGGTAGCCGTAGGCGCCGAGCTTGAGCATCACCGCCGCGAGCACCACCGAGCCGCCCGTCGGGGCCTCGACCTGCGCGTTGGGGAGCCAGGTGTGCAGCGGGAACATCGGCACCTTGACGAAGAAGGCCACCGAGAAGGCCCAGAAGCACAGCACCTGCGGGCCGATGAGCGAGCCGGCCGTGGCTCCGCCCACGGTGGGCAGCTGCACCCGGCAAAGCTCGAGGTAGTCGAAGGACCAGTAGCCCTGGAGCTCGTGATGCTGCCAGACCAGGTAGAGCATGGCGGCCAGCATCAGCACCGAGCCCGTCATGGCGGACAGGAAGAACTTGATGGCCGCGTGTACCCGGGTCGGCCCGCCCCAGATGCCGATCATCAGGAACACCGGGATGAGCATCAGCTCCCAGAACAGGTAGAACAGGAACAGGTCGAGCGCGACGAAGGTGCCGATCATCGCCCCTTGGAGCAGCAGGTAGGCAATGCACAGCTCCTTGATGCGCTTGTTGACCGAGCCGAAGGACGAGAAGCAGGCGATGGGCGTGATGAAGGTGGTCAGCAGCACCAGCCAAAGGCTGATGCCATCGACGGCCACGTGGTAGCGAATGCCCGCTGCCGGAACCCAGTCCTTGATGTACTGGAAGTGCCAGCCCACCGTCATCGGGGTGGTCAGCAGCCACAGCGAGGCGGCAAAGCCGAGCGCGAAGACGGCGTAGGTCAAGCCGCGCAGCAGCCGCCGCATCGTCCGCGGGACGAACAGCAGCAGCACCGCGCCGCCGAGCGGCAGCCCGATGAGCACGTTGAGAAGCTGGGGCCATTCGTCGGCCGGCTCGGCCGCGGCCAGGGGCTCGCCCTCCGACCACAGCCACATCACCATCGCCACGACGACAAAGCTCACCAGCGCCAAGCCGACTCGATGCAGGACCTTGGCCTCGCGCGGGACGGCCGCGCCGACGATGCCCGCCAAGATGGCTGGCCACGACGAGAGGATGACGGCGAGCGCGTTCATCGGAGCTCTCCTCTCTGGGGCAGGGGCGCGGCTGACGGAGCCCGGCCCGGCTGCCTGAGCAGCCCGGGTTGGCCCCTCCTTTCCGCTGCTCCGGGGTCGCCGCGATCCAGACGAATCTGCGGTGGCGAGGATGTCGGGGCTTGCGCTCTCGGGCGCTGGGAGCGCGCGGGCCGCTCGGCTGCGTAGCTCTGCAGAGCCCGAGAGCAGCAGCGTCGATCGTGGGGGGCGGGACGGCAGGCCACGAAGCTGTGGCGGGCCACTCGCCCCAGCGCGTTGCGCACTCCCAGGTGCACCGTGGTAGGCGTGCAGCTCCGCCGCAGCTTGAGCTCGTAGCTCGACTGTTCCGAGAAGCGCTCGGGCACGGGCTCGCCCTCGGCGTACCAGCGGTAGGCGTAGCCGTGGCCACGGGCGGCCGCGTAGCTCATCGTGCCGCGGCTCAGGAGCTGGGAGTCGTCCACGGTCACATCGGCGTGCGGCTCGACCAGATACCAGCCTACCCCTGCCAGCCCCACCACCATGGCTGCGGCGTAGACCTGGACGCGGCCCGTGTGCAGCGCGCGCAGGGCGGTGCCGAGCAGTCGGTAGAGCAGGGCCGTGAGCTTGGTGAGCGCCCCGTCGATGACCTTGTGATCGAAGTCGGCGGCGGTCTCGCCCATGACGTGGGTGAAGCTGATGATCGTCGCGTCGTACAGCTCGTCGACCTTCCACTTGGCGCGGCCCCAGCGCAGCAGGCGAGGGAACCGAGCGGCGAGCTGGCGGGCCGGCTCGCCGCGGCGCTGGTAGTAGACGACGTAGGCCGTGCCCGCGCCGCTGAGAAAGGCCGCGACGCCGATGGCCACCAGGGGCCACAAAAGGCTATCCACGCCTCGCCCCGTCACGCTGCCCAGCGCCGTTGCAAAGACAGGTTGCAGGAAGTGCTCGAAGGCGACGAAGGGGCTCCAGCGCGTCAAGTGATGCAGCGGATCGGCGTAGACGAAGCCGATGACGGTCGCGCCAGCCGCCAGTGCCACCAAGGGGTAGGTCATCACCCGCGGCGACTCGGTGGGCACGGGGCCCTTGACGGGCTCGTCGGCATCGGCCGCGCGGCGGTGGCCACGCTTGCGCCAGCCCGGCCGTGGCCTCCAGCCGCGGAAGGAGCCGCTGAAGGTTAAGAAATAGGCGCGGAATATGTAGAAGGCCGTGCCCACGGCCGCCGCCAGCCCGACGACGAAGACCATTGGCCCCCACCACGAGGGCAGCGACCAAAGGAACGACGCCTCGGCTGGGACGAGCTTGGTGGAGAAGGCCTTCCACAGGATCTCGTCCCTGGACCAGAACCCGCTGAGCAGCGGGCAGCCCGCGATGGCCAGGCAGGAGACCAGGAAGGTCCCGTGGGTGATGGGCATGTACTTTCGCAGCCCGCCCATGTTGCGCATGTCCCGCGAGCGGTCGTCGTCGCCGATGCGCTTTCGCATCATGAAGATGACCGAGCCGGAGCACAGAAACAGACAGCCCGTGAACAGGGCGTGGGTGACCACGTGGAAGAGGCCCGCGGCAAAGGCGCCCACCCCCACGCCGATGAACATGAAGCCGAGCTGGCTGACCGTGGAATAGGCCAGCACCTTCTTTAGGTCGGTCTGGAAGATGGCGATGCTCGCGGCCAGCAAGGCGGTGGCGGCCCCTACGGCCGAGACCACGCCCATGGCCACGGGCGACAGGGCGAAGATGGTCGAGCAGCGCGCCACCAGGTAGACGCCAGCCGTGACCGTCGTGGCGGAGTAGATGAGGGCGGAGACCGGGGTCGGGCCGGCTACGGCATCGGGCAGCCAGACGTACAGCGGGATCTGCGCGCTCTTGCCCACGCACCCCAGAAACAGCGCCAGGCCCACCAGGGTGACCGCTCCGACCGCGATGGGCTCGCTGGGGGTGATGGCGTCGACCACACCTGCGGGCAGGGCCGACTGCTCGAGCTTGCCGATGGGCCAGAGCGCGATCTCGCGCACCAGTCGGGGGGCCTTGGCCTCCAGCTCGTGCCAGCGCAGGGTGCCCGCCCATTTCACCACCATGGCCATGGCGAGCAGCAGCCCGAAGTCACCAATCCGGCCAGTGATGAAGGCCTTCTTTCCCGCGCTCGCCTTGGCCTCGTCCGTGAACCAGAAGCCGATGAGCAAGTAGCTGCACAGCCCCACGCCCTCCCAGCCGACGAACATCACCGCCATGTTGTCGCCCAGGACCAGCAGCAGCATCGAGAAGATGAACAGGTTCAGGTAGGCGAAGAACCGCGCGTAGCTCGGGTCCTTGTCCATGTAGGCGGTGGAGTAGACGTGGATGACAAAGCCCACCCCCGTCACCACCAGCGCCATGATGCCGCTCAGCGCGTCGATGCTGAAGGCGACGTCGATGGGCACGCGCTGGCCGACCGCGCCGTTGACCGAGAACCAGCGCCACACCGTCCAGACAAGCCGGCTGGGCTCGGCGGAGTCGCCTCCGGTCGACAGCAGCGCGGCAAAGGCGAGCAGGCTGATCAGAAAGGAGCCGCCCGAGGCCACCAGCGCGGCCAGGGTGACGCCCTGCTTGCCCAGACGCTTGCCGAAGATCCCGTTGGCGAGGGCCCCGAGCAAGGGCAGGCCAAGGATGGCGCCGAGCAGCGTGAAGTTGTGCGCTGGGAACTGTTGCAGCAGGTTCATGATGGCCAGCCGATGGGTGCCTCAGTGCTTGAGGGTGTCTGCTTCGTCGGAGCGCACGGTGTGGCGTAGGCGGAAGAAGGCCAGGACGATGGCCAAGCCGACGGCCGCCTCGGCCGCCGCGATGGCGACGATGAAGAACGCGAAGATCTGTCCGCCGTGGTCGGCCGGGTGCATGCGGTTGAAGGCGACCAGGGTCAGGTTGACGGCGTTGAGCATGAGCTCCACGCTCATCAGCACGACCAAGAGGTTGCGGCGAAGCAGAAAGCCCATGGCGCCGAGGGCGAACAGCGCTGCGGCCAGGGCGAGGAAGTAGGTCACGGGGATGGTCATGAGGCCGCCTCCGATCCCTCGCGGCTCTTCGGTTCGGAGGACGGGTCCGTGGGCGCGGGCGTCGGCTCGGACAAGCGTGTGGGGTCGGGCTGCTTGCCGCGCGCCACGGCGAGCGCGCCGACCGCCGCAACGAGCAGCAGCACGCCAGTGAGCTCGAAGGGCACGATCGTTGCGGTGAACAGCTCGCGGCCGAGCCCTTCGATCTCGCCGAAGCCCTGGGGCAGTCGCGGCAGCACGGGCGCCCAATCCCACGCCAGCTCGAGCATCAGCCCGAGCGCACCCGCGCCCGCGAGCAGCAGCGTCCCCGCGCCGACGTAGCGCGGAACGACGGCCCCGAGCTGCCCGGGGTTCTGTCCAGCCGCGCCGAGCAGCATCACGACGAAGATAAACAGCACGACGACTGCACCCGCGTAGACGATGAGCTGGACGGCCGCCAAAAACTCAGCGCTCAGCATCAGGTAGCATCCGGCAACGCCGACGATGGCGCCGAGCAGCCCCATGGCACTGCGCACGGCTCGGCGCGCGGCAATGGTCACCACGGCGCCGCCGAGCACGAACAGCGCACAGAACGAGAAAAACGCGATCTCCAGCACGCTCACGATGTGCCCCTTCTAGCTGCTAGCGATTAGCTTTGCTCAGAGCGACAGCCTCCCCGTGGACGATTGGCCCCCGGTTCGGATGTGCTCCTCGAACTCGCGGCGGAACTTCTGGAGGAAGCCCAGCACGGCCGTGGCCGAGCCGTCGCCAAAGGCGCAGATGGTGTTGCCCATGATGTTTCCCGCGATGTCGTGGATCTGGTCCAGCTCCTCGATGGATCCCTCGCCTGCCACAATGCGCTCGAGGATGCGCTCGAGCCAGGGGTTGCCCTCGCGGCACGGCGTGCATTGGCCGCACGACTCGTGGCTGAAAAAGCGCACGATGTTGTGCAGCGCTCGGACCGGACAGGCGCGCTCGCTGAGCACGATGGCGCAGCAGGTGCCCACCATGGTGCCCAGGGGCCGGAAGGTGTCCACCCCCATGGGCACGTCCAGCACGCTCTGGCCGTGCCAGCGGTGGAGCGCGTCGTCGCTGTCGGGTGCGTCGACCACCTCGTCGGCACGCAGAACGGGCGTGGACACGCCGCCCGGGATCACGGCGAGCAGCTCTCCGCCGTCGACGCCACCGCCCAAGTCGTCGATCAGCTCGCGCAGCGTCAGCCCGATGGCGCACTCGTAGATCCCGGGGGTCTTGACGTGCCCGCTCACGCCGAACAGACGGCAGCCGCCGTCGCGCAGCTCGCTGAGCTCGCTGAGCTTGGAGAAGGCCTCGCCGCCGAGCTCCATGATGACGGGCACCGAGGCGATGCTCTCGAGGTTGTTGACGCTGCTCGGCATGCCGAAGGCGCCTGCCTCGGCCGGGAAGGGGGGGCGGCGGCTAGGCTCGCGGCGCTTGCCCTCGAGCGAGTCGAGCAGCGCGCTCTCCTCGCCGCAGATGTGGGAGCCTGCGCCAGTGTGGACGACCACGTTGACCGGATAGCTCTTGCCGCAGGGACGCGGGCCGAGAAAGCCGCGCTTGCGCGCCTCGCCGATGGCGTCCCACAGACGCTGCTTGGCCAAATGCAGCTCCTCGCGAACGTGGATGTAGGCGGTGTGCGCGCCGACGCCATAGCAGCCGATGATGCAGCCTTCGACGACGGCGTGCGGATCGCGCTCCATGATGGTGCGGTCCTTGAACGTTCCCGGCGCGCCCTCGTCCGCATTGACGATGAGATAGTGGGGGCGTTGGGGGTCGGGCTCTTTGGGCATAAGGCCCCACTTGTCGCCCATGGGAAAGCTGGCTCCCCCGCGTCCCCTAAGATTGGCGGCTCGGACCTCGGCCACGACCTTGTCGCGCGTCATGGCGAGCGCCTTTCGCGCCTGCTGGTAGCCCCCGCTCTTGAGGTAGCGGTCGATCCGGTGGGCTTCCGGGTCGCCGTAGCGCTTGGTCAGGTGCTCGGTACGCTGGAGCATCGTCCGCTCTCAAGAGCCCTTCGGGGCGGATTCCGCCTCCGCCGCAAGGCGGTCCAGGATGGCGTCCACTTGGTCGATGGTGAGGCCCTCGTGGACCTCGCGGTCGACCTGTATGGCGGGCGCGGTGCCGCAGCTCGCCATACACTCGGTCGCGACCAGCGAGACCTTGCCGTCCTCCGTAGTCTGGCCACAGCGGATGCCGAGCCGCTTCTCGCAGTGGCGCAGGATCTGTTCGCCGCCGCGTAGGGCACAGCTCAGGGTGCGACATACCCCGATGCGATGGATCCCCATGGGCTCGGTGCTCAACCGCGAATAGAAGGTGGCCACGCCGAGCACGTGGGCGGTGGACAGCTCGAGGGCCTCGGCCACCCACTGGATGACCTCCTCGGAAATCCAACCGTTTTGCTCCTGGCACAGATGCAGCACGGGGATGCAGGCGGCCTGGCGATCGGGGTATCGGCTCAGGATCTGCTGTAGCTGCTCGTCGCGCTCCGGACTGAGGGCGAAGGCCATCTTCGGTTTGAGTCCGTAGGCTGGGGGCTGCCGAGCTGGGGCCAGAGTGAAACTCGTTAGCTCGTGAGCGAGTCGGAGCCCGTGCGGGAATGACGTGCAAGCCATCGACGCGACTGCACGCTCGTAAGCGCCGCGACGCTAGTAACCGACGGCGGCTGGTGTCAAGGGTGGCGCGGTACCGGTATGGGAGCAGTTTCCCTTGAGGATTCCGGCTACCTTCCACTACGCTGCGTTCCGGTCTATGCGGGGATCGCGACGGCCGTAAGCTGCGGCGTCCGCGACGATACCGGAGCGGAGGTGTGGGAGTGTTTTGTCCGAACTGCGGGACCCAGAATCCCGATTCCGCCAACACCTGTTCGAAGTGCGGCTTCAATCTAAGGAGCGCCGCTGCCCCCAAGTTCAAGGGGACCATGCTGATGGGGCCCCAAGTCGGTGCGGCTGTGGGACCGGCTCCCGGGCCCGGCTCTCCAGGACCGGGCGAGGCTGCGCCAGCGGCAGGCGGCGGAGCGCCTGCGGGTGCGCCGCCAGCGCCTCCCCACGCAGGAGCCGCGGCGGACGGCGGAGCGCCTGCGGGTGCGCCGCCAGCGGGTCCCCCGGGCGGAGCTCCAGCGGGTGCGCCGCCAGCGGGTCTCCCGGGCGGAGCTCCTGCGGACGGCGGAGCGCCTGCGGGTGCGCCGCCAGCAGCCCCCCAAGGCGACGGTTTCCCGCCTCCAGGCGGAGACGGCGTGGACCTGGCGGATCCAGGCTTGGGTGCGACGGTGGCCATCGATGACATCCCCGACCTGACCGGGCCCGATGCGGCGCCCTTGGGCGGCGTTGGAGCTGGTGCGGCTTCACCGAGGCCAGCGGCTGGCGCCCCCGTTGCCGCTCCTCCGGCGGCTGGTGCAGCTCCCGCGGGTGGTGCCGTTCCGGCCGAAGGAGCACCTCCTGGCGGTGGCATGCCTCCTGCGGGTGGAGCTCCTGCAGGCGGTGCTGGTGCGGTCGCGGGGCCCCCTGGAGGCTATCCCGGCGCGCCCGGACCCGCTGGTGCGCCTCCTGCGGGTGGTGTGGCTCCTGCGGGTGGTGTGGCTCCTGCGGGTGGTGCGCCTCCTGCGGGTGGTGTGGCTCCTGCGGGTGGGTACGATGCCGTGGCAGCGGCGGGCGCCCCCGGCGGCTATCCGGGCGCTCCAGCCCCTGCTGCTCCCGGACCAGGCGCGCTAGGTGGTGGTGCACCCGCAGCAGCTGCTGAGCAGGCCGCGGGCCAGGCGTGGGCTGTTACGGGAGCGGCGGCTGGCGCCTTTGGCGGCGCCATGCAGGGCGCAGGGCTCGCCATGGGCGGAGAGGGTGACAAGCCCAAGGTCCGCAACGCCATGATGGTGCTGATCCTGACGACGGGCTTGCTCGTGGTCGGCAATATCTTGAGCAACGGGCTGGCCGTGGTCGGGGGCACCGTGGCCATGATCGGCGGGGGGCTAGGCGGGCTGCTGTCCCTCGCTGGGCTCGTCATGTTTCTCTACTTCAGCATCGTGATGATGTTCGAGCTCAAGAAGTTCCTGCAAGAGGACTTCATGTGGTGGCTCATCTTCATCCCGTGCATCAACCTGTACTTGGCCTGTCTGGTGCTGCCGCCTTTGGTCACCAAGGCCAAGCAGAAAGCCGGGGCTGCCGGGGAGGCGCGGTCCATCCTGTGGTACTTCCTGGTTCTGCCCTGGGCCCTGGCCAGCGATCTGAACGACATCGCGCAGGCCGGTGGCGGAGGCGCTGTGCCAGGCCTACCCGGGCCCGCCGATCCGTTGGCGGCGCTGGGTGTTGCGGGTGGTCCGCTGCCTGGTGCTCCCGGAGCGCCGCAGCCGGGCACGCCAGGAGCTCCGGTGCCTGGTGCGCCAGCGGGTCCGATGCCAGGTGCGCCAGCAGGCCCCGGCCCCGCGCCAGGCGCTCCAGGTGCTCCTCCCGGCTTCGGCGGGCCTCCGCCCGCTGGCTAGCGGCCGGGCATGTCCGCGCGCCGCTGCGTTGCTCTAGGGGGCCTCAGGGCCATGCCCATGTGTGAGTCTTCTGGAGGGGGCCAGAGCTCGGTCAGCGCTTCGGCTGACGCACCCGTTGGCAGGGCTGCCAGAAGCGAGGCAGGTCGGTCGTCGGTTTGGGGAGCGCGGCATCCGGTCGGCCGAGCCCTGCGCGTGGGCCTGGTGTTTTCACCGCTGGCGGCGGCCGTGGCCGTCGAGGCGCGCGTCTGCGTGTTCGCCAGGGTCACTGGCAAGCCCTGCCCCGGCTGCGGGATGACGCGGGCCACCGTGTCGCTGGCGCGGGGTGAAGTGGCCGAGGCGATGAAGCTGCACCCGCTTTCGCCCGTGGCCTCGCCCGTGCTTGGCGGGCTACTGGTGCTCGCGTGCGTGGGCTACGTGGTCAGGGGCCATACCGGCATCAGGCCCTGGGTCGGCTGGGTCGTGATGGCGGTAAGCGTGGCGATGCTGCTGGTGTGGGCGGCGCGGCTTTTCGGCGCCTTTGGCGGGCCCGTTCCCGTGTAGGGAAGGGCCAAGCTCACCAACCCCCGGGCGCCTGCGGGGGAGCACCAGGCGTGCCATGCGTCCCCGGCCGTTGGTCGGCCAGGGTTCCGCCCACGGACATTTGCGCGATACAGC
>CAYTYV010000165.1:0-12648 GCA_964441055.1 uncultured Polyangiaceae bacterium | reverse complement strand
GTGGACTCCTGAATAATGGGCGAGTTGGCCATCATCGACGGGATATCGGTCCACACGCTCCCGACCATTTTGCCTTCGTCGGCGTAGTAGATGTAGTCCTTGCCGCCAATGGTCCGTTTTCGGTAACGTCGCCCGTCCTCATCAACGCGCCTGAAATGGGTCTGCAGGCTCCCCTCGGCAAAGGGCTCTCGCAGCTCGGAGGCATCGGCATTGAAGGTCCAGCTCTCGCCCTTGGAGTAGACCAAGATGACGTTGTGCTGGATGGAAAAGAACTTCCTGCTCTTGGCGCCCGTGCCGAGCTGCCAGATGATCTCTCCGCGGTAGTTTGCCGCGCCGAATACATCGTCGAGAAGCGCCTTCACCTCGTGGCCGACGTTATCGTCGAAATGAGCGAACAACAGGCCATCGTCGCATAGCAGCTCCCGCATGAGCGTGACCCGTGGCCAGAGCATCCTCAAAAAGGAGGCTTTGCCGCGCGCCCACACGTCTCGATAGGCCTTGAGCGGCACGGACGACGGCTCTTTGGTCACGGAACGAGACGCCTTGCCCACGTTGGCCGCGACGGAGAAGCTCCCCCCCGTCGCAAACGGCGGATCGATGTAAATGAGGTCGACCTTCCCGGAAAAATCGGCGAGCAAGGAGGCCTCGACGAGCAGGTTGTCGCCCCAGATGAGCTTGTTCCGCCAGCCGTCTTCGCAGGGTTTCTGGGGCTCTTCGCCGAAGAGCGGAAGCGTCGCCTGCCCAAGCGCCTCGTGCGAGGCCTGCCCCTGCTCGACCAGCTCGATAGCTCGCATCGGCAGCGAGACGCGCGGCGGCTCGACCCGCTTGCCGCGCTCGTCGTACTTGCCCGGCCAGACCAGCTCGGTGCGGGTGATCTCGAAAGAAGGGCGCGGCGCTCTTGGCTGCTGCACTTCGGGCTTGTCGGTTGGCCGCTGACTCATCGACCTACCCCAGCACCGCCTGCGCCGCGAGCAGCACCCCGCCCGCCAGCAGGCCAGCCGCCACATCGTCGCCCACCACGCCCCAGGCGCCCGGTGCGCGCCGCTCGATCCAGCCGACGGGCCAGGGCTTGACGATGTCGAACAGCCGGAAGAGCACGAAGGCCGCGGCGAGCCAGCCGGGATGCGCGGGCACAAAGGCCATGGCCACAAGACAGCCCACCAGCTCGTCGAGCACGACCTCGCGCGGATCGGCCTCGCCGCGCTGGCGTATGAAGCGCGCGACCACGGGCAGCGAGACCGCCACCCCGAGCGCCACCACGGCCGCGCGGATCGCCGTGTCCTGCTGGGCGAGCACCCACCCGAGCGGCACCGCCACCAAGGCTCCTACCGTGCCTGGCGCCACGGGCGCGTAGCCCGCCTTGCCCACCGTGGCCACGAGCGCGGCCAGGCCCGTCGGCCCGCCCTGGGCGACCGCCGCGCCCGAGCCGGCCGCCACCCAGCGCCGATCGAGCGCCAAGAGCCCGGGCAGCAGCACCAAGCACACGAGCAGGTTGACCGCCAGCCCCAAGAGCGCCAGCTTGCCGAGCGAGCGCAGGCCCGGATGATTGGCCAGCAGAAAGGCCCCAAAGCCGAAGCTGGTGGTGAGCAGTGAGCCCGCGATGGAGCGGCCGGTTTCCGCGACGGCCTCGGCCACATCGCCGCTCTCGCGCAAGCGGCTGCTGAGGTGGACCGCGCCGTCGATGGCGATGCCGAACAGCACGGGTACCAGCACGACGTTGAGGTAGTTCAGCCGTACGCCCACAAGCGGCATGAGCCCGAACGAAATGGCCATGGTGGCGAACGCCGACGCAAAGCATAAAAGCCCGTCCCGCACCTTGCCGAGCAGCAAGAGCATGACGACCAGCACCAGCCCCACCGTCAAGCCCACCACCACGGGTGTCTCCCGCTCGATGAGGTCGAGCATGTCGGCCAGCACCATTTCGGCGCCCGCCAAGGGCAGCCCTTTTCCGTCGTCCAATCGCACGGCGCGGAGCTCGCGGGCCAAGGCCCGAATTGCCGCGCCATCGGCCAGGCTGACGGACGGATAGACCATCACGAAACCGCTCTCGGACGACGCGCCCGGCCCCTGGAACTGTCGCCGTAGCTCGACCGGTAGGTCCGCTCGACCAAAGGGCTGGGCCTTGGTCATGCGCTGCAGATCGTCGAGCCGCTCGCGCTGGGAGGGCTCGAGCCAAGCGGGTCGGATGCGCCGCAGGATGTCGCCGATCTCCTCGATGACCGGCTGCTTGGCCTGCTGGTTCTCGGGCACCAGATCCGCCACCGAGGCCACGAAGTGCACGGTGGAGCTGGCCCCAGCGCGGGCCTGGGGACGAGCGCGTATGGCCTCTACCGCGGCCCTTTCCGAGGCCTCGTCCTCGGTCAGGATGACTACGGGCGTTTGCGAGTGGCCGAGCAGCTCGTTGACGACCTTGTCCAGTCGGAAGGCGGGCAGATCGCTGTCTTCTAGCGAGGCGAAGTCGTAGTCGAAGCGGTTTTCGGGAAGGTGCCACAGCGCCGCGGTCGTCAGCACGGCGGCTGTCCAGAACAGCGCGGGCGCCCAGCGCGGCATGACGCGGCTGTAGCGCCACGCCAGGCCGAAGCGTCCCGCGGCGGCTCGACCGCCCGCTTTCTTGCGAGCCGAGCGGCGCAGCCCCAACAGTGCGGGCAGCACGAAGGTGTAGGCGCAGACCACCAGCGCCATCCCCACCGCCGCGAGGACGCCGAACTCGTGGAAGGCGCGATACTCGCTCAGACCCACCCCGGCAAAGGCCACCAGCGTGGTCAGGCCCGCAACCACCACGGCGGGTCCCGTGCCGACAAAGCTCTGCCGCAGCGCTTGCGCGACCTCGAGCCCGCGTCCGCGCTCGTAGTCGTAGCGCCCCACCAGGTGAACCCCGTGGTCGATGCCCAGGCCGAGCTGGATAGCGCCGATGAAGCCCGTCAGGATGTTGAGCTCGCCAAAGACCCAGCCCGCAAAGCCGAAGGTCCAGCTCACCGCCACGAGTAGGGGCGCGAACACCAGCACCACTGCTCCGGGACGGCGAAAGTGCAGCCCCACGTAGAGCAGCATCAAGGCGAAGGCTACGGCCGAGGCAAGCCTCAGGTCGGCGATGAGCTGCTCGCCCTGCTCGACCTTCTTGGGGTAGCGACCGCTGAGCCCCACCTCGAGGCCAGGGCCGTAGCGCGTCCGATCGAGCCCGTCGAGGTAGCCCTGGACCTGACGGACCACCTCCTCGACGAAGCCCACGTCGGTGGCCCGCCGCGCGGGCTTGGCCAGCAGCACCACCATGCGGCGCTCGGTATCGAGGTAGTAGCCGTCGGCCGAGCCCGCCTCGTCTGCCCGCCACCCGTTGCCGAAGCGCTCGGTCGCCCGCTCTTCGTACTTGGCCTCGAGATCGGAGAAATCGAGCGCGGGCTTCTCCAGGTCCTCCTCGTCGAGCACGCCGCGGAACAGCTCGCTGCGCTTTTGCACCTCGTAGGTGCGGCGCTCCTCCAGCCGGTCGCGCACGGTGCGGAGATCCTCGACGTCCAGGTAGTACAAGGCGTGGTCGCGAAAGAACTCGACCGGGCGGCGACGCTCGACGAAGCGGATGGCTGGCAGCCGCTCGAGCTCCGGGGCGACCTCGTCGGCAAAGCGGCGCAGCGCCTCGGGCTCGGCCCCGCTCGCGACCACCGCCACGTAGCCCAGGCCCCAGAAGCGCCGCTCGAGCTCCTGGACCGCTTGCACGCTCTCGAAGGACGGCGGCAGCAGGTGGACGAGATCGGAGTCCAGCCGAAGGCGCCGCGCCCCGAGTATCGCCACGGCCGTGAGCGCTGCGACCAGCAGCAAGGTAGTGCGTGGGCGTCGATGCGCTCGCTCCGCCAAGAAGCCGAGCGCCGCCCCCAGCCGCGCGTGCAGGCTACCGCGGTCCATGGTCCACAGGGCCGAACGCGCAGCTCGTCGCCGTTGCTGCGCTTTGGGCCGAGCGCTCGTCCCTCCTCGGTATGTCGGAGGGGTAGACGTAGTCCCGCTGCAGGGGGAGGTTCCAGCCCACGAACACCGCCAAGCGCACCAGTATCCAGGCGAAGCGGTAGTCCAGCCCAGGCAGTAGCAGCACGGCTACTCCGCCCGCGTTGAGCAGGGCGCTGGTGGTGCTGACCAGCCCATAGCGAGCCATTTGTGGCCTGCGGCGACCGCGACTGTGGAACACGAAGCGGCGGTTTACGGCGAAGTTGAGAACCGCTCCAAAGGCGCAGCCGAGCGCGGTCGCTAGCCAGGGCTGCAGCGCGGCGAGCTCCACCAGCACCGAGACCAAGCCGAAGTCGGCGACGGTGGCGATGGCGGCGGACAACGAGGCGGCCGCCACCATCTTCGGCGGCACGATCCAGCCGCCGTCGCGCGGCGAGGCGGGAAGCTGCCGCAGCACGTGGACGAAGCGGCGCAGGGCCGTGAGCTGGGTACCGATGGCCAGCACCACGATGCCGCCCACCGCCACCCAGTGCATCGGGTGGGGATCGTTTGGGCTGCGCAGGGCGGCTTCTATGGGGCTCAGCGCCACGGTGAGCCCCAACAGCACGATCCGCTCGGGCCGCTGCATGAGCCCCACCTTGACGCTCGTGCCCAGCCCTTCGCCGCGGGCGCGCACGTAGGAGATGAGCAAGGTGCCCACCAGTGCCGCCAGCACTGCGGCGAGCACCCAGCTTGCGCGGTAGTACCAAGCCAGCCCAGCGAGCACCGCCGCGTCGTTGTAGCGGTCGATTACCGAGTCCAGCGCCGCGCCCCGCGGGCTCGACTGGCCGCTTCGGCGGGCCAGTCGTCCATCCAGGAAGTCGCACAGCCCTGCCGCGAGAAACAACCAGCCCCCCAGCGCGAAGCGGCCCACGGCCAGCGCGACCGCTGCCGCCAGCGACAGAAGCCAGGACAGGGTCGTGATGGCGCTCGGCGGAATGCCGCTCAGCTCGACCAGCCGCCAGAGCGGCCGCACAGTCCAGGAAAAGTAGAGCCGCACGGGCATGGCCAGCATCACGCTCGAGCCGCGCTGCTCCAGCTCCTTGTCGCGGTAGGCGCCGCGTCGGCGGTGTACCAGCCAGTAGACCGGAACCCCGAGCACCCAATAGGCCACGACCAGCACGGCGGGCAGCATCGCGGAGATGATCCGCGGCTCGGCGCCCAGTCGCCCGGTCAGCCACGGCCCGAGCTGGTCCAAGAGGTCCATGCCTCAGCTCGCCTTCCGCGCCTGCATCCCGCGTCGGTCGGCGACGAAGCGGACGATGGCGTACGCTAGCAGCGCGCAGATCGCACCGACGAGCACGTCGAGCACATAGTGATGCTGAAGGTAGACGGCGGCAAAGGCCACCAGCAGCGCAAAGCCACCGGCCAGAAGCTCCCAGCGCCGCCCCAGGCCGATCACCCCGAAAAAAGCCACGGCGGTGTAGCCCACGTGCAGCGAGGGCATGGCCCCGAAGACGTGCGAGCTGCGGCTGTAGAACTGCTGGAAGTAGTCGATGCCCAGCAGCTCGTCGAAGCGCAGGGCTCCAGCTGGAGAGGGCGGAGCGTCGAGCTTGACCGGTCCCAGGCCATACTCGGCCACGTACCAGGGCGGGGCCGCGGGGTAGAGCAGGTAGATGGCGATCCCCAAGAGGTTGACCAAGAAAAAACTCCAGCCCAGGTAGACCATGTGCCGTCGGCTCACGAAGAATAGCAGCAGCGCCATCAGCATGGGCACGTATAGGTAGACGAGGTAGGCCAGTCCACAGAGCAGATCGAACGCGGCTGTCGTATGGGTGGTGAAGTACTCGGGCAGGGTCAGTCGCCCGTCGCCGCTGCCGATGCCGAACCAGCGGAGCTCGGCATGGTACAGGTCTGCGACGTGAACGTTGGGGTTGGCCAGCGCCAGCTTGCGGGACAGGTCGTAGACGATGCCGGACAGCGGCAGCGGCGAGAACAACAGGAGGAAGCGATAGGCCCTGCCACCGATCAAGATCAGCGTGGCCGCAACCGCCACGGCGAGGTAGTGCTCGCCCCGCAGTCCCACGGTGAGCTGCAGCATCAGCAGGATGGCCGCCACGACGAGCAGCGCCGCCCAGCGCGCATTCGGGGTAGGCTCTGCGCTGCTGGCAGGCGCCACCATGGGACGGGCCGCGGACGCGCCGCTCGCGGGCGCGCTTGCCCTAGCCGGCTTGGGGGGCTCGGGCGGCCACGCGGATAAATCAACGCCCATGATGCGCCTTCCCGCTAGGTTCAGGCTTGGGCTCCGAGCTCCCGCGTCGGTTGAGGTGGGTCATCGGATCTGGCCCCGCCGCTGCCCCGTCGCGCGACATACACCCGTCGGCGCAGCGACGCCAGAATTGTGGTTTGCGAGTCACGCGCGGTCACGGAGCTGTGAAGGTTCTGCCTCACTCTGTTGCAGCTGCTTTCGAAAAGGGCGTGTAGACCATAAGCACTCACTGGTGCGCTGTCTCGAACTTCACATTGAGCAACGCACGCCAAACATAAGCAAAACTTGCGCCGCCTTCGCTAGTAGGCGCGGCAAGTGGGCCGGCCCGAGGCCCGCGGTTCGCGACGGCTACCAGGTGCTCCTGCCCGTGACCGTGGCGGCGGGCGCGGCCGTCGTGGTTGGGGCGGCTGGCGCTGAGGTCTTCGGGCTTGGCGGTCGCCGCGTGGGCGCCTGGCCGACCGTACGGCGCGGCCGCTTGGTCTGCACGGGCAGCTCGATCTGGCTCGGGCTGACCTCGCCCGCGTCCGAGATCTGCACCCGCTGCTCGAGCCGATCGGGGCCCTTTTCCACGATGACCTCGAAGCTGTCGCCCGGCTTGGCCGTCAGCCGGAGCACGCCGTCGGCGATCTTCTGCGGCGTGCCGTCGACCGTGACCTCGGCATCCGCTGGACTGATGCGCACCTCGACCGCAACGTCGAGCGCGGGCGGTGGCCCTGCCTCTGGCGCCGCGCTGGACATCGCGGGCGGGCTCGAGCCCGGCCCCGGGGCCAAGCTCTCGGCGGTCGAGGGCAGGCTCGGCGGGGGCCCCCAGCGATAGAACGCGAACGCGCCCGCGGCCACGGCGAGCACCGCAGCGCCGCCGAGCAGCATCGCTCCTCCCTGACGGCGGCGGCTGGGCTGGGCTGGCGTGTGGTAGACGCCGCTCGCCGTTCGGGCGGCCACCAGCTCGGGGCCGTCCGCGCGAGGGGCCACCTTCTCGCGCAGCCGTTCGGAGACTGGGCTCAGGTCGGCGGTGCTGACCTGGCGGCTGCTGGCGACGAAGGGCTCGAGGGCCTCGGCCAGCTCGTCCATGCTCTGGAAGCGATCCTCGGGCTTGCGCCGCAGCGTTCGGTGCACGGCCGCGGCCAGGCCGGCCGGTACCCAAGGCGCTTGGTCCTGCAGATGAGGCACCTGCTCGGTGCAGATGGCCAGGATGAGCTCCCCCACCGAGTCCCGCCCCTGCCACGGAGGCTGGCCCACGAGCGAATGGTACAGGGTGACCCCAAGGCTCCAGATGTCGGTGCGCGGGTCCAGATCGGGAACGCTGCGCGCCTGCTCGGGCGAGATGTACATGGGCGAGCCGACCACGCCCCCCGTGCGGGTCAGGTTGGCGGTGGTCTCCTCGTCACCGTCGGCCAGAAACCGCTTGACCAGGCCGAAGTCGCACAGCTTGACCGCCACCTCGCCCGTAGGAAGGTGGTGCAGGAACAGGTTGGCGGGCTTGATGTCGCGATGGACGAAGCCGAGCTCGTGGGCGGCGCCGAGCCCGCGGCAAGCCTGCAGGAAAAGGCGGGCGGCTACGTCGGGGCGCAGCGGTCCCTGGCGCTTGAGCAGCTCGTGCAGGTCCTGGCCGCTCAACATCTCCATCACGATGAAGGGCAGCTCTTGCTCGGGGTCGGTGTCCGCTTCGATGACCTGGACCACGTGCGGGTGATGGATGCGGCTCATGGCCTTGGCCTCGCGCACGAAGCGGTGCCGTCCGTCGCGGCTGCTGCCTGCGCGCGACGGCTCGATGACCTTGATGGCGAAGCGGCCGCCCTCGTGCTCCTCGGCCTCATAGACCGCGCCCATGCCTCCGCGACCCAGGCAGCGCAGCAGGGTGTAACGGCCAGCGAGCTGAGCGCCGAGCAGCGGGTCGGGCTGGTCGGCGGGTAGCCCCCCGGGCTCCGAGCGTCGCGGCGCCACCGCTTGCCAGGACGCGGGCGGATCGACCTGCGAGGCCGTGCTCTGCCGCATGGTCTCGGGAACGGGTTGGATGGCGTTGGCCCCGAGCTGGTCCGTTCCGTAGGCGAAGGGCCCCAGCGCCTCGCGAAGCGCCCGAACGGTGGGGCAGCGCACCTCGCGATCCCTCAGCAAGGTCCCATGCACAATGGTGGCCAGCGCTGGATCGATCCACGGGGCCGCCTCTTGCAGCAGCGGCGCGTCGGTGGTGAGCAGGGCCACGAACAGATCGGCCGGGTTCCTGAAGCGGTGAAAGGCCGGCTTGCCCGCCAGCGCGAAGTACAGCGTCATGCCGAGGCCCCAGACATCGGTGCGCGCGTCGACGTTCTTCGTCTCCATCACCTGCTCAGGCGAGATGTAGGCGGGCGTTCCCAGGGCGCTGCCCGTCTTGGTCAGGTTGACGTCGGTCGCCAAGCACTTGGCGATGCCGAAGTCCAGCAGCCGGACCGTGACCTTGCCCCCGGGGTCTTGGTCGAGGAACAGGTTGCCCGGCTTGATGTCGCGGTGAATGATGTCGGCGTCGTGCGCGACCGCGAGCGCGGTGCACGACTGTCGGATGATGCGCACCGCCACGGTCGGGTGCAGTGGGCCCACGCGTCGAACGAGCTGCCCGAGGTTGCAGCCGACCAGCAGGGGCATCGCCATGAAGGGAATGCCCAGCCTGCGGTCCACGCCGGAATCGATCACCGAGACCACGTGGCTGCTCTGAAGCGAGGCGGTAAGCTCGGCCTCCCGGCTGAAGCGCTCGCCGAACTCGCGGGCCTCCTCGGTGCTTCCCACCTGGATCAGCACCTTGACGGCGACCCGCTGCCCGTCGGGGGTCACCGCTTCGTACACCGCGCCCATGCCCCCCTTGCCCAGGAAGCGCTTGAGCTCGTATTGGTCCGCGATGACCGTGCCTAGCGGGGGCGCTCGCTCGGCCTGGGGTTGGTCCGCCATGGGGATAGGTAGTATAGCGCGTGCCCGCTGCCAGGCGTAGATTGCGGTCGGCGCGAGCCCGCCCTCAGAATGCGTAGCCCGCGGTCACGCTCGGCACCCACAGGACGAAGGGATCGTAGGCTCCTTCGCCCGCGATGTAGTTCTGGCCTGGCGCGCAGTCCACCTCTGGCCCGCTAACGCAGCCCTCGTCGTTCACCACGATGTCGCCAGTTGGCAGCGCGGGTCCGTCGAGAACGAAGATCCCGGCCATCAGACCCAGCCCGACCCCGAAGCCGTCGATGCGAACCCCGAGCTGCAGCTCGGGCATGACGAATAGGTCGACCGAGCTCACGGCGGTATCCGATCCCTGGACCTGCACGGGAATGGTGCGGTCGCCACTGCTCGCCGTGCCGCTGATGGCGTCTCGCGTTCGAGCGAACAGCGCGCCCACGGCCAGGTTCGCGCGGAGCTCGAGCAGCTCGGCAAAGGGCAGGCGATAGCCCACGGACGCGCCCGCAAAAGGTCCGGACAGATGGATCTCGTCGTCGAGCTCGTACAGGACGGCGATGCGGCGGTCTCCATCTGCGATGAAAGAGCCGTCGATCTGGCGGGTCAGCTCCTTGCGAACCGACAGGTAGCCCCCCATCGCGCCCACCGACAGGTGGAAGGGAAACTCGTAGACCGCTCGCCCGCCGACCGCGAAGCCAAGCGCGGCCGGATGAGAGGTGAGCCTGCATTTTTCGGCTCCGTTTTCCGTTGGGCAATGCGTCGCAGGCGTCTCGGCGTCGCTCCTGAGCGAGGGCGTGACGGCCACGCCCCCGAAGGCCTCGAGCAGGACCTTGCCCTCTTCGCGCACGCCCCAGCGTGGATGCTGCTCGTCGGCGCGCAGCTCGATGACGACCTCGCCCCGCGCCTCGGCATCGATGCCGAGCTTGCGCCGCTCGTCGAAGTAGCCCTCCTCGCGGGCGACAATCTCGTGCTCCCCGAGCGGCAGGCGCCCCTGCCAGCGTCCCCTGCCCACGGACACGCCATCGAGCCGCAGCTCGGCCGTGGGTGGCGTGACCACCACGCGCAGCTCGGGGCCGAGCGGTGATGTCTTGGCCCTGGCGAGCACGGTCTGGCCCTGGACCACCACGATCGACTGCGGGCCCGAGCCCTGGTCACCGCGCCGCACGACGTAGCGGTGCTCGCCCGCCTCCAGCGTGCCTTCCCAGGGTGCCGAGCCCACGGGTGCGCCGTCGATGTACACTTGGGCCCCCTCGAGATCGGGCGCCTCGATGCGCACGCTGCCCGCGTTGACGAGCGGCTGGAGCTGGGCCTGCACCGCGACGGTCTCCCGAGCGGCCACTTGCACGGTGGTCTCGAAGCTCTGATAGCCCTGGTGCATCACCAGCACCGTGTGCGTTCCTGCCAAGACCCGCACGGGAGACAAAAGCGGCAGCCGTCCGCGGGGGCGGCCGTCGATGACCAGCGAGCCCTCGACGTTGGCGATCACGTCGAGTCGGCCCAGCTTGCCGCGGAGCTGGGCCGATTCGGCGGCGATGGCACGGCGCTCGTCGTCGGTGACGTCCCCGGGGAACTGGGTCAGCACGTCCTCGTACAGCTCCAGCGCTTCGTCGAAGCGGCCGACCTCAGCCATGCACACGGCCGCATTGAGGGTGTTGGGCACGGACGGCACAAGCGCCCGGGATTTCAGGAAGTACTCGATGGCGCGCTCGCAGTCGCCCGCGGCGCGCAGCGCGTTGCCCTGGCGAAACAAGCGCTTGGCCTCGGCCAGCTCGTCCTGCGCAGCTGACTCGTCCCGCTCGTCCCCTTCGGCTTGCTCCGAAGCGGGGGAGGCGGGCTCGGCCGAGGGCAGGGGTTGAGCTTGGGCCCGGGCAGGCCGTGTGCCGAGCAGCCATGCGGAAAGCGCCGCCAACAGTAGTGCGGTGAAGATTCTGCGACTCGAGCTGCTCATGGGGCCCCCTTGTGAACGGCACCGATGGCCCGCACCCTACCATGGCGTCCGCGCGGCTGGGGGAGTCGGCGACCTCGGCGGAGAGCCGCGGCAATCGCGCATTGCCAGCGCCGTCGCAGCAGAGCAAGGTGTGGCCAAGGGCAGAGCGACATGGATCTCGCAAGCACGTTGACACAGGCGCTGGGACCCGGGCTGGGCGGGCGAGGGGAGGCCGTCCCTCGCGCCGTGCTCTATCGGAAGGACGCGGCGACCGAGCTCGCTCAATGGCTAGGCCGCGAGGTAGAGGGCCGACGAGCCGTGCAGCTGTCCGATCGCCGCACGCACGAGGCCGCGGGCAAGGCCTGCGCGTCCGCGCTCGCCAAGGCCGGTTGGAGCGTGACCGAGCTGCCCATCGCTGACGGAGCCGATGGCAGCCCGCCCGTCTGCGACGAGCAGACCAAGCTCCGGCTCGCGGCCGAGCTGCCACAAGCGGACGTGCTGGTGGCCGTGGGCAGCGGCGTGGTCAACGATCTGAGCAAGTGGCTGGCTGCCGAGGCCGAGCTTCCCTACGTCGTCTTCGCCACGGCGGCGTCGATGAACGGCTACACCGCGGCCAACGTGGCCCCCTCGATCGACGGCGTCAAAAGCCTGTTCCGCGCGCGCGCGCCTCGACTGGTGGCCGCCCAGCCGCAGGTGCTCGAAAGCGCCCCCTTCGAGCTCACCGCGGCGGGCCTGGGCGATGTCATCGCCAAGCCGGTCAGCACGGCCGACTGGATCGTCAACCACCAGCTTTTCGACGAGCCCTTCTCCCAGCCCGTGGCGGGCATCATCGACGCCGTGGAGCCGCGCTACCTCGACGATCCCGAGGCCATCGGGCAGCGCACGCCCGCGGCCATCGCGGCCCTGTTCGAGGCGCTGCTGCTGTCGGGATGCGCCATGACGCTGCAGGGCTCGAGCTTGCCCGCCTCGGGCGGCGAGCATCTGGTAAGCCACACCCTGGACATGATGAGCGGCCTCGACGGGGTGCCGCACGATCTGCACGGCCGCCAGGTGGGGGTGGCCACCATCTTGGCCGCGGCGCTCTACCAGCGGGTGCTCGGCATGGACCGCCCGCCGTGGCGGCCCGACGGCGCTCCCTTTGACGCGGGCTTCTGGGGCCCGATCGCGGCCGCCGTCGAGCGCGAGCATCGCCTCAAGCAGCAGCGCATGGAGCAGGCCTGCGAGCTGCTCGGCACGGCCGGGCGTTGGGAGGCGGTGCGGCGAGCCGTGGCGCCCGTGCTGCGTCCGCCCGAGCTCATCAAGCGCTGCCTCAGACGCGCGGGCGCGGCCCACCGCATCGAGGATCTGGGCTGCAGCCGGGAGCGGTTCTTGCTCGCCGTCCAGCACGCGGGCGCCATACGCGGGCGCTTTACCTCGATCGATCTCGCCCACGCCGCAGGCGTCTTGCCCGACGCAGCCGAAGAGCTGGTCGACACCTGGCTGCGCTGAGAGCTAGCGTTCTTGAAGAAGGGTTTCGTTGGCCAATGAGTCCAGTTTGGCCCCCGGAGACTCTTGCGGGGTATGGGGGCAGAGGGGGAACAGAAAATGGGGACAGGCTACTTTTTGCGTAAAAAAGTAGCCTGTCCCCTTATTTTCG
>CAYTYV010000164.1:0-12712 GCA_964441055.1 uncultured Polyangiaceae bacterium | reverse complement strand
CACGTCCAAGCCGCGATGGCGGAGACCACATGAGCCGCTTGCCCGCCCGCCGCGCCTTTCGACTCGAGAGCCAACCCGAGGAGCATCGCTGGCTCGTCCACGGGCTGTGGGCCGACCAAGCCGTCGGGGTGCTCGGCGGCGAGCCCAAGTGCTGCAAGTCGTTCTGTGCGTTGGACGTGGCCGTCTCGGTCGGCGATATCCCCGTCGGGCTACGCGGCGCTGACGGCGATGCTCACGGGGCCGATCGTGTGACCCATGGGAGGAATACCAATGAAAATGCGCACGTTCTGGACTGAGACCCTTGGCCAGCTGCTGCCGTGGGCGCGTAGCCTCCCAGAGGGCTACTCCTCGACGGGCTCGATCTCCACCTGATCGATGAGCGCCGCCGTGTCGTAGATGCTGTCGCCGCGGTCCCATACGCGGAACTCGAGGGTGACGTCTTGGCCACGGGCGTCGGCGAGCGAATGGCTGACGTCCCTCCAGCCCGTGTGATACGTCGTATCGTCACCGCCGCCGAAGTAGTCTCCGCCGAGCGGCGTCCAGCTCGAGCCGTTGATGGACTCGAAGGCCAGCAGCTGCCAGCCTCCGTCGCCGACCTTGAGCCTCGCGCTGAATTTGTCGTCGAATTCCGTGCCCACCCATTCATCCGGCTCCTCGCTCACCACATTGTATTGGAAGGTGAGGTTCTCGGCCGACTGCGGTACGCAGAAGGTCTGCGTCAATACGCTGGTTGAGGCCAACACTGCACCCAGACCTGTGCTCACGATGCTCATCCTCGACTCGTGTTGTGGCGACACGGCGCCAAGGCTCGAGATGGCCCGACAATCCCCCGTGGGGTTCCACCCGGACAGGCCCTCTTCGAAGCTACCGTTTGTGGGCACCTCGTCACCGATGTGCGCCTGGGGTATGCCCGCTCTCAGGAAGTACGCTGGCACGTCGCCGTCGTGTGGTCCGTGGTCCCCGACGGCTTGATCGAACGCTTCTTGGACCGTCTTCTGCTGGTTGACCAGCTGCTCGAACACGGTGGTGCCGACGGGCTGGGCATAGCTGGGAAGCACGTACTCGGAAAAGCCGTAGTAAGCCTGCGCGCCATTGGCGATGAACGCGGAGGCCATGGTCTTGTTGTACAAGCTGCGACAGGACCCCACCCACACGATGCTCTTGGGAAAGCTCTTGGCGTAGTGCTTGATGTAGGACGGCGTGATACCAAAGCCCAGCGTTGGCATGATCACCAGCCGATGCATCATCACGTCCTTTTGGTGTAGCAGCGCGCTGGCGGGCTTCCAGGCCGCCACCACGACCTGTGCAAACGGCTTCTGCCACCAGCGCATGCCGAAACGTGGATCGGCCAAGTCCGGGTCGTCGTGAGATTGGTCGCCAAACCGATCCTCCCAGACGCCGAACAGGCCCTGGAACCAGGTGTCGCCGTGCGAGCAGATGACGACCGCGCCGTAGTTGGACAGGCTCCTCCAGACCGACGGCCCGGTATTGGTATCTTCCCGGGCGTCGTTCTTGAGCTCGGTGGGAGTGAGCGTGGGACAGTGCGATTGCGCCACGATGTTCCAAGCGCCGTTGTAGTCATCCGAGGCGCCGAAATCCCAAACAAACGGTCCCACGTAGAGCGCGTCGTGGTTATCGATGGCGAAAGGGTCGTCCTCGCCCGCCAGCGGCCGCATCGTTCCCGGCTCCCCTCGCTCGCCGCGGCACGCTGGCTCGAGTCGTTCTCCCGAGCGCGCGCTCGGCCGCGCTCGGCCGCGGGCTGAGAGCCGGGACTGAGCCGCTGCTCCGCCGCGATGGTCTGGTGAAGGGACGACCAAACCACCGAGAATGCCGTTTTCGTACACCCACCAAACTCCCCTGCCTCCCTCGGACGCCTCGGCAATGGCCACGTCGGGTTGCTCGCGCAGCCACGCGGCAGTCTCTTCGGCGGACTGGCCGGCATCGACTCGCTCCATGGCGGCATCGGCCACGGCGTACAGCTCATCGAAGTCGGCCTGGGTCATCCGCGGCAGGACCGCCACCTCGATGACTTCACTCAAGGCCTGGTGCTCGACGCCGCCATCCTCGGTGAGCGCCGTGACGCGGTAGTAGCGGTACCCTGGCACTAGGGCGTCTACGTGCAGAAGCGTGCTGAAAGTCCAGTCCGCGGCGATGTCGTCACCGTTCTCAAGCGTGCCATCGTCGTACAGCTGGGCCACCTCCTGCAGCTCGGCGTGGTCTTCCGGGTCGACCCTGATGAGCTTTACCGATCCGGCTACCAGGTTCTCATTGGGAACGATGCCTACGGTCACCAGCACGGGCAGCACATGTACGGGGTGGACTTCGGTCTCCGAGAAGATCACCCGGTCCTGAAAGGCCAGGTAGGGATTGTACACGGCCAGCACCTCGGCCTGGTTGGCCTCTCCGGTCGTGTCGGTCGCCTGCACGGTGATTCGGTTGTCGCCTTCGACGAGCTCGACCGAAGCGATGCTCCAGCTCGTTGCAGGGTTGGCCGTGCCCGACCCGTCGGTGGCCGCGTTCTGCCAAGTGATCTCGGCTATGCCATCGTCGTCCTCGGCAAATCCCTCGAGCATGATGGGGCTCGAGCTCGTGGTGAAACCAGGCTCGCCGCTCGGACGGGTGATGAACACCAGCGGGCCGTTCTCGGAGCCCTGACCGCCCCCGCCAATGGATCCACCCTGGCCGGCCGTGCCGCCCATGCCGACGATCTCGTCGTCGGACGAGCAGCCGAGTGGTGCGCACAGTCCTCCCACGACCATGACGCCGAACGAAGCGATGGCAATCCAACGACGGTAGCCCATGATTGCTCCCCACATGCTAGCTGTTTACGCATTGTCCGCAGGACGAGCACCCGTGGCCCCTGGCTGACGCGCACCCCCTCCGTAGAGATCCTCGAGCGCTTCCGACCAGCGTATCACGTCACGTCAGGCGCGAAACAGCGGGCCGTCTCGAGGCGTTGATGTGGACACCTGTATGTGATAATGTGTCCACATGGATGTCGGCGTTCGCGAGCTCAAGCAGCACCTGTCGGCCTACCTCGACCGGGTCGCGCGAGGCGAGCATTTCCGCGTGACCCACCGCGGTCGCCCCAAGGCCATGCTCACGCCCATCGTCGTCGGTGCCGTCGTCGACCGAGGCATCGAGGAGGGCTGGATTCGCCCGGGAGAGAAGCGCCCGCCGCAGCGGCTGCAGCGGACGACCAGCCACCGGAGCGTGCTCGAGCTGGTGGGCGAGGATCGGGACGGGCGCTGATGGCCCTGTACGTGGACACCAGCGCGTTGCTCAAACGCTATCTGGACGAGCCGGACAGCCAGCTGGCCGAGGATTACCTGCTAGGTGATCCCGACTGGTACTGCGGTCGGCATGGCTATGTCGAATGCCGACGCAACCTCTATCGGGCGCTCGAAGGCCCGGAGCTGGTACGGATGCGCGAGGGCTTCGAGGAGGATTGGCGGCGCATCTCGATCATCGAGATCGATGACATCACCTGCCGCACGGCGGCCGATATCGCCGAGCTCACGGGCGCGCGAAGCCTGGATGCCCTGCACCTCGCCGCGGCCAGTCGGCTGGGCGGCAGGGTCTTGTCCTTCCTCACCTTTGATGTGAAGCAGGCCCAGGCCGCCCGCCAGCTGCACTTCGTGGTGCTCGGCGCCTGACGGCCCGGCAAGGACCGGTCCCTGGCTCATCCCCGACGGTGACCAACCGACACGGCGCGAGCGGCGCACCTTCAGAAAACTGGGGTACGCGTCAGGCGAGCCCACGGCGCAAAAGCCGAAGTCGAGCCCCGGCCAGCGGCGGTGGTCGAACAAGCACGGCGGCATGGCGATGGAGCAGCTGATAGGCAGGCCGTGGCTGGCGACGAGCTCACTTGTTCAGAGTGAGCTTATCGATAGCTGATCCGTCGAGCAGCGTGCCATTGCCTGGGTCGCGTCTCACGACCGCGGCAGCACCTCAGCCCCGCCCAGGCCGAGGTGGTGATCGGTAGACCACACGCGCTTGATGCCGAGTTGCTCAAGGTGCACAAGGCTGGAGGCGTCGACGTAGGACAGCTTCGTCCCGCGGCAGCGGTCCAGCATCCGCAGAACCGCGGCGTGATGCTCGCGCGTGGCGCCCACCAGCCGCAGCCCCTTCAGGGTGGCGACCAACTGCAGGAACGAGCGCGCTTGCTCTTCGCCCATCCGATGGAGAAACCAGCCGTAGGTCTCCGAGACGACCAGCAGGGACGTCGTCCAGCGAGGCGTGGAACCGCCGAACAGCGCCACGACTCGCTCGTGCCACCGATCCCGGCGGCACATCAGGGCGATGAAAATGCCGCTGTCGAGAAAGACCCGCTCGCTCACGGGGCCTCGCGGGCGTAGACCACCTCGTCCACGGACTCGCTGTCGGACTCGCCGCCCTCGAAGGCCCCGGCGAAGGCCATCCACGGCTTGTCGCTGGGCTCGCGGGCCAAGGCCTGCTCCAGGCTGCGCCGACAGAGCTCCGCCAGAGAAACGCCCTGGCGCTTGGCCAGCGCCTTGGCGCGGCGATACAGCTCCGCGTCCACGGAGATCTGCGTGCGGATCATGTTATCATATTATATCGACGTGATATCACGCGCAAGCGCCCTCGGGCGGCTTCCTCCTCTGGCCACTGCCCCACGCGGTTGTGGGACCTGGTCGAATCCTGACGACGATCAAAACCGCGTAGACCTGAGCGGTGTCTTGCGCGAGGCGATAGTAGACTGCGAAAGGAAACCGCCTGCACAGGAGGCGACGATAGCCGAGGTGCGCGGGGTGAATACCCGCGTAGAGAGGCAAGCTCTACCGCTCATGGGCCGCCGCGTCATCGCCGCAGTGCGCGCTCGACGGCGCGCTTGGCCGCGTAGCTCGTCAGGCCTCCGAGCCAGCGGGCGGTATCGTCGCGCAGCGCGCTCTGGCGCATGGTCCAGCGCCAGCCAGGGCGGGGCGCTTGCGGCGTTACCGGGTAGCGGCCCAGGCGGTAGCTGCGGGAAAGCGCCCAACGCCGCCACCGAGCGGGCCGAAACCGCTCGACCAGCTCGTCGGAGACCGAGGGAGCCTCGAGGGTGCGAAGCGCCTGCAGCGCCACGTATAGGGCGGTGCAAAGTCGCCAGCGGCGGGCCCGAGCTTCCAGTAGCGCGCCATCGAGGCCGCGGCGCAGCAGTAGCTCGAGGTCGATGAAGCCCGGCGGATGCAGGTAGTCGCTGCTCGCGCAGTGAAGCGCCACGAGCAGCGCGTGGTCCTCGGCTGAGGGCAGGCGCAATCCCAAAAGCCCGGGTTCCCGTCGCGCCCGAGCGAAAACGGCCGCGTACGGCACGGGCCGACCCACCAGCTTGTCGAGCCGGCTGTGAAGCTCCACCCGAACGCTGAGGGCGCCCTCCGAAAGGATCAGCGCCGTCTCGCCGAGCGCCTCCGAGCTCCAGAAACGGCCCGCGGGCGGCGGCTCCTTTTGGCAGCCGGCCCGCTCGAGCGCCGCGAGCAAGCGGTCGCGCTCGCCTGGGCGAGCGACCAGATCGATATCGGTCATCTCGCGCTGCCAGGGGCGGGGGTAGTGGGTAAGCGCCAGGGCCGCGCCCTTGACCAACAGCGCCTCGGCGCCGCTCGGCGCGAGCGCCTGCGACAGGCGCTCCAGGGCATGGCAGCGCAGCGCGTACTCGGCGCGAGCCCGGGTCTCGTCGACCAGCCAGGCGGCCGGGTCGACCAGGGCCTGCCGCAAGCGCGACTCCTCGGAGGCCATGACCCTCAGCTCGCCCGAGCTGGGCCCGAGGCTGCGCTCTTGGCCGGCTCGGCTGCGGTACCGTCCGAGCCGTCGTCGGCCGCCACCGCGGCATCCTGGCCCGCAGGCGTCAGAGCCGCGGGCTCGGGCTGGGGCGCCAGGCTGCTGCCCAGCTGCTGGAGCTTGGCGGCAAAGATGTCCGTCACCACCTGAAGTAGAATGTCGGTCTGCGGTGGAACATCCATCTCCTCGAAATCATTAGCGCAACTAAACCGGAGCTCGGCCCTGGCGAGCGCGTCGGGGCCGACCGGGTAGCTCATCGAGGCGGCCAGGCGGCGCGCTTGCTCCAGGCCGTCCGACCAGCGGTAGATGGGCTCGCCCACCGCGCGTCCGTCGCGGGCACGCAGCTCCACCGTGCACAGCTCGGCGCGCTCGGCAAGCCTGCCCAGCGCCTCGAACAGCTCCTGCTCGGTGGCCGCCGCTTCGAAGGAGGCTGGCACCGCGGGCAGGGCACGGCGCAACAGCTCGGTATCGCGCGTGCGCAGCCGCGCGCGCTGGCGCTTGCGAAAAAGCGAGATGGAGAAGGTGCCCACGAAGCGGACCATGCCGATCAGCACCGCGCTGGCCGCCACCAGCGCCAGCCCCACCTGCCAGCTCCTGCCCGTGTAGATGGCGATGGCCGCCACGGCCAGCACCACGCACAAGCCGTAGAGGATCAGCACGGCGCGGCGATGGGTGATGCCTAGATCGAGCAGGCGGTGGTGGATGTGGCCGCGGTCGGGCGAGAAGATGGGCCTGCGCTCGGCGATGCGCCGCACCATGGCGAACAGCGTGTCGAAGATCGGCACGCCCAGGGCCACCACGGGCACCAGCAGCGAGACCGCGGTCGAGGCCTTGTAGATGCCCGCCAGCGAGGTGGCGGCGAGCACATAGCCGAGGAAGTAGCTGCCCGAGTCGCCCATAAAGATGCGGGCGGGGTTGAAATTGTAGAACAGAAAGCCCAGCACGGCGCCGAGCATCGCCGACATCAGCAGGGCGGGGAAGCCAGCGCCCACGATGAAGGCCACCACCACGTTGGTCACCCCAGCGAAGAAGACCACGCCCGCCGCCAGCCCATCGAGGCCGTCGATCAGGTTGACCGCGTTGGTGATGCCCACCACCCACAGGATGGTCACGGGCAGGGCAAAGGCGCCCATGGACAGCGAGCCCACCAGCGGCAGGGCAATGCCCTCGATGCGCAGCCCGCAGGCATAGGCCAGCACCGCCACCGCGAGCTGCACGTACAGCTTGTACAGGCTGCGGACTCCACGGGTATCGTCGACCACGCCGAGCACGCACATGGCCACGCCCCCGAGCAGCAAGGCCGCCACCTTGGCGACCTCGCGCTGAAAGAGCTGCGCCACTGCGGACTCGACGAAGAACAGGCCGACCACGGGCACGAACAGCGCGATGCAGATGGCCACCCCGCCGAGGCGCGGAACGCCGCGGGCGCCTGCGTCGCGCGCATTCGGCAGGTTCACCGCCCCCGTGCGCAGCGCGAGCCTCCGCACCAGCGGCGTCAGCACGGCTGCGACGAGCATGGCGATCAGGAAGGCTGCAAACGCGCTTCTCATGTCCTCTGCGGCTCAGAGCCGATCGATTCCCCTCATTCCGGTGGGTTGTTCGGCGGGCCAAAGGCATTCACCCGCCGTCGGACCATCCGGTTGTAGCACGGCCGGCTCATGCCGATCCCGTCGGGTCGAGCACGGCGCGCCAGCGAGCCACGGCCACGGGTCGGTCGTAGCGCTCGGCAAAGACGCGTCGGGCCCGCTGGCCGCAGGCGGCGGTCCACGGCCGATCGCGAGCGGCTCGGCCCAAGGCGGCGGCCAGCTCGGTGCTCTTGCCAGGCCCTCCGGTCCAGCCCAGCTCGTGACGTCGGACCACGCGCGCCACCTCGCAACGGGCCGGGCCCAGGTAGAAGACCGGTCGGCCCGCCGCCAGGATGCCGTAGAGCTTGCTGGGCACGACCAGCCCGTCCAGCCCCGCTCGGAGCGAGACCAGGTGCACGTCCGCGGCCGACAGGCTCAGCGCCAGCTGCTCGTGCGGCTGGTAGGGAAGGAAGCGGACGTTGTCCAGGTCGCGCGAGAGCTCTTGCGCCTCGCCGCGACGGGCGCCCTCGCCGATGAACAGCACGAGCGCCTCTGGATGGGAGCGGCCGAGCAGCCGGGCCGCCTCCACCAGGCTGGCCACGTCGTGCGCCATGCCCAGGTTGCCGCTGTAGCCCACCACGAAGCGGCCCTCGAGGCCGTGCTCGGCTCGAAAGGGGTTTTGCTCATGCGGCACGGGATAGATGATCTTCCCGTCGGCCCAGTTGGCGATCACCCGCGTGCGCTCGGGCGGCGCCCCCTGGGCCTGGAGCCGGGCCGCCATGCCATCGGACAGCGCCACCGTGCGCCAACTGGCGCGGTAGGTCGCGCGGCCGAGCGCGCGCAGCAGGCGGCTCAGCGGATGGCGCTCGCCGAGCAGCCCGAAGGCCACGGCCAAATCCGGGTAGACGTCCTGCACCCAGCACACCAGCGGGATGTGCCGCGCGCGCGCCACCAAGGCCGCGCCCAAGGCGATCATGGGCGGCGTAGAGAGCGCCAGGATGACGTCCGGTCGCCGCTCGACGGCCGCGCGCGCCACGCTGCTCGCCCAAAAGGACAGGTAGTCGACCAGGCGATGGGCGATGGAGGCCCGCCCCAGACCGCTGGCCCACGGCCGTATGACCTCGACCCCGCCGATGCGCTCGCGCGGCGGGAGCCTCGCGCCCCCGCGGTAGTCGCCCGGGCTGGCGATGACCGTGACCTCGTCGCCCGAGGCGACCAGGTCCTCGCAGAGCTGGCGCAGGAGCTGCGAGGTGGCGGCCAAGTCGGGCGCGTAGAACTGGTTCACTGCGAGCACGCGCATGATGGCTGTATTCCCGCAGCCGATGGCGGTATGGGCGGGGAGAGCGACGCCAACTGCGGAATCGCCTTGGCGCGCTTAAGGGGAAGGACCACCGCGATCCGAGGGACTACATGGCCCGTCTGATTCTGGGGATCAACTCTGCGCACGCCGACTCCTCGGCGGCGCTAGTCGGCGACCAAGGCCTCATCGCCGCCATCGCCGAGGAGCGGCTCAATCGGCAAAAGCACTGCGCGGGCTTTCCCAAGCTCGCCGTGGCCGAGGTGCTGCGCATCGCGGGCGCCACCGCCGCCGACCTGACCGACATCGCCGTGGCGCGCAATCCTGGCGCCAATCTGGCGGGCAAGATCGCCTTCGTAGCGCGCCACCCGTTCTCGGGCGTGCCCAAGGCCATCCAGCGGCTCGAGGTGCACCAGCAGGTGGCCTCCTCGGCCGAGGCCGTGGCCGATGCGCTCGGGGTTCGGGCGGCCGAGATCGGGGCCGAGCTGCACCAGGTCGAGCACCACCTGGCCCACGTCGCCAGCGCCTTCTACTGCTCGCCCTTCGACCGGGCGGTGGGCATCAGCGTGGACGGAGCTGGCGACTTCGCCACCCACATGGTGGCGCGCTGCCAGGGCGAGAACATCTGGGTGAGCAAACGCTCGCTGTGGCCGCACTCGCTGGGCGTGTTCTACACGGGGCTGTGCCAGTTCATCGGCTTTGACCGCTTCGGCGAGGAATACAAGGTGATGGGGCTGAGCGCCTACGGCGTGAACCGCTTCGCGCGCGAGATGCGCCAGCTCGTTCGCTGGAGCCCGTACCGGGGCATTCGCCTGGGCCTGCGCTACTTCCGCCACCACCAGATGGGCTCCAACATCGAGCAGGTCGAGGGCCGCGAGGTGACCATCCCCCAGCTCTGGGGCGAGCGCATGATCGAGCTGTTCGGCCCGCCGCGACGCCGCGCCGATCCGATCGGCGACCGCGACCGCGATCTGGCGGCCTCCATGCAGGCCCGCTTCGAGGAGATCTACCTCCAGATGGTCGAGCACGCCGTGCACTCGGTAGCCGACCGCGACGCCGCCATGGCGGGCGGCTGCGCGCTGAACGCCGTGGCCAACGGCCGCATGCTCACCGAGCGGCTGGTCGACCGAGTGTGGTTCCACCCCGCAGCCTCGGACGACGGCACGGCCGCGGGCGCGGCCCTGGTCGCGCTGCACGGCATCCACCGCGTGCCCCGCGGCTGGGAGCTGGACCACGCCTACCTCGGCAGCGAGTTTTCCGACGAGCAAATCGAAGCGGCCCTGGTCGACTCGGGCCTGCCCTTCGAGCGACGAGAACGCTACGCGCTGCTGGCCGCCGCGGCCGATGCCTTGGCCCGCGGCAAGATCGTGGGCTGGTTCCAGGGCCGGGAGGAGTGGGGACCGCGGGCGCTCGGCAACCGGTCCATCCTGTGCCATCCGGGCTGGCCTGGCATGAAGGCGGCGCTCAATGCGCGCGTCAAAAACCGCGAGCCCTTCCGCCCCTTTGCCCCCATGGTTCTGCGCGATCAGCTCAGCACCTGCTTCCGCGGCGAGCACGAGGTCCCGTTCATGATCGCCGTCTACGCCGTGCGGCCCGAGTGGCGCGAGAGGCTGCGCGCCGTCGCCCACGAGGACGGCACGGCTCGCGTGCAGACCGTGACGCGCGAGCAAAACGCGCTCTGCTACGATCTCATCGAGGCCTTCGAGCAGCGCACCGACATCCCCGTGCTGCTCAACACATCCTTCAACGAAAACGAGCCCATCGTTCACACCCCAGCCGAGGCCATCGACTGCTATCGCCGCACCCGCATGGACGCCCTCGGCATCGGTCCCTTCTGGCTGGAAAAGGGCGAGGGCGGCTCGGCCGAGCCCGCCCCCGAGTCCCCGGTTCGCGCTTGAACATCCGAGCCGGTCGGCGCACCCTATAGTCCCGATAGTCCCGTGCTCCGCTGGCCGGCCCGCCAGCAGGCCTTCTCTTGCCTCCCATCGCGCCGTGACCGAGCCCTCGACCCCCCAGACCGTTCGCCAGGCCGCGGCGCCCCGCCCCGCGGCCCCGGGCGCTTCGCTGCCGAGGGTTCCCGGCTTGGACGTGCTGCGCAAGTACTGGCCCACGGCCCTGGCCACCTTGGCGGCGGTGGTGGCCCTGGTCACCTTCTACACGCTCGGTCAGACGAAGATCTACCAGGCGAGCTCCACGGTTCACTTCAACCCCAACCCGGCCAAGCCGCTGGGTCAGCGCATCGAGCAGGTAGTGGAGCTCGGCTCGGGCAGCTACTGGGACAACCGCGAGTACTACGAGACGCAGTACGAGATCATCCGCTCGATGCGGGTGGCCGTGGCGGTAGTGCGCGAGCTGGGCCTGCAGCGCGATGGCGCCTTTCTGGCCAATCTACCCGTCGACGCGGCGGAGTCCAAGCACGCCAAAGTGCCCGTCTCGGAGGAAAACGCCGCCCAGGTGCTGCGAGGGCGCATCAAGGTCCAGCCGGTCAAGGACAGCCGCCTGGCGGTCGTCTCCCTGGAGGACGCCAACCCCGAGCGAGCCCAGCGGGTGCTGGCCACGCTGATGCGGGTCTACGTCGACCAGAACCTGGAGAGCGCCACCAAGTCCACGGTGGCCGCTACCGAGTGGCTCCGCCGCCAGCTCGACAAGCTCAAGGCCGATCTCGAGTCGAGCGAGATGGCCGTGCACAGCTACCGCAAGAAGAACGACATCCTGTCGGTCGACTTCGACGACCAGTCGAACATGCTCCGCGAGAAGATGAGGCTGCTCAACACGGAGCTGACCATGGTGCAGGCCAGGCTGCAGGCGGCCGAGGCCCGTCGCGCCGTGTTGGCCCAGGTCCCGAGCGATGATCCAGGCCAGATCGGTACCAGCGAGCTGCTCGACAACGCCCTGCTCGCCGCGCTGCGCGAGCGCTATCAGCGGGCCCGCGAGGAGCGCGACGCCCTGCTCGGCTCGGGCCGCGGCAAAAACCACCCCGAGGTCCTGGCCGCTGACCGACGGGTCGAGACGGCGCGCGCGGCCATCCTGCGCGAGGTCGACAACATCAAGGCCGCCACCGCCCGCGACGTCCAGGTGCTGCAGCGACAGGCTGGCGGGCTCGGCGGGCTTTTGGCCGAGGCCAAGGACCAGGCCCATGAGCTGAACCTGCTGGAGATCGAGTATCGGCGGCTCAAGCGGCAGGAGGAGAACACCGAGAAGCTCCACGCCCTGGTGCTCGAGCGCAGCAAGGAGGGCGATCTGGCCCAGATGCTGCGGGTCAACAACATCGAGATCATCGATCCGCCGCTGCTGCCCGGGGCTCCGATTCGACCGCGGGTGCCCGTCCACATCGCGGTGGCGCTGTTTCTGGGCACGGTGCTCGGCGTGGCCGCGGCCTTCTTGCGCGGGCTGATGGACCGCACCATCGAGTCGCCCGCCGACATCGAGCAGGACGTCGGCTTGACCTGTCTGGGCATGCTCCCCGACATCGTCGAGGGGGCGCGGCGCGGCGGCTACTACGGCTACTACCCCGCCTACGGCAAGCCGAAACGGCGACGGGGCAAGCGCGAGCCCATCCAGAGCCCCGAGCTGGTGGTGCACGAGCATCCCACCTCGGGCGTGGCCGAGGCGGCCCGCGCCGTGCGCACCAACCTGATCTTCATGTCGCCCGACAAGCCCTACAAGATGCTGCTGGTCACCAGCGCTGGACCGGCCGAGGGCAAGACCACGGTGGCTTGCTGCATCGCGGTCGCCATGGCGCAGGCCGGTCAGCGGGTGGCGCTGGTCGACTGCGATCTGCGCCGACCGCGGATCCATCGGATCTTCGCGACCGGCTCGACCGTGGGGCTCACGACCGGCCTATTGGACATGAAGCCGGATGAGGTGATCCACGATACGGCCATCCCCAACCTGCAGGTCATCCCGGCTGGACCCATTCCGCCCAACCCGGCCGAGCTGTTCCACAGCGAGCGGTTCAAGCAGTTCTTGGCCGAGATCGCGGGCCGCTTCGACCGCGTCATCCTCGACAGCCCGCCCGTAGCGGCGGTGACCGACGCCACCATCCTGTCCACCCAGACGGACGCCACCGTGCTGG
>CAYTYV010000163.1:0-12718 GCA_964441055.1 uncultured Polyangiaceae bacterium | reverse complement strand
GAATCGATGGGACGGACCAGCCGATAGCGGCCGCCCAAGATCTCATCCGGGCGCCAGCGGCGCGCTCTGTCCGTCGAGCTGGTGGGGGGTGAGCTTGCGGCAGCCACGAGCGACGATCCCAGCCAATAGCTCCCCGCCCCGCAGGCCGGAGAGCCATCGCCCAGCATACCACGAGGTCTCGGGCGAACGCCCGATCTCGACGGCCTTCGGCACGACCCCGACGCTTCGGGAAGCGTTGCTTTGGACTGTCTGCGACAACCGCCGCAAGGCGCCGAGCAGGGGTAAGCGTCCCCTCAGACGGGGCACAGCCGCACGGGCTCGTCGTACAGCGCGCCGCCCTCGCCCAGATCGGTGGTGCGCGCGCCGAGCAGCGCGTTGGCGCAGCTACCGTCGCGCAGGTGACCGCCCTTGGGCACCAGCGCCACGTCGCGGCGCTGTCGTGGGTCGTGCCGAACCCGCACGGTGAGCGAGCCCCGAGCCGACTGCAGGCGCCCGAGCGCGCCATCGGCCAGCCCCGCGGCGGCGCTCGGGTGCACCGTGAGCTCGAGCGGTTTGGGCGGCCGCCCGACCCATTGGGCGCACTGGGACTTGGGTGTGGACAGGGCCATGAGCACCAAGGGATGGCTGGGCGACGGGACGGGCGAGCAGTCGGGCGCCTCGGCGATGAGGTTCACCCGACCGGTAGCGGTGGGGAATCGGCGGTCGGCAAAGAGCACGCGGCGGGCCATGGGGTTGCGGACGACGCCGCCCGCGAGCGACTCGAGCGTGACGCCGTGCTCGCCCAGCTCACCTCCGAGCAAGCGCCGCTTCCAATCGCGAGCGCTGCCCGCCAGCTCGGCGCCCAGGCCGACGCGCGCAGCCAGGGCTTGTACGATCTGCAGATCGCTTTTGACGCCTTCCGGGGGCGGCACCACGGGCCGAGCCTCGCCGAGGTAGTGGTGGCCGTAGGCGCCGAGCAGCTCGTCGGCTTCGAGCAGGGTGGTGGTGGGCAGCACCAGGTCGGCGAGCTCGGCCGTGTCCGTCACAAACGAGTCCACCACGACGACGAGCTCGCGCGAGCGAAGCGCTTGGGCAACCGTCCTCGATTGGGGAAGCATGGCGACCGGATTGCCCGCCGTTACCCATACCGCGCGAATGGGCGGTTCATCGGCCCCGAGTAGCTCGTCGCCGAGCAGCGGCTCGCAGACCGATCGCGGCGCGCTTTCGGGCCCGCGCCCGATGCGCGCAAAGCCGCGGCGGCGGGCGAAGTAATAGGATACCCCACCGCCCGAGATCCCGAGGTTCCCGCTGACGGCGCCCAGGGCATCGAGCGCGCGCACGATGGCGCCTCCGCCAGCGCGGCGCACCATGCCCCAGCCCACCACGATGGCGGTGGGGCGATCCTGTCCCAAGCGCCGCGCCAGATCCTCGGCAGCCTGGCAAGGCACGTCAGCTAGCTCGCACCAAGCGGCGATGGTTCGGCGTCGCGACAGGGCCTCGAAGGCCTCGATATTGTCGCAGTAGCTCGCCGCGTCGGGATCGGTCCAGCCGCGTTCGAACAGCACTCGCGCAACTGCCATGGCCAGCGCGAAGTCGCCGCCTGGACGAGGTTGCACCGTGCGCTCGCATAGGCTTGCGGTGCGGTGGGCGACGGGATCGATGAGGACCAGCCGAGCGCCGCGCCCTTGAGCCCGACGCAGAACCGCGAAGGTGTGCGGGCTGGAGGTGTGGGCGTTTTTGCCCCATAGCAGCACGTTCCGGGCGTGCTGCAGATCGAACAGATCGCTGCTATCCGAGACGCCGAAGTCGATAGTCTGCGCCGCCTCGCCCGCGCTTGAGCAGACCGAGCCACGAGTCGCCGTGACCGGCCCGAAGCGCTCGAAGAAGGTATCGGTGGCCGCTTCGGTTACCAGGCCCAGGGTGCCGCCGCTGCGGTAGTGGAGGATCGAGGCGGGACCGGACTCGGACCGGATGGCGCTGAGCCGCTCTGCGGCCAGCTCCAAGGCGGCATCCCACGATACCGGTTGCAGCTTTCCGCCGCGTCGCATCAGCGGACGGGTCAGCCGCTCGGGCGAGTACTGCCGCTCGAGGAATCGGCGGGTGCGGTAGCACAGAAACCCGCGGGTGACCGGGTGGTCGGGATCGCCCGCGAGCTCGGTGGCGCGCCCATCGCGTACCGTGGCCACGATCCCACAGGCATCGGGGCAATCGCGGTTACACAGCGTGTGCCGTCGCTCGATCATGTGCCTCGTCATGAGGATCAGCGCATGGTAGCCATCCAAGGGGGGCGCATAAACACCAACGCGGGGAGAAGAGCGTGGCGGACGTCATTCCGGTCAAGTCGCACATCGCCGAGCGCGCGCACATCCGCTCGATGCAGGACTACCAGCAGCTCTACCGCCAGTCCATCGAGGCGCCCGAGCAGTTCTGGGCCCAGCAGGCCAAGACGCTCGAGTGGTTCCATCCCTGGTACTCGGTCTTCGACGCCGACTACGACGAGGTGGACTTCGCCTGGTTCTCGGGCGGGCGGCTCAACGCCTGCTTCAACTGCGTGGACCGCCACCTGGCCGAGCGCGCCGAGCAGACCGCCATCATCTGGGCGGCCGACGAGCCGGGCGAGTACAGCCGCATCAGCTTTCGCGAGCTCAAGCACCAGGTTTGCCGCGTGGCCAATGTGCTCCTGGAGCACGGGGTGAAGAAGGGCGATCGGGTTTGCCTGTACATGCCGATGATCCCCGAGCTCGCCTACGCCATGCTGGCCTGTGCCCGCATCGGCGCGGTGCACTCGGTGGTCTTTGCTGGTTTTAGCGCCGAGGCGCTGCGCGAGCGCATCGTCGATGCCCGCTGCCGGTTGGTCATCACGGCCAACGAGGGGCTGCGCGGCGGCAAGCGCATTCCGCTCAAGCGAATCGTCGACCGGGCCGTCGAGGGGATGTCGTCCGTCCGCGCGGTGCTGGTGGCGCGGCGCACCGACACCGAGGTGGACATGCAGCCGGGCCGCGACCGCTGGCTGGAGGACGAATGCCGCAAGCAGCGCTCCACCTGCACGGTACAGTGGATGGGCGCCGAGGACCCGCTGTTCGTGCTGTACACCTCGGGCAGCACGGGAAAGCCCAAGGGGCTGCTCCACACGACGGGCGGCTACCTGGTCTACGCCGCGGTCACCCATCGGCTGGTCTTCGACGTCCACGAGGGCGACATCTACTGCTGCGCGGCCGACGTGGGCTGGATCACGGGCCACAGCTACATCGTCTACGGCCCCCTTGCCAACGGGGCGACCACGGTGATGTTCGAGTCCACGCCGCTCTACCCCGACGCGGGTCGTTACTGGCGTCTGGTCGAGGACCTCGGCATCCACATCTTCTACACCGCGCCCACGGCCCTGCGGGCCATCGCCCGCGAGGGCGACCGCTGGGTCAAACAGCACGACCGCGGCAGCCTGCGGGTGCTCGGCACTGTGGGCGAGCCCATCAACCCCGAGATCTGGCGCTGGTATCACGACGTGGTGGGCGACGGCCGCGCCGCCGTGGTCGACACCTGGTGGCAGACCGAGACGGGCGGCATTCTCATCACGCCACTTCCGGGCGTGACGCCCACCAAGCCGGGCTCGGCCACGCTGCCCTTCTTCGGCGTCGAGCCCGTGGTGCTCGACGAGAACGGCAAGGCGATCGAGGGCAACGACGTGCGGGGCGCGCTCGGCCTGGCCGCGCCCTGGCCCGGGCAGAGCCGCACGGTGCTCGGCGACCACCAGCGCTTCAAAGAGACGTACTTCTCGAAGGCGCCAGGCATCTACTATACGGGCGACGGCTGCCGCCGCGACGCCGACGGCTACTACTGGATCACGGGCCGCATCGACGACGTGCTCAACGTCTCGGGCCACCGCCTGGGCACGGCCGAGATCGAGAGCGCGCTGGTGGCCCACGAGGCCGTGGCCGAGGCCGCGGTCGTGGGCTTTCCGCACGAGATCAAGGGAACGGGCATCTACGCCTACGTGTTGCTCAGCCAGGACTACGAGGCCGACAGCCCCGAGGCGCTGGCGGGTGCGTTGCGCGAGCAGGTGCGCCACGCCATCGGCGCCATTGCCGCGCCCGACGCGATCCAGATCTGCCGCGGGCTGCCCAAGACGCGCAGCGGCAAGATCATGCGGCGGATCCTGCGGCAGATCGCGGCGTCGGACTACGCCTCGCTCGGAGATACCTCGACGCTGGCCGATCCCGAGGTGGTCCGCGCGCTCATCGCCGAGCACAAGGAGCAGCGGGTGGGGAGGTAGCGGGCCCTGCTACATCGAGATCGATCCCTTGCGGAAATCGGTGCGGCCGATGTGGGCATTGACCAGCACGGGACGGCCGCGGGCCGCGGCCTTTTTGGCGGCCCCGAGTACCTCGTCGACCTCTTCGGGGCGCTCGATGAGCAGGCCCTCGGCCCCGAGGCCTTGGGCGACCTTGTGGTAGTCGCTGCGCAGGAGCACCGTGCCCACGTCGTCGCCCAGCAGATCGACCTGCTCGCGGGCGATCTGGCTCCAGCCCGCGTCGTTGCCCACCACAGCGATGACCGGGATGCGGTGGCGTACGAAGGTGTCGAACTCGGCCAAGCTGTAGCCGGCCGAGCCGTCGCCGTAGAGCAGCCACAGCTCGGCTCGCGGACGGCAAAGGGCCGCGCCCAAGGCAAAGCCCGCGCCTACTCCCAGGGTGCCGAAGACGCCTGGGTCGAGCCATGACAGCGGGCCGCGCGGCTCGAGCACGTACGAGGCCGTGGCCACGAAGTCGCCGCCGTCGACCGCGATGACGGCATCGTCGGCCATGGCGCGTTCGATGGCGAGCGCCAGGGCGAGCGGGTTCACGCCATCGGTGTGCTGCTCGGCATGGATGCGGATCTGGGCGTCGCGCTCGCGCTCGCGCTCGGTCAAAGCCGCGAGCCAGCGGCCATCGCGCGGGCGCCAGGCCGTGCGTTCGGCGAGCTGGAGCAGAAAGGTGGCCGGGTCGGCGTGAACGGGCAGGCTGGGCAGGCGGTTGCGGACGAGCTCGGCGGGCCTGCGGCTCACCATCACCCGTCGGGCACGACGGGCCACCTGTAGCCCGTAGTCGAGGCGGAAGTCGTTGGGCACGCCCGCCTGGATGACCAGGTCGGCCTGCCGCAGAGCCGCCTTGCGGTGGTGCCGAAACGCATGCGGGCAGTCCCGACCGAGCAGCCCGCGCGCCATGCCCGCCAGGTAGGTGGGGACAGCCAGCGTTCGCACGGCCGCGGCCAGGCGATCGGCCTCGCGTGGCCGCAGCATGCCGTGGCTGCCGATGAGCAGCACGGGGCGCTCGGCTTGGGCGAGCCACGAGGCTGCGCGTCCTACCAACAGCGCGGGCGCACTCCTTGGCGCACGCTCGCGGGGGGCGCTCAGCGATACCGAGCCCGCACCCGCGAACAGGCGCCGAAGGTGCCCCCGCAGGTAGAGCTCGAGGCCAGCCCCGATCAGCGAGCGGCCCGCTCCGCCCTTGGCCATGTCGAGGTACATCTTCCGAACGAGCGTCTCGTCGTAGAGCAGGTCCAGCGGCACCTCGACGAACACGGGTCCGGGCACGTCGGCTTGGCAGCGCGCGAGCGCCCGCTCCAGCGTGGGCACGAGCTGGCGAGCCCGCCGCACCGACGCCGCCCATTTGACGTGCGGCCGCATCAGGCGGAGCTGGTCGATGTCCTGCAGCGAGCCCCGACCGCGCAGCACGGTGGCCGTGGCGCCGCCCAGCACCAGCACGGGCGACTCGGCGAGCTGGGCATTCTTGACGGCCGTAACAGTGTTGGTCAGCCCTGGGCCCGCCGTCACCACGGCCACGCCAGGCGTGCCGCGGAGCCTTCCCACGGCATCGGCGGCAAACACCGCCGTCACCTCGTGGCGTACGTCGATGACGCCGATGCCGCGCGCCTTGCACCCCACCAGGATGGGGGCGATGTGGCCGCCGCACAGCGTGAAGACCTGCTGGACCCCGTGACGCTCCAGCACCGCCGCGATCGCCTCTCCGCCGTTCATCACCATTGCTCCGTGCGCGGCTACCGGGCGGCACAGCTCGCCCCGCGCCGCGTCTTCTCCAATCTATTTCGGCTCCCGCCGATCGCAAGGGCCGGACGATGACGCCGAGTGCGCTCGCTCGAGGCAGGCGGCGCCAGCTGCGTCGGCCTCGTCTGGCGGCGGAAGCGCGACTGGCCTACCATGCGGCTGGTGTCCGATGACGAGCCCGGTCCTCAAGCCGCTCAAATGCTCGCGTTGCGGCGCAGCGCTGACGGTCCGCGATGACCAGCGGGTGGTCACCTGCTCGTACTGCCAGCAGAGCCACCTGTTCGTGCCCCCGCCGCCTGCCGAGCCCGAGGGAACGGGATTCGAGGTGGGCGACGAGGTGGCGGTCGAGTGGCAGGACCGCTGGTGGCCCGCCACGGTCAGCCGCGTCGAAGGGCGCCAGGCCTGGCTCATCCACTACGACGGCTGGTCGCACGACCACGACGAGATCGTCGGTCCCGCGCGCATTCGCCACCGCAGCGTCGCCCCAGCAGTGCCTTCGAGCGCGGGTCAAACGGCGGTGCGCCAGCGGCCCTCGGGCGGTTTGGCCTGGCTCTGGTGGGTCGGTCTGGTCGTCGGGGTGGCCGTGCTGGTGGCCGTCTTCGCCTTTCGCAGCGCGGCGACCGACCACCAGCCGCCCTCCCAGGAAAAGGGCGACGTGAATCGCACCTACGAGCGCGGCGAACGCGTGCAGATCTACTGGGGCAATCGCTGGTGGGACGGCCGCATCGTCGAGGTCGTTGGCAGCGGTCAGTACCGGATCTCGTATGACGGATGGGACTCGGAGTGGGACGAGACCGTGGACGCCTCGCGGCTTCGCCCTAGCCCGGCTCGATGATGGCGAGCGCGGCGGAAAGCGGCGGCATCGCGATGGACCACGGCACGGCGGAGCCCGTCGGCGCGCCCATGGGCATGGGCGGCGACTGCCCGCCCTGGCGATCGGCGTCGAGCCATGCGACTCGCACCGTCAGGTTGCGGGCGGGGGGCAGACCGGCGAGGCGCAATGCGACCTGGCGGGGCTGCGTGGCCAGGCTGGATAGCAACACGCCCACGCGCTCGCCCCGCTCCGAGCGCAGGCCCAAGGCAGCGAGCAGGCCATCGTCGGCCCATTGGGTCCTGCAACGGTGCGGCACCTCGCTGGCAATGCGATGGGTGAGTAGCTCCCCGAGCGCCAAGGGACGCACCTGTCCGCTCGGCGAGAACAGCAGCGCGTAGCCCGGCCTGCGCTCGCCGAGCAGCTGTAGCGGCGGACCCGTGGGCCCGAAGGCGCGCATGTTGGCCCGATAGTAGTACGAGCCTTGCAGCAGGCCTTGCCAGCGGATCTTGCAGGCCAGGGCGTAGCTCACAAGCCCGTAGCCCCACAGCCGCAGCTCGCGCTCGCCCAGGTTCGCGGGGCCGAGCTGGTCGAGCCCGAGGTGCTGGCGCAAGAAGCCGCCGCCCTGCCATTCGGTGTTCCACAGCTCGGTCTTTTGGAAGCCGTGCTGGTCGAGCAGCTGCCGCAGCGCGCGGGCCACGCCCTCGTTGGCGCGCGGCGAGACGTCGCGGCCATAGGTGTGGAAGCTGAAGACGGGCAAGTCCAGCCCGGCCGCGCGCAGGCTCACGAGCAGCTTGCTGAAGCGCGGTTGCCAATGGCTCCAGCCGGCCAGGCAAAAGGGGATGCCTGGGCCCACGGCGCGGACGGGCGTCGTCGGGTGCGCTCGGTTGTACTGCGCGATGGCGCGCATGAAGGCGAGGAAGGCGGGGATGAGCTCGCCCAGTCGCTCCCCGCCAAAGCCGCCCAGGCCGTCGGGCTCGTTGACGAACTCGACCCCTCGCACCGCATAGTCGAAGCCCTGCGCCCAACCGTTGTTGAAGTGCTCCAAGCAGCGGGTGACGACTCGCGTCCAGCGCGCCATGTCGCGCGGGGCGCGCCCCCCTAGATTGAGGCCCTTCCAGCGGTCGGAGCGGCCCACGTCGTAGGACGACTGCCACAGGATGCTCGCGCCTGCGGCCTGCGCGGCGGCAACATGGCGATCGATGGCGGCGAAATGGTAGCTCTCGACCCGGTCGGGGTCGGCGTGCTCATCGGGGAAGATGGCGGCCAGGGTGAGCGTGTTGGGGGGGCAGTCCTGGGGAAAGCGAACGCTGGCAATGCGATGGGCGCGATAGCGCTCGCGGTGGTCCACGTCGCCCGTCACGACCGGATGCGGCGAGCCTTGCACGCCCGAGAGGCGGTCGAAGGGACCCAGCACCGAGGCGAAGTCCACGTCCACGCGAAGCGGTGTGCCGAGGGCTCGAGGATTGCCGCTGGGGCCGGCCTCCGTTTCGATGGGGCGGCTCGGGCGCCTGCATCCGCCCGCGGCGACGGGCAGCCACGGCAGGCAGAGCAGCCCGCCGAAAGCGCGGCGGCTCAGCAGGGTCTGGCTTGGCTTGGCTCGCATCGGATCTCCAGACGAGCGCTTTTTCACGGCGGCGGGCCTGCTGATTTCGGCGCCAGGGTCACCTTCAAGCCCGAGGGCATGGCGGTGGTGCGGTACACGCGGTGGGTGGCCGCGCGGAAGTCGCCCGGCTTCGCGCGATAGATGTCGGTGAAGGTCTGCGGATTGCGGTCGACCAGTGGGAACCAGCTGCTTTGCACCTGCACCATGATGCGGTGGCCGCTACGAAAGCTATGGCAGACGTCGGGCAAGCTGAAGCGCACCCGGGTCGGCTCGCCGGGCTTGAAGGGCTCGGGCTTGGACAAGCTCTGGCGGAACTTGCCGCGCATCACCTCGGCGCGCACGAGCTGCTGGTAGCCGCCCATGCGTACCCCGCGCGGGTTGGGCTTGGGATCGGCGACATCGGCCGGGTAGACGTCGATGAGCTTGACCACGAAATCGGCGTCCGTGCCCGTGGTGGACACCCACAGGCTCGCCTCGAGCGGTCCGGCCAGGGTGACGTCCTGCGCGAGCGGCTCGGTGGCATAGACCAGCACGTCGGGCCGTCGGGCGGCAAAGCGCTGGTCGCCGCTCATGTAGTTGCCGTCGATGCGCGGGCCGGGCTCGGCTCGATAGGGCACGGGCTTTGCCGGGTCGCTCGGGTACTCGTCGAAGCCGTCCTCACCCGCGGCGGTAGGCGGCGAGCTGGCGAGCCTGCCGCCCGCCTGCATGTACCACGTCGCCTGACTGGCGCCCCGCGGCGGCCAGGCCGGGTAGCGGTGCCACAGGTTGGTGCCCGTCTCGAAGATCCACGCCTCGGGCCGCGCCTCGGTCTTGCGACCGTAGAGGTAGCGCTGGAAAAAGGGCAGCTCGATGTGCTCGCGGTAGAATGCGGCGCTCTTGCTGCCAAAGCCGATGTCGCCGTGGCGGTCGCCGTCGCTCCGCGCCCAGCCGCCGTGCCGCCAGGGTCCCATCACCAGCGTGTTGTCAGCGCCCGGGCTCTGCTGCTCGAAGGCGTGGTAGGTCGCCAGCGTGCCCCACAGATCCTCGGCATCGAACCAGCCGCCCACCGTCATCATGGCGGGCTTGACCTGGCGGTAGTGCGGCAGCGGATTGCGGGCCTGCCAAAAGGCATCCAGCGTGCCGTGCGACATCAGCTCCCGCCAAAAGGGGATCTCGCCCTTCAGGTAGCGCGCGTCGGCATTGGCGAGCGGCCCGAGCGCCAGAAAAAAGTCGTAGGCATCGCCGACCTCGACCTCGAAGTCCCATTTCATCCGCTTGGTGGGCTCGGGCCGCGGCCTGCCGAAGTTGGCGTAGAAAAGGAAGGCGTCGGCCAGCATGAAGGCGCCGTTGTGATGGAAGTCATCGCCCCGAAACCAGTCGGTGACGGGCGCCTGAGGTGAGACGGCCACCAACGCCGGATGGGCATTGACGGCAGCGTGCGCCGCGTAAAAGCCCGGGTAGGAGATCCCCCACACGCCCACTCGGCCGCTATTGGCGGGCACGTTGTCGACCAGCCAGTCGATGGTGTCCCAGGCGTCGGTGCTCTCGTCCACCGCGCCCGGCTCGAGCGGCCGCACGTCCACGAAGCTCCCCTCGGACATCAGCCGGCCGCGCACGTCCTGCTGCACGAAGATGTACCCCTCGCGCACGAAGTGCGACGACGGCGCCACCCGTCCCATGTCCCAGCGGTTGTGGCCGTCGGGGTAGTTGTCCGCGCCGTAGGGCCGCACGCTGTAGGGCGTGCGTAGAAGCAGGATGGGATAGCTCCGCGAGCGATCCTTGGGGACGTAGGCCGTGGTGTAGAGCCGCACCCCGTCGCGCATGGCAATGCGATACTCGTACTTGGTGTAGTGCGAGCGCAGGGCCGAGGCCATGGCGGCTTTGCTATCGAGCGCGGCCTCGACGAGCGGCGGCGCTGGCGCGACGGCGGGCGTCTTCGGCTGGGCGGCGGCCTGGGGGCTCGCGCCGCAGGCCGAGGTGGCAAAGCACAGCGGCAGGATGGCGTGGCGTAGGTGCATGGCAGGGCCTTCGTGGTGGGTTTGGTTTACCAGAGCGGACACGGGGTCACGAGGGCGGGGCTCACTTGGCCGCGCCCTGTGTGCGAGCTGGACCATCGGGCGCCTTCCCTTCCTCGTCCTCGGCGAGGAAGGAGTAGCTCGAGCCCAAGATCCCGGCCAGGGTCCAGCGGGTGGCGGTCGAGCTGCGGTCGAGCTCCAGGCCGCCCGCCATGACGCTGTCCAGGTCGAGGCTGCTGCCCGCCACGTCGACCTCGGCCATGCCGAGCTCGAAGGACAGCCCGAACCAGGTCCGCACCTGCTTGCCCAAAAGCCCCAGCGCCAGCGTGCCGCCGAACATGTGGATCCGATCCTCGTCGCGCTCCGTCACGCTGGACAGATCCGTGAACGCGCCCGCGTCCAGCACCACCTCGTCGCTGAGGCCCACCTCGATGCCGAGGTTGACGTTGGGCTGCAGGCCGCGCTCGAGGCTCGCCTCGTGGTCGGCGATCTCTTCCTCCGTCAAGGGGTCGAAGCCCTCGTAGTGCTCGTCGTCAAGGTCGTAGGCCACGTCCACGGTGTGGGGAAAGTTGACCGAGGCGTCGAGCGAGATGGAAAAGCCCGAGGTCGAGTAGGCGCCTCCCAGCGCCAGCCTAAACGGCAGCGACAGATCGCTGGAGCCCGACAGGCGCACCGGGTACGGCCCCCAGATCGGCAGGTTCGGATCACCGCCCAGCAGCATGGCCACGGCGTTGGTCTGCAGCATGCTGGCGGTGCCGTAGATGTCGATGCTGGGGCTCAGCGCCGCCAGCCCCAGCGACAGCTCGTCGGTGGGCGTGACCCGAACGCCGAGCTTGGCGCGCGCACCGATGGCCAGCGCCTCTTGCTCGAGCGCCGATGCGTAGAACTCCCAGCACTCGGCGACGCCCCAGGCGCAGGCCACGCGCTCGCGGCTCACGACCAGAAGGTTGTAGTGCGCCTCGTAGGTGCGGACGGCCGCGCCCACCGAAAGGCCCAGGGCCACCACGCGGTGCAGCTGATAGCCCAGCCCCACGTCCGCGGTGGTCAGGTCGTCGCGCACGGAAAAGGACAGGTAGTTGGGCCGTTCGGGCTCGGCCGGCTTGGCCTTGATGGCCACCGAGTGCGGCACCTCCACGGACAGGCCGATCCCCAATCGCCCCGCGCCGTCCTCGTCGCCGTCGAGCAGCACGTACACCCCGCCCACGATGGACGGAATGGAGTTGAAGGTGGTGGCCTGGATGCTCTGCCCCTTGCCGAGCGCGTCGGGAATGCTGAGCTGCTGCAGCTGGTAGACGTTGGCAGCCAGCTCGAGCCGCGAGTGCGCGGCGCAGCCCAGCGCGGCGGGGTTGTAGTGCAGCGCGGCCTCGTCGCAGCCCAGCGCGGTGTAGGCTCCCCCCATGCCCGCCGCCCTGCTGCCGATGGGATAGCTCTGGTAGTTGTCGTAGATCGTGGGGATGCCCACGGCTTGCGCGTGGCGAGGCTCCGCCGCCACGACCGCAGCAGCCGTCACGGCCCCTAGAGCCCATCGGGACGGGAGTCGCCGATGCATCGGCCAAGGCTAGCCCGGTGGCGAAGGCCCGGGTAGCAACACTTCGGTCGGCCCGTTCGGCCGCCGCGCCCTCGACGGGTCAAGGCTGTCGTCATCCCCGCAGATCCAGGCTACGATGCCGCTCGGCAACCAACCGCGTGGGACGCTGCCCCTCCAGGGCAGGTCGGGTCCCGAGGGAGAGCATGTGATGGCCGACCAGGAAGCACTCATCGCCGCAAAGAAGGCCGCCAGCGAGAAGACCGCGGCCCGTGACGAAGCCGACATCGAAGCCAAGGCCGCTGCCAAGAAGGCGGAGCTCGCCGACGGGGCCGTGGCGGCCGCCGAGGAGAAGAAGAACGCGGCCGTGACGGCCTTGCAGGAGGCTGAAAAGGGGCTGGCCGACGCCATCGTGACCATCGCCAAGGCCAAGGCCGAGGTGGCCAAGGCCGAGGCGGACAAGGCCGTGGCCGAGGGCATCAAGGAGAGCGCTGGGGCCGCGCTGGAAGCGGCCAAGCAGGAGCTCGGGGCGCGCGCCGACGAGGCCGTGACAGCCAACAAGGAGGCCGCGACCAAGAACTCCGAGCTGACCAAGGTGACCATCGATCTGGACGTGGCCAACGCCGAGGTCGAGAAGATCGATAAGGAGATCGCCGCAGCCGCCGCGCCGCCCGCCGAAGAGGCCCCGGCCGAGCCGGCCAAGGAAGAGGGCTAGCGGCGTTCGCCCGCGACTTTTGGGGCCCCTCGGCTGGCCCCAAGGCCG
>CAYTYV010000162.1:0-12754 GCA_964441055.1 uncultured Polyangiaceae bacterium | reverse complement strand
ACGCAGGCGAGCTTCACGGCGTGATAGGCAAGCCCCCAGTCGATGAGCAGCCACAAACCGGGCGCAAAGGCGAGCAGCACCAGCGAGCCCCGCGCCCACGCTGCCAGCGACAGGCCGAGCACCACGCGAAAGCGCCACGGTCGGCCAAAGGCGGCGGCCAGGGCGTAGACCGCTGGCCCACAGATGGCCAGCGTCGCCAGCATGGCGAGCGGCATCTTCGCGCTGGCGAGCATCCACTGCGCACCTCCGCGGTACGAGCCCACGGCCGCGCCAAAGGCCGCGCCACCGAGAGCGATGGCCGAAAGGCAAAGCCGAGCGAGCCGCCGCTGCTCGCGCTCGGCCAGGCATTGCGCGACCACGGCCGAGGGACGGCGAAGCAGGTCGACGAGCGGGGTCATGGCGAGCCTCCTGGCATCGGACCGCCCAGCATGGGCAGGGTCAGCCACCAGATGCGGGCGGTAAGCAGGCTGGCAAACAGGGAAAAGCCCAGCGTGGCGAGCAGCTGAGCAAGCCCGCCAGGGCGCTGGCTTCGCTGCCAGGCGGCCGAAAGCTCGCGGTGTAGGCCCCGCAGAGCGAGGGAGCCGGCCACCACGAGCCCCAGCGCGCCGTAGAGCGCCGCAGCCACGGGTCCCTCGGTCGATGCGGTGAGCAGCGCGGCAGCGGGTGCCAGCCCCGCGAGCGCCAGGCCGCCCGTGGCCGCCGCGCGCGAGACCGACGAGGCAAAGGCGAGGCCGTCGATGGGAAAGTCCACGTGCGCCAGCAGGATGTAGAAGGCGGGCGCTGCGAGCAGGGCCGAGGCCGCCAGGCCGAGCGGCACGCCGAGCGCGTGCCAGGCCATGGCCAGGGCGCCGTAGCGCGTGCCCAGGGCGAGCCCGTAGAGCGACGCGAGCCCCAGCCCCACGCCCAGTCGCCGCGCCGCGGCGCGCCAGCCCGCATCGCGCGCCGCGCCGAGCAGCGATGCGGTCCATCCCAGTGCGCGTACGCCACCGAGGTTTGGGTACACGCCCGCGAGCGCTGGCTCGACGGGCCGCCATGGGACCTGAGTCTGCATGATCACCACCTCCAGCACATCGGCTTAGCCGAGCGGCGCGAAGACCATGGGAAGGGCGCGAGGAGATTGGAGGAGCCGCACGGTTGCGACGCGAGCTGCCTCGGAGCGGCTCGCGCGCAAAAGGCGTGGAGCCCTGGCTCGCTGGCAGCTCGCCCGGGTAGCTCGGTGCCGCGTCCGTGAAGGCGCGGGGCAGGCAAGGTGCAAATTCGGTGGGCGGTGCGAAAGGCCCCAAGGGACTTGCAGCATCATCCGGTGGGCACGATAGTGTCCCTCATGCAGCTCATCTCGGCGCGATGGATGTTGGTCCTGACCACCGCGGCTCTGGCCGCGCTCGGATGCAAGCAAGTGCTCGGCCTGGACGATCTCGAGGTGGTGGGCTCGACGGCCAACGGCGGCGGCACGGCCGGAAGTGCAGGATCGGCGGGCAGTGGCGCCCAGGCGGGCAGCGGCGGCGGCTCGGGCGGCGAAGGCGGCGAAGGTGGCGAAGGCGGCGGGGGCGGCACGGGCGGCCTGGGCGACGCGGTCGCGCGCTTTCCGTGGAACGGCTACGCGACCGGAAGCGCGCGGGTCACGGCCGCCCAGAGCACGCGCAAGCCGTTGCGGCCGCGCTTCGCGTGGAATGCGGTGTCGGGCGGCAGCGGCATATACTACGAGCTCGAGGTCGACGACTCGTGCGACCCGAGCGACTTTTTGAGCTGCGATTTCTCGAGCCCGGAAATCAGCGAGAGCGACCTCGAGGAGACGGAGTTCGAGCCCACGACCAACCTCACCGTGGCGAACGCCGCGCCCGTGGGCACCCGCTACTACTGGCGCGTGCGAGCCTGCGATACCGAGGGCTGCTCGGCCTGGAGCGCAGTGCGCTACCTCAACGTGGGTCGCTCCACCGTGGACTTCGACGGCGATGGCTGGGACGAGGTGGCGGCCCATTCGGGCTATGACGCCTACGTATGGGAGCTCGGCGGTCCCTCGGTGTTGTACCGAACCTACGACCCCGGCGGCTCGTACATGGATTCCATTGCCGCCATCGGTGACGTCAACCGCGATGGCTATGCCGACCTGGCGATCAGCGTCAGCCCCTACAGCAGCCAGGGTCGCATCGCGGTGTTCTACGGCGCGGAGGCTGGCATTGGCGCAACGCCGAGCCTCACCATCGAGCCGCCCCAGCAGCCTGCCTACGGCTTTGCGGGCGAGCTGGTCCGGCTCGGCGACGTCAACGCCGACGGCTACGACGACCTCGCCGCGGCCGAAAACCATGAGGGCACGAGCGAGCTGGCGAACATCCACGTCTACTACGGCGCCTCGGGCGGGCTGCCGAGCTCGCCCGATCTGGTCATCCCGGGGATCACCACCCCGACCAAGTTCGGCCGATCGATGGCGGGCGGCGTGGATCTGAACGGCGACGGCTACCCCGACTTGGTCGTCGGGGACTACCTCGCCAGCAATCCCGAGGGCTCCGAGGGCAACGCCTACGTGTACTACGGCTCGGCAAGCGGCTTCGAGACCACGCCGGACCAGGTGATCGACAACCCCGACGACGCCGCTGGCGCGGGCTTTGCCAACGTGTGGACCGGGGACATGAACGGCGATGGCTATGGCGATCTATTGGTGGGTGCGCCTTCGCATTCGGAGCCCGAGACCCACGAGGGACAGGCCTATCTCTTTCTGGGCTCGCAGTCGGGTCTGGCCGACACGCCCGCCGTTACGATTCCCAGCCCCAACGACGAAGAAGACGGCGGCTTCGGCACCCGCGCCGTGGTGGCCGACTTCAACCTGGACGGCCGCGACGACGCCGCCTTTGGCATCTCCAACGCGAACAACGCCCGCGGCGAGGTCTACGTGTACTTCGGGACGGACTCAGGTATGTCCGACAGCCCCGACTGGACGCAGGAGGACAACAATCCCGTCGACAATGGCCGCTTCGGCGGGCTGCTGTCGGCGGCCTACCATACTGGCAGCAGCGGCGACCGCTATCTGGTCGTGACCGCCAACGAGACGGAGTATACCCAGGACGCCGTGGTGCGCATCTACCGCTCCAGCTTCTCGGGCCTGACGGGCGGCGTCATCTTGCCCGAGCCCGACCCCGCGGTTGGCAGCTACAACGACGTGGCGCAGCCTTAGCCCTTGACGAGCTCACAGCTCAACCTTTGCGACGCTCGTCCAGGGTGGCCAGTAGCACTGGCAACACCGCCCTGTCCTTGGGTCGCCCGGCGCGCCTCTTCGTCTCGATGACCTTCGCCAGATCGAGCACCCGGATCTCCAGCTCGGCCACCTCGAGCACCGCCGCAAACGGCAAGAGCTGCTCGTAGCGCTCGCCTGGTCCGAGCTCGCATAGCACGTCGAGCTTGCCGAGGTCGGTTTGCAGGTTGATGTGTCCGTGCCCGAGGAGCTGCTCTCGCGTCGGCGGCAGCCGCCGGTTGGCCGGGTCGAGTCGATGATAGGCCCCGTGGGCGAGTAGCCACGCGAGCAACCGCTGCACGTTCTCTGGGCTCTGCTGATGCACGATGTCGAGGTCGTAGGTCACGATGGGCGATCCGGCCAACGCCGCAGCCGCCCCGCCCACGACCACGAACTCGACCCCCGCGCCTGCCAAGCCCGTGAGCAACGCGAGCAGCTCGTCACCTGCGGAGGCCACCGCGCAGCTCCTCGATGGCGCCCGCCATGCCCCATGAGGTTTGTAGGCGGCGCAACGGCGACCATCCGAGGGCCTCGCGCACCTGCGAGCGGTCCACATCCGCCACAGCCTCGAGCAGCAGAGGGTCGCAGAGCTCGAGCTCCTGGAGCAGGGGGCCCAGTACAGGGTCCTGCCACAAGCTGGGCGAAAGGGGATGGAAGTAGGCCCGCAGGGTTGCCTCGTCGTAGCTCGGCCTCATCAAAGACCAGTGTAGCGGCTGGCGGCCTCCACTCCAAGCCAGCGACGCTTCTGGCAACCAACGACGAAACGCCCAAACCGACCTGCAGCGTCGCCATCCGGCCCCCTCACGGCCCGAGTGGCACCGGAGCGAGTGCTCTGACCTTCAGTCGTCGAGCGGCGCCTCGGTGCCGTTGGCCACGTCTTGACCCCGTAGCGCCGCAGGTGTGAGCCCAGCGGTTATGCTCCTGTGTCTGGATCGGAGGTCCGCGGGTCCGCCTCCTCCACCTCGTCGCCAGCGTCGTCGCCCTCCGCCTCGGTCGCGTCGTCGCCCGTCTGCTCGGCGGCGAAGTCTGCGACCATGGCGTCGACGGGCATGCCGAGCTGGCGGCCGAGGGCGGCGAGCTGCTCGGGGTTCTGCATCAGCGTCTCGGCCTGCTTGCGAGCGTGGGCCCAGAGCTCGGGCGCGTCGTCCTGCGAGGGCAGGCCAAAGGGCAGCTTGGCAAAGTCGATCTGACCAGGAGCCGCGGGATCGGTGGCCGAGCCGAGCATCTGCTGCACGTGCTTGAAGGCTTCCTGGGTGGCGTCCTCGATGGCCCCCCGTTGCATGGCCTCCATCACGCGCTCGCGTCCGCCCATGGCGGTCTCGACCTTCTGCGAGATCGCCTCCAGGGCCTGGTAATCGCCGCGGGCCAGGGCCTGTTGGATCTCGCCAGCGACGCCGTCGGGCACGGCGCCGAGCAGCTCCTGCGCGCTGGCAAGGGCGCTGGCGGCCCGCTCCGATTCGTCGGGGGCTTCGGCCGGCTCGGTGCTGGATAGCTCCACCCAGAAGCCGAGCTCGCCGAGTTCCTCGATAACGCCGTCGTAGCTGCGCGCCGTGGGCTTGGCCACGTTGGGAAATACGTAAATGCCCCGCTCGTCCCGATGGCGCTCCAGCGCCTCGCCCAGAAGCTCGCGTAGCCGGTCGGCGAGCTCCGCAGGCTCGGAGCCGAGCGGCGTTGCCGTGTGGAGCAGGGTGGCGTCGTCCAGCGCCGCGGCGCGGAGCGCGCCCTTTGAGTGACTGCCCTCTCGGGCCGAGAGCTCAGCGCGGACTTGAGCGAGCGGAATGCGCAACAGCGCGACGGCATTGATTCCCATGATGCGCCCACGCTACCACGGCGGGCTGGGCGGCGCAGGAGTTGCGTGGGCAGCGGTGCTACTCGCATCCAGCGACCGGGCCACAGTCGCTGCGGCACTGATTGCACAGCCAGCACTTGGAGACGGGCTTGTAGGCGGCGACGCCGTCCCCGTGCCGATCCACGCACTTGTCGATGCAGTCGTCGTCGCAGTCCGCACCGCCGTTGTGTAAGCAGTCCCACAGCCCCACGCAGGGCTCGCTGTCCTGGCAGGCCTCGAGCTCGGCGGCGCAGGGGCCCTCGAAGGCGCAGTCGGCGCAGTTCTGGCAGTCGCCGCAGTAGTCGCACTCGACCGCGAGGTCGTCGCCGCCCGAGACGAGGTGGCAGGAAGCCGCGAGCAGCGATGCGGCCACCGCGACGGCGCGCCAGAGAATCAGCACGAAGCAAGTACAGCCAAGCCGCGCCAGGAAGTCAATCCACCGCTGTCGTGCGGGAGCAACATCCGGCGGCACGGCAGAGCGCGGCTGGTCGGCGTACGGGGTTCCCCCGGCTCTCACCCTCAAGTATCCTTCCACTCATGGCCCGTGCCGTTGCCCTGTTCTCGGCCGGCGAGGTCGTCAACGACAAGTACCTCATCGAGGAGCCGCTCGGCGAGGGCGGGATGGCCGTCGTGTATCAGGCTCGGCACCTGGGCACGCAGAAATCGTGCGCCCTCAAGTTCGTCCACCCGCATCTGGCGAGCGAGCCGGAGGTCACCCGGCATTTTCTTGAGGAGGCGCGCGTCGGGTCGCGGATCGGCGCTCATCCCCACATCGTGGACGTGTTCGATACGGGGATGGACGGCAAGTGGCAGATCCCATTTCTCGCCATGGAGCTGCTCCAGGGAAGGACGCTCCGCAGGTTCTGCAGGGCGCATGCGCCGCTGGACTGGGGAGTGGCAGGCCTGCTTCTCGAGCAGCTCGCCGATGCGCTCGATGCAGCCCACGAGGCTGGCGTGGTGCACCGGGATCTGAAGCCGGGGAACATTTTCGTGACGGAGGATCGCAAGGGACGGCTCACCGCGAAGGTTCTCGATTTCGGCATCGCCAAGGTTCTCGACACCCCCGGGGCGCACACGGCCACCCTGGCTGGCACGCCTTGGTACGCCGCGCCCGAGCAGCTCGGCGCGAGCATGCGAGTGCTGGCGGCCGAGCGCGGTATTACCGTCTCCCGGGGGGTGAGTGCCAGCACCGACGTCTGGGCGTTGGGCTTGGTTGTCTACGAAATGCTCACCGCGCTTCAGGCAAGGCAGTATTGGGGAGTGAAGAGCCATGCCGATCTGGTAGTCGAGGTTGTTCTGGGCCAGCGAAAGCCCCCTTCAGCCGCTGCGCAGGCGCGGGCGCACTGCTTCCCGCCGGGCTTCGACGCGTGGTTCCTGCGCTGCACCAACCACAACGCGGAAGAGCGGTGGTCGTCCGCAGGCGAGACCATCGAAGAGCTATCGCGCCTGTTCACGCAGCCAAACAGGTCGGCCAAAGGCCACGGGTCGATACAGCCGGACGATGCCGACCGCCAGGCCGCCGCCAGGCCCGGGCAGATCGACGGAGCCCCGAGGACGTCGCGCGAGCTCGTCGCGCCCGCGGCAAAGTCGGGATCCCCGACGGAGGATGGGCTACCCCACTCGGTTGCTCCTGGAAGCTCTCCCATCGTCGATCCGCAGTCGTATCGGCCAGTCTCCAGGACTGAACCGGCTGACAGGCAGTGGCTCGACGAGCCGCAGCGCGCTGCCGACGGGCCGCCACCGAGCGCAGGGGTCATGCCCGCGGTTCCGCCGCGGCTCGGCGACACGGTACAGACGTGGCAGCAGAGGCTGTCGCAGGTGCCCAACCGGCTTCAGGGGTGGTTCGCCATCGCGGCTGGTGCGACGGTGCTCGTCGCGCTGCTCGGCACGGCGGCGGTGGTGTGGCTGCGCGGCCCGGCTACTGAGGAGGGCGCACACCCGACGCACGGGCGTGCGGCAAGCTCGAACGTCGGGCAGCATGCGCGCGAAGCCACACCTGCCGGAAGCGACGAGTCGCATGCGGGCGCGGAACAACCCGGCCGATCTGCGACGTCTGACCCGACGTGGCATGCGGATCTCACCGGTTCAGCGGACGCCGGTGGGCTCGCCGACGCCTCGTCGCTGGGGCCCGCTACGCCAGGTTCCCAATCGGCGCCAGGCTCGCTGAGGCCGCGTGCGGCGAAGGGCTCTGCGCGTCCGGCCCCGGTACCCGCCGCAAGCTCTGACCGACCCACGCACGGCGCTTCGGGTTCTCAACCAGAGACGAAGGATGTCTTCGATGAATACCGGTAGCCATGGCAGCTCGAGTCCTCCAATCGGCGTTGGTGCGCTTGCCGCGCGGCGGATCGCATTCAGACGGATCGCACTCAGGCGGATCGCGCTCAGACGGCTGCTCGCGCTGCTTGTCTGCTCGGTGTTCCTGTGCGCAGCGCCACGTGCTCGCGCCCAGGGCCAGGCTGCCGGCAAGCGGCTCTTCGAGCAATGCCGCGCCCTTCTCAAGGCCGGGCATCTCGACCGTGCTTGCGCGAAGTGCGAGGAGAGCATCCACGCCAATAGCTATGCCATCGGCCCATGGTTGAACCTGGCGCGCTGCCACGAGCTGCAGGGAATGTACGCTTCTGCGACGCGCGAGTACCAGCGGGTGCTACAGATGGAGATGGCCCGTGCGGATGGCAGGACCGATCGCGCTCAGCTGGTCGAGGCGCTCATCGAGGCGCTTGTACCCAAGCTGTCCAAGCTCGCCGTGGTGGTGCCGACGCGGATCGAAGGTATGAGAGTGCGCTGCGATGGCGTCGCCCTCGACTCCGCATCCTACGGCGTCCCCTTTGCGGTGGATCCGGGCGAGCACCGGGTCGAGGTCACGGCGCCGGGATACCAGACCTGGTCGAGCACGGTGACGGTAGGCGCCAATGCCGACCGCCAAGCCGTGACCGTGCCCGTGCTCGAGAGCGACGAGGCGCCGTCTGGCGTCTCCCCAGTCGTCTACGTCGGCTTCGGCGTGGGGGGCGCCGCCGCGGTGCTGGGCACCGTCACGGGGATCATGTCCTTGTCCATGGTTTCGGATCTCGAGCCCGATTGCCCTAACGATGTCTGCCCCCGTGAGAGGGAAGACGACGTTGACACAATGAAGACGCTGGCCCACGTCTCCACGGCCAGCTTCATCGTGGCCGGCGCCGGCGCCGCTGCCGGCCTTGTGGCCCTGCTCGGCGGGGACTCGGACGACGACGCGGAGAGTGGTTTGTCCGTCCGGCCGGTCGTCGGCCCGGGTGCGGTTGGGTTGAGGGGGGAGTTCTAGGTGAGTTCGCGCGGTTGCTGCTCGTGATCGGCGACGGACGGGGTATCACCTGGCTCAGAGACAACCGGATGCTTCGATGGATAGCGTTGCGGCGGAGCGGTCCTGGGGGCAGCGGCGGGGCGCGCTGGAGTTCGCCGCGCTCCTCATGATGGTGGGCTGTAGCGGAGACTTGCCGAGCGAGCTGCTTGGCAAGTCGGCTGACGCGTTCATCTGGACCGAAGAGCAGAAGCTTGCGGCCGGCAACGGGACGGAGGGGGACGAGTTCGGCTTCTCGGTGGCGCACCATGGCAACATAGCGTTCGTGGGAGCAACACACGACGATGGCAACCTCCCCAACACGGGTTCGGCTTATGTGTTCGTTCGAAGCGCCACCACATGGGCCGAACGGCAGAGGCTCACCGCTAGCGACGGGGAGCAGGGCGACAGCTTCGGTAATTCGTTGTCGCCTGAGGGCGACTCGGTGGTGGTGGGAGCCCGCTGGGACAACCACGACGGCCACAACAGCGCCGGCTCGGTATACGTGTTTGTTCGCAGAGCGAGCCTATGGACCCAAGACCAGAAGCTCACCGCCAGCGACGCGGAGCCGGGCGATCACTTCGGCTACTCGCTGTTGCTTGACGGCGACACGGCGCTGGTGAGCGCCATTTGGGACGACGACAACGGCAACGGCTCCGGCTCGGCATACGTCTTCGTCCGGAGTGGCAGCGCGTGGACTGAACAGCAAAAGCTTACCGCCAGCGATGGGCGGCCGGCCCACGCGTTCGGCAGCTCGACGGCGCTCGAGGGCGACACGGCCTTGGTGGGTGCCTACGGCGACGACGGTGGCGCCGGCTCGGCCTATGTGTTTGTTCACATCGGCGGGGAATGGACCGAAATGCAGAAGCTCACGGCCGGCGACAGGGCGGCGGGCGACTCGTTCGGCTACTCGTTGTCGCGCGACGGCGATACGGTGCTGGTTGGCGCCCACTGCGACGACGACAATGGCCAGGAGTCGGGTTCGGTCTATGTGTTCGTTCGAAATGGCAGCACATGGTCCGAAAGGCAGAAGCTCGCCGCTAGCGACGGGTGGAAAGACGACAACTTCGGCCGCTCGGTCTCGCTCCACGGCGATAGGGCGTTGCTGGGATCCGTCGGGGACAACGACAGCTGGGGCGCAGCCTACGTGTTCGTTCGCAGTGGCGGCGTATGGGTAGAAGCGCAGAAGCTGACCGCCAGCGATGGAGCGCAGGGCGACGAGCTCGGCATCTCCGTGGCGCTTGCCGCTGACACGGCGTTGGTAGGTGCCCATGGCGACGACGACCAGGGGAACGACTCCGGCGCTGCCTACGTGTTCGCGCTGCGAAAGGAGGATGGCGCCCCCTGCGCCGAGGGCGATGAGTGCGCCACCGCCTACTGCGCCGACTCGGTGTGCTGCGACGATCCGTGCGGCGGCAACAGCCCAGACGACTGCCGGGCATGCAGCATCGCCGCTGGCGCCTCGACCGACGGCGTGTGCGGAGATGTGGACAACGGCGCGGACTGCGATGATGGGTTGTTCTGCACCGCTGATGACTCTTGCCTGGGCGGCACCTGCATCGGCTCCGGCGACCCCTGTCCCGGCCCGGACGAGGACGCGAACTGCAGCGAGTCGTGCGATGAGGACGAACGAAACTGCATGCAGTACGACGGCGATGATGCGCCATGTAAGGACGGTACGTGCCGCGACGGCACGTGCGAGCCGACGCCATCATCCGAAGATCTCCCCCTCGTTCCCCCCTTGGGCGCCGATCAAAATGTCGGCGGTTACGCCTGCCGCTGGCATGCGCCTGCCCGACGGCTCCCGTACGGTAGCGGCCTTGCGCTGCTCGGCTTGGCGCTGTGGTGCTGGCGCGTTGGTAGGCGGCCCCAAGGTGCCAGGGCGGGGCGCGCTGCTCCTCGCTGAGGGGCTGTGCCCTGCTTGTTGGCAGCGGCACCCCGATCCGGCTTCGCTGGCTCCGGATGGCCGGCGGCCTTGTCGCCGCAAACGCCGTGGGCTTGCCGTCGATCCACGCGCATTCTAGCGTTCTGACGTACATGGATGTTGCCTCCTTGTCGCCGTTGCCGATGGGGGTGCTGGCGTGGAATGGCCCGGCGCCGGTGCACACCGTCATCGTCAAAGCCACATTCGTGACAACCCAGCAGAGCAAGGTCGCGCTCGCCGACGTACAGCTGCCGCTGACCACCGACCTGCCCTTGCCCGACGGGGAAGAAGAGCTCTATCGGCCATCGGACTACGTGCCCCGCAAGAGCGGCGTCGACGTCGTGCTGGTGGGCCACGCACGCAGCCGCGCGCCGGTACGCACCATCGCCTGCGGTATGGAGGTGGGCTCCTGGCGGGTGCGACTGCGCGCCATGGCACCCGAGCCGGTGACCGAGATTCCGTTGCTTGCACGGTTCCTTCGGCAAGCCCAGGGCAACGCGCGGCGACCGGTGCGCTTGGCTGCCGCGCGAACGAAGGTGGCAGGTTGGCAATGGCGCACGGTGGGCGCGGATTTCGACTTCACGGCCTTCAACGCGGCATCGCCGGCGTTGCGGATCGCCGAGTTGGCGCCCGATGCGCGGCTCGTGCTGGACAATCTCTTGCCGGGGGCCTCGCGCCAAGAGCTCCAGCTGGCCGGGGTGACACCGTTTGTCTTCCACGTGCCCGATCGGCCAGAGGACGAGCTGCCTCCCGGCCGGCCCGTGGCGATGCGCTGCGACTCGCTGTGGCTGGACACGGATCGCGGTCTGCTCACCTTGACGTGGCGAGGGGAGGTGGCGCGAGCACCGTACGACTCGGCGCGTCCCTTGCTCGTGGCCGCTGTGGGGCTCTATGCCTCGCCCCCTTCGTGGCCAGCGCTCGCCGCCAAGCTCGAGTGCGCCGTGTGGCACCGGGGCGTGGAGGAGGATGCGCTGGTGGAGCTCGAGCCGTGGGAGCCTGAGCGAACGGCTCTGCTGGCGCCAGAGGAAGGAGGGTGGTCGTCGGAAGCGGAACCCGCGAGCACCGCCGCGTCGTCGACGGCCCCGGCGGTGGACGGAGCACCGACCCGAGCGCCACTGCCGTGGCCGGCTGGACCGCCATCCGAGCAGGTCTCGTGCCCGGAGCGAGGGCTGGCTAGCTCCGCCTGGGGGGACGAGGACACGACCACCCTCGACGAGGCGATGTCGGCGCTGTCATCGAGCAAACCGCAGGAAGCAACCGCCGACGCCGATGCGCCCTCGACCCACCGCCACGACGCGGCGGCCGACGAGCGGCTCGACGACGCGGACGGATCGGAGCTCCGCGAGGAGACGCTGCGACTACCAGACCAACCGCTGCAAGCCGCCGACCCGCTGCCCTTCGCTCGAGCGCGACGAGCCTCCACCGCGGCGCCCGCCCGGCTTGCTCGCGGGAGCGGGGTGCCGGCAGGGGTGGGGCATTGCCCCGAAACCGCCGAGCCGGCAGCGGAAGGCGTGGGCGGTGGGGGTTCTGGAACGCTCGCCGCCAAGGATGCCCAGGCGGCTGCGGCGGCGGCGTTGCCATTTGTACGCGATGCAGCCCGGGGCAGGCCGGCGCCGGCCTGCCCCGACGGCACCGGCCCATCGCCGTCCCAGCGGGCCCAGGTGTCCACGCCCCTTCCTATCGACCGAGCATCCGTTTCGCGTGTGCCCGATCTGCAGCGGCCTTGGACACCGTGCCGCGCGGCAACCGAGGCATCCCCGAAGCCTCCGAGCGCGGATCGGGCTTCGCATCGGCGCAAGCTATCGCTGGAGACGTATGCCGCCATCAAGGTGGATCTACACGATGGGCGCCCTCTGGCCGAGGCCTTGGCCGAGCACGGCGTGGAGGAGGCGGCGTGGCACGAATACGAGCGGGAACAAATGGCCGCCATCGCCGAAGACGCCAGCAAAGGCAGCGTCGAGCGGGCCACGGAAGTGCGCCAAGCCATCATGGCTGCCCGGCAGGCGCCAGTCGATGCAGGAGCAGGCGAGGCGGAAAGCGCTCTCGGCCTCGAGCGCTTTGCTGAGCTTCAAGTTGCGCTGGAGGATGCGGAGGACTCTGCGGCAATGCTGGCTCGCCATGGGCTCGGACCGGCCGAATGGGAGAGGCAACAGCGTCATTGGATGCACCGCGCCAAAGCAGACCGAAAGATCGCAACGCGGTTGCGGCGGCTGCTTGCCACGGCTCGACAGGCAGCTCTTCAGAATGATGGCGAAGAATGCGACAGCCAGGCGCCGAACGATTGAAGCCGCGATATTCAGGGCGAGGCCCATTGGACCGGTTTTCTAGACGGACTCGCCGATCCGTAACGCGAGCGCAACATCGGCGGAGCGCCGATTCTCGACGGACTCGTCGATCCGTAACGCGGCCGTAACATCGGCGGAGCGCCGATTCTCGACGGACTCGTCGATCCGTAACGCGGCCGTA
>CAYTYV010000161.1:10707-12782 GCA_964441055.1 uncultured Polyangiaceae bacterium | reverse complement strand
CTCGGCCACCTGCAGGACCAGATCGGACTCGTCCCAGCACGAGCGATCGGCGTCCAGCAAGCCCGAGCCATCCAAGAGCGCGCTGGCGATGCGGACGGCATGCACGCGCCCGTCATCCGGCGGCAAACGGCCGAGCTCGCGGCCCGCCACGATGCATAGCCCCACCTGGTCGCCCGAGCCCAGGTGACGGACCGACAGCGTGGCCATCATGTCGATGGCGCCGTCGAGCGGCGCCCCGCCGACCGGGCCTGCCCACAGCTCGACCGAGGCGTCGAGCACCAGCCACACCACGTCCCGCTCCTCCTGCTCGAAGTCCCGCACCACGAGCACGCCGCGCCGCGCCGTGGCCTTCCAGGCCATGCGACGAAACGGGTCTCCCGGCTGATGCTCGCGCAGCTCGCGCAGCTCGGTGCCGTCTCCCGGTCGGCGTCCCGGTCGACCTGCGAACGACAGCGTACCGCTGCGGCCGCCAGCTGGCAGCGCCATCACCTGAGCCAGCGCCCGCGGCAGGACCTCGATGCCGAAGGGGTTGGCAAAGGTCAGCGGGATCTCGAACAAGCTGGGCGCCCCGCGCACCTCCAGGGCCAGGCCATGCAAACCGTGGTAGCCCACGCGCAACGCGCGTACGCGCACCCGCAGCCGCACCGATCCCGTGGCCTTGACCTCGCCAGCCACCTCGTCCACCTGCGCTTGCAGCGCTGGCGACGCCAACACCCGCAGGCCGTCGTAGCGGGCGGCCAAGGTGTCCCGATTGCGCAGCTCGGCGGTGAGCTCCACCGTGCCTCCGCAACGGGTGCGAGCCACGCGGCCGTGCTGCATCCAGAGCATCTCGAAGCCGGCCGTGCGAATGCGCATCACCGACACCAGGCTGACCGCGCGGGCCAGTGCCAGACCGATCAGCATGCCGCCGGCCCAAGCCACCATCACGGCCTCCTGCAGCGCCACCCCCAAGGCGAAGGCCAGCGTGGCGGCCACCGCGAGGTGGGCGGCAGTGCTGGTCGGATGGATGCTCATGGCTAGGCCGAGCGGACCGCGCGTCGGTAGCCGACCCGCGCGAGGGCCTGCTCGACCACCTGCTCGCTGACCCGCCCGTCCGCCTCGGCGTCGTCGGCGAGAATCAGTCGGTGGGCCAGCACCGCCGGAGCCAGCTCGCGGATGTCGTCGGGGGTGGCAAAGGGACGCCCGCCGAGCAGCGCCAAGGCCTTGGCCGCCTGGATGAGCCCCAGCGTGGCGCGCGGCGACGCTCCCAGCAGGACCCGGCGGTCGGCGCGGGTGTGCTCGCTCAGCGCCACCGCGTAGGCGTACAGGTCGGCCTCGACGTGGATCTTCCGGGCCAGCGATCGCATCTCGACCAGCTCTGGGGCGGACAGCACAGCGCCTGCGCTCGGCACGCCAGCATGGTGGGCTTGCAACATGGCCATCTCGTCATCGCGGCCGGGATAGCCAATGCCGACCCGGATGAGAAAGCGGTCGATCTGCGCCTCGGGCAGCGGGTAGGTCCCCTCCAGATCGATGGGGTTCTGGGTGGCCACGACCATGTAGGGGTCGGGCAGCTCGAAGCAGTCGCCCTCCACGGTGACCTGCTGCTCCTGCATGGCTTCGAGCAGGGCCGCTTGGGTCTTGGGCGGCGCCCGATTGATCTCGTCGGCGAGCACCAGGTTGGCGAAGATCGGCCCCTGTCGAAAGGAGAAGGTCCCGTCGCGCGGCGACAGCACATAGGTGCCCGTGATGTCCGCAGGCAGCAGATCGGGCGTGAACTGGATCCGTCGAATGCGCACCCCAAGGGCCGAGGCAAAGGCCTTGGCCAGGGTGGTCTTGCCCACCCCGGGGACCCCTTCGAGCAAGACGTGGCCGCGCGCCAGCAGCGCCACAAGCAGAAGATCGACCGATTTGCTGGGTCCGATGTACACCCGCGCCACCTCGCGCCGAAGCGCTTCGATGCGCTCCTGTGTGGCGGCGATCTGTCCGGTGAGCTGGTCGTCCTTCATGAACCCTCGTCATAGCGGTCATTGCGCAGCGCGTCGCCCCTTCGCTGCCCCGTGGCGTCGGTTGTGGGCACGTCGACGCCGCAGGCC
>CAYTYV010000161.1:0-10697 GCA_964441055.1 uncultured Polyangiaceae bacterium | reverse complement strand
CACGCGCCCGACGAGCTCGCCCGCGCGGCGGACATCGGCCCGGCTGACCTTCGGCCCGACGCCCGGGACGAGCGCCGACTCCGCCGTACGCGCGATCTGCTCCAGCTCGCCGAACGCTGCCCGTAGCTGCTCATCCGCGCCCACGCTGGCCTTCGCCCGCTCGAAGAGGCTCCCAAGAGCCGTGTGAGGCGGCATGTCAAAGCGATGCGCCAGCGCCTCGACCAGGGCGTTGCGGAGCTCAAACAGCCCGAGCGCGGGGGTGGTGGTAGCAGCGCTCAGCACCGCCACTCGACCGGCCAGCCCCCCCTGAGCGACCAGCGGAACCGGCTCGGCAAATCGCGGCACCCTTGGGCGGTAGACTCGGAGCAGCGAGCGCACCACCCAGCCGAGCACCAGCAGGCCGGCCAAGGCGGCCACGCCGAGGTGCAGCCACCACGGAAAGCCATCCCGCCGAAGGCCGGCCAGCCCCTCCAGCACCGCGTCCAGCTCCCGGTCGAGCGCCTTGCGAAACGGCGTCACGCCGCCGAAGCCGACCCGTTCGGAGAAGTCGTTGACCAGCACGAAAAGCCGACCGTCGCCGCGGTCATCGCCGTCGCGCTGCACCAGGTAGCGGACCATGCCAGCCGCGAAGCGCCGATTGCCCGGGTAGCGCAGCATCTGGTTGATGAAGGCCGAGGGGTCGCCCATGGCAAAGAGCCGGCCCTTGGGCCCCACCTGCCCGGCCACGGCCACCGTCACTGGCTCTTCGCCCGTCGCCCGCACCTCCAGCACCGTCGTCAGGTCGGGATGCACAAGCCCCGTTCCGTGGTTGAGCATGACGCGGTCGACGCGCAAGACCGTCGGGTGGCGGCCCCACACCGACCCAGCAGCCGCATCGAAGGCTGGCTCGGCCACTGGCAAGGCGGGCTTGTTGCGCAGAAACGACAGCGGCCGGGTGGGCAGGCCGCGGCGGCGAATGCGAAAGTGGGCGAGCAGGCGGTCGCCTCGTCCGTAGTCGTCCACCACCGCCAGCCGACCGCCCGACCGCAGAAAGGCCGCCGCCTCCTCCCGATCCACGTTCTGGGTGGGGTGCAGCAGCAAAATGCCGTCCGAGCTTCGCAGAAGCCGCCAGTCGAGCACCGAGCGCACGATCACGCGCTCCTGGCCGAGCTCGGATCGGGCCAGCTCGAGAAGCTCGGCGCAACCCTCCCAGCTCGTGTCGTTGAGGTCGAAGGCCCCCGCATGGGCGGGTCGGCTGAGCGCGAGCCCGAGCGCCAGCGCACCGAGCAGCGTCACGCGCGCCCGATAGGCCTGCCACCGCCCTCCGAACCTTGACCCATTGTCCACGATTGCTAGATTGATCCTCAGGCGTGACCGACGCAAATTGGGACGGTGACGCAGGTTGGCACTTTTCTTGTATAACTTGTACAAACTATCGGCCACGCGCTTCGATGTTGGCCCACATCATGTTACCTCCGTTCATCATCGATCAGATCAGGCAGCGTGAGAAGCGAGAGCGCCAACGCCACGAGTCGCGTCGCCCCCGGCTCGAGCTTCCGCTCGAGCGACTGCCCACCCCGCCCGCGCTCGAGGAGCCGAACGCCGAGGACGACGAGCAGGACCGAGGCGTGGTCATCGTCGACTTGATGAGCTGAGAGGACGTTTCACACCCTCTGAGGCGGCCGGGCCCGCGCTCGCACCGTCGATGTCACTACAAACTTGGGAGACGGTGTACTAGCCTCGCCGCGCTCATGTCGCCCCACGGCCCCAACTCCTGGCTGGCCGCATGCCTTGCTGCATTGCTCGGCCCCGGGCTTTCCGGATGCTTCACCGACGCCGAGGGGCGGGAGCCCGATCCCTATAGCTTCTACTTCCCCACGGGCTAGGCGGTCTCACCCGGCCGCACGGCTCTGTACGTGGCCAATTCGGACTTCGACCTGCGCTACAGCGGCGGCACCGTCCAGGCCCTGGATCTCGCCGCGCTGCGCGAGACCGTGGACCGCATTCCGCAAGCGTTGGCGGACGGCGCCTCGGTGGCGGAGGCCTGCGCTCAGGCCGGCTTGGGCGCCAACCCCGACCCTTGGCTCAACCCCGGTCCCTGCAGCCCTCTGCCGGTCGCACCGCGGGTTCGCTCCCATGCCTTCATCGGCGCCTTTGCGTCGGGGCTACTGCTGACGCACGATCCAAACGACGCGCGTGCGAGGCTGTTCGTGCCCGTGCGGGGCGACCCCTCGATCACCTACTTCGACATCCAGGACGACCGCGCTGCCACGGCCGACTTCGCGCCCAGCTTCCGGCTCGATTGCGCGCAGCTGGGCGACGGCTTCTGCCACAGCGCGCACCGCATCGGTCGGGACCCAGACCGCAACCTGCGCGGCGTTCAGCTTCCCGCCGACCCGGTGGGCATCGCCGGAAGCGCCGATGGCTCCGCGATCGTCACCGCCCACCAGACGCAAAAGGCGGCCAGCCTGCTCTACAACGACTGGACGGGCACGCCCTGGCTCAGCTACTTCGCCAACAATCTGCCGCAGGGGCCCACCGAGCTGGTTCCCATTCCGCCCCCTGCTCTGGTGGCGGCAGCCATGGCCGAGGCCGAGCAGGAGGGCCGCAGCTTCGACTATCACGAGGGCTTCGTGCTGACCTTCCGCAGCACCGCCCAGCTCGACATCCTGCGCTACTACCCAGACAGCGGCGCCGCCCCGCCGCGACCTTTCATCGTCCGCGGATACGCGACCGCGGTCACCATCACCGCCTCTGGCTACGACTCGCGCGGCGTGGCCGTCCTGGACGACGAGCGTCGCGCCTGCGAGGCCACCTGCGACGAGCTCGACGTGGATTGCCTGGAGGCCTGCGCGGCCGTTCCGCTCCAGCTTTTCGTTGCCAATCGCTCGCCAGCGAGCCTGCTCATCGGCGAGGTGGTCACCGAGCTGGACACCGCCATCGAGCCGGGCGATCCCGCGGGGAGCACCGTGCTGACCGGCGCCTCCGAGTCGCTCTACCTCTACGACTCGGTGCCGCTTACCTTCGGGCCTTCGCGGCTGGAGGTCGGCACGGTCATCAATGCCGACGGCGAGCTCGAGCAGCGGGTCTTCGCGGTGTGCTTCGACTCGCGCACGGTGTTCGCCTTCGACCCGGCCGAGCACCGCCTCGAGCTGGTCATCCGCGCGGGCCGCGGGCCGCACGACATCGCCTTCGACAGCGGACAAGACGCGACGGGCCGACGCTACGCCCACATGTACGTCGGCCACTTCACCGACTCCTACCTGGGCGTGGTCGATCTCGATATGCGGCGGCCGCTCACCTACGGCCAAATGTTCGCCTCGGTGGGGGTGCCGAGCGAGCCCGTGGAGGCCAAATGAGCTCCCCGCTGCGGCTCGCGGTGGCAACCTTGGCGGGCGGCGCCGCGCTCGGCTCGGCCGCGGCGCTCGGTCTGGGCGCGTGCACCCAGACCCCCATCGAGGCCCCGCTGCGCAGCCTGCACTCCTTGGGCCCCATGGCCTTCGTCTGTCTGGACGCGCCAAGCGGCTCCGCGGCGGAGTTCGCCTTGCCCTTGGAGCACTGCTCGGCCGATCGCAGCGCCGGTCCCTACGACTACTCCATTCCGCACCTCTACGCCCTGGTCACGCAGCCGCTGCGCGGCGAGGTGGCGGTGGTGGATCTGACCACCGACTCGGAGGCCGTCCTGGACCAGGATCCGGACACGCCAGGAGCCAACTTCCTGCCCATCGGCGCACAGCCCACCGACATCGTGGCCACGCCAGGCGGCATGGTCACCTTCGTGGCCACCGCCGAGCCCAACTTCGAGCGCATCTTCGCCCTGCCGTCGGACATGATTCGCCGCAGCGCGCCGCGGCTCAGCTCCTGGCCGGGCTGCGCCTTGCCCGCCGCCCCTGGGGACATGGTCTTGGCTTTGGATCCGGCCGACGAGACAGGCGCCGTGCGGCCGAGCTGCGAGGCCGACTACGGCGAGCCCGATGAGTCGACCTGCGGCAGCGAAGCCGCCGTGCATTGTCACGGCGATCTATCCGAGGAGGCGGCCTGGACCGACGAGCCCGGCCGCTACAAGCTCATCGTGGCCCTGCCGAGCGAGGGGGGCTTGGCGGTCATCGACGCCCAGGACATCCTCGACCAGGAGGCCGGGCAGTTCGCCCCCTGCCCCATCGAGCGCTGGGTCGAGCTGGAGGTGAACCTGCCCCCCCTTCCCGCCGAGCCGCTGCCCGAGCCGTACGGCTGCGTCAACGAGGAGCCGGCCGACGACCCCTTTGCCGAGGCCTACCTGCCGCGCCCCGCCGACATGACCTTCGACGGCGAGCGCCTGTACGTGGCCGACCGGCAAGCGCCCATCATCCACGTGGTGGACATGCCCACGCCCTGCGAGCCCTACGAGCTGCCCGGCCTGCTGCCCCGCTCGGCTGAGGAGCCGGGCCGCGTCGTGACGACCAGCCGGGTAGAGGTCAGCCCGCCTACCCTCGATCTCAAGCGCTACCTGTACGCCGTGGACGTCATCGACGGCAGCGTCATGATGTTCGACGTCAGCGAGGACTCGGCTCAGCGCACCCCCCTCGAGCGAGCCCACGCCGAGTGGAACCCCTTCCAGCCGAGCGACCGCATTCGCCTCCAATCCCCGCCGCGAGACATCATCATCGTCCACCACCACTACGATGCCCATGACGAGGAAACCGGGGCCAGCGTGCCGGTTCGCTGTGATCCCTACCCCGAGTCCACGGGCCCGGGCACGGTCTACCGCACGGCCGACGGCTACGAGAGCGGCGCGGGTCCGGGCAAGCTGCGGGGGGCCTTCGCCATGGTGGTGCTCGACTCGGGCGACATCGTGGTGGTCGACGTTGACGACTACGACGCGCCGTGCCGCGGCCCCGCCGACCAGGATGTGCTCTACGGCTGCGGCGACGGACAGCTCAGCGACCTCGAGACCTCCAAGGAGTACAGCTGCCAGAGCGTGGCGCCCCATCAGCCCCGCTCGGCCGGCTACTTGATCCACGAAGAGGGCATCGCCCGCAACGAGCCGGGCATCCAGGCCTACCCCCTGCTCTTCGATCCCGAGGGCACCGTGCTCGCTCTGGACGACGAGGACGAGGAAGAGCGAGAGGCCGTCCCGCGCATGAGCGCCACCGTGCCTGTCGAGCCTCCCCCGGACTTCGAGCTGACCGTGGGGACGGAGAAAGAGCAGCTGGACCCCCAGACCGGCCAGCGGCTCGTCAGCGGCAGCCCGGATCCCACCGAGCACACTTTGGTGATGAACCTGGAGGACCCGCGAGCGCACATTCTGAGCCAGAGGTGGACCGTCGCCTTCGAGGGCGCGCTGCCGGGCTTTTCCGGCAAGTTCGCCGAGCTCACCGAGGATGCCGAGCGCCCTGGTGGCTTCGTCCTGTCGGACGTGAGCAGCCGCTTCTGCGGCCGCGGCGTGCTCGGCCAGGCCGCCGTGCAGGACGTACTGATGGCCCAGGGCAGCGAGCCCGAAGCCGCCGAGTCGGAAGCCGCCGAGCTGGCCGACTACGTCCAGATCCGCTCGGCCTCGCCCGTAGATACCGACGACTGGTGGGCCCTACAGAGCGAGTGCACCTACACCGAGTGCGTCAACGCCTACGGCACGACCGACCTGCCGCAGCCCGCCCGCGACCTGCGCATCCTCGAGGCGTACGAGGATTTCGTCGAGCTCGAGCCGCGGACGCGCTCGGACGCCGACGCGCCACCCATCAAGTGCTGCTTTCCCGGGGTGGTCGAGTTCCGCGTGCGCGCGGGGGATCAGTGGGTGGTCTACGGCGACACGGTGGGCTTTTTGCACCACATGAACGTCGATCCAGACTCTGGCGCCTGTCGCCCCAGCTGCGATCCAGCCCTCGAGCGATTGAACGGTCGGCTGCGCGAGGTGCCGCGCGGAACGGTGCTCGAAGACGGCGACCCGCGGGCGCTCATGAACCCCTTCTTCCGCTTCTTCATTGCGCAGGGCCAAAGCTGCGAGCAGGGCAGCGAGTGCGTGGACCTGCCCTCCGAGCGGGACACGAAGTTCGAGTTCAACACGCAGGGGGCTTTCTCGCCGCTGGCGCTGAGCGTCATCACCACCGACATCGACGTCCAGCCGCAGGCGGCCGAGTACCTCGCGACCACGGGCGAGCTGGTGATCAGCGACGGTTCGTTGGAGGGGCTGACGCTGATCGATCTGACGGCGCTCGGGATCAGCCGGAAGTATAACTAGCGGCGTTCGCCAGCTACTTGATATTGGCGGGCTCCGGTCGTCGCTGCGCTGGTCAATGCCGTCCAGCAGCAACACGGCACCATCGGCGCCCAGCAACGCCTCATCGACGTTCAGCAGCGCAAGATCGGCGCGCTGCGGGCAAGGCTCAAGGCGCAGGAGGAGCGGCTGCGGGCGATCGAGCGGGGGCTCCGTCGGCTCGGGAAATGAGGGCGGCGCGGCATGGTCCGTCCCTCGGCCCCCCCGGGCGGACGAGCCTCGTCTGACCCGCTACGGCGCCAGGATCAGCACCTTCGCCTGGCTCGGAACGATGCGCATCCCAGGGCTGTTCGTGCTGTTCTGGATGTTGACCGTCGTCATGCGCGTGGCAGGCGCTCCGCCCATCAAGACGGTGAACGCCCCCGTCAACGGCCGCGTCGGCCCCATCACGGTGCCCGAGGCCACGCCCGTAGCGACGCCGGGGCAATCACCGAGCGAGACGGTGACTGGATGGGTCAGGTTGTGCGCCGGGCCTCCCACGATGAGGATAGTCACGCAGAAAGGCGCGGTGAGCGGCCCGTTCGAGGTGTTCGGATACGGCACTGGCACCGGGACCGGAGGCGTGAGGCAAACGTCTGGAAACCCGAGGTTCATGCCCGAAACCTGACAGCTCGCAAACATGGCTGGCCTCCTTTGTCGTCGGACAACTACCCGAGATGAATCTGCTCGCCGTCCACCTTCACGAGCTTCTCTGCGCTCATGATCGTGCTGTCGGCGTGAACGCTGACGTTGCCCTCGACGTCGACGTCGAGCTCATTCGCCCTGACGTGCTCGATCTGCTCGATGGTCCTGAACGATCGCTTGATGCGCTCGCTGACGCGGTCGATCGCGCGGTCGACCGTCTGCGCGGCCACCTTGATGCGGTCGATCTCGCTGACGAGCGTGCGGCCAATGTACGACAGCGACGCGGAAAAGAAGGTCGTCTTCATGGCGCGCACGTCGAGCTCGGGCGCGCTGAGCTCGACCTTCTCGCCGCTCGCCAAGGCCACGGCCTCGCGCGCGACCATGTTGAGCTTCCCTCCCCTCGCTCGGATCGTGACGTCACCCTCCGCCGAAAGCGTCACGCCGGAGGCCCGACGCTCGCCCCTGACGAGCACGGCAAGGACGAACGACTCGTCCGCGAGGGCCACGAGCACACGGTCGCCGACGCCCGGCTCGACGAGGCAGCTGACCGCACGCCGCGCCTTCACCGATTGGCCGCCAACGCGAACCACGATCGCGCCTCCCGCTTCGGCCTCCACCGTCCCGTAGGTCTCCCTCACGTCGGGCGCACGCCGCGGCTCCTCCACCGCCTGCAGCAGTGCGTCGAGGCGGTCGCCGTCTCTTGAGTTCTCCACCGGGGACGTTCCTTCGCTGGCTTCGATTGGCTCGCGATCCATGGCTACTCCGCATCCTCGGCGCGGGGCTTGCTGTGGTTGGCCCACCAGCTCTCCGCGATCCTGAGGTCCTCCTCGTCGCCGAGCGCGAGCTTCTTGGTCGGGCCGAACTTCGCACCGTCCTGCGCCGCGCCGTGCAGGCGCGTGCGGAACATCGTCGCACCCACGAAGTCGCAGCCCTTCAGGATCGCGTGCGTCATGTCGGCGTATGTCAGGTCGGCATCGGCGAAGCTCGAGCCCTCGCAGTTCGCGCGGATGAAGATCCCGAGGTCGGCCTTGGCGCCGCGGAAGTCAGCGCCCCTCACATCCGCGTCCATGAAGATGGCCTCGGTCAGCGCGCCACCGGCGAAGACCGCACCCTCGAGCTGCGCCTCCGGGAACAGCGCGTTGTTCATCTTGGAGTCCTTGAAGATCGCGCCGCGGAGGCTCGAGCCCGTGAAGCCCGCCTGCACGAGCGTTGCGCCGGAAAAGTCGCACTGGTCGAGCTCGCTCGTCATGAGCTGGGCGCGCGACAGGTCCATCCCCGCGAACGACTTGCCGCCGAGCTTGCCATTTTTGACCGTCAAGCGGACGCACTTGGCGCCCTCGAACGAGACGCTGGTCAGGTCGATGTTCATGAACACGACGCGCGCGAGCTCGGCGCCGAGCAAGCTCGCCTCGAAGAGCTCGGTGTCCAAGAAGGTGACATCCTCCAGCTTCGCGCCGGCGAAGTCGGCACGCGTCAGCGCGTCCTTGTAGAAAGCCGCGCTCACGAGGCTCACCCGCGCGGCGGAGAGCCCCGGCATCACGCACTCGGCGAACTTGGCCAGCTTGAGGTTCGCCTGGTCGAAGCGGACGGCGGGCCCCTCACACTGGAAGAACGTGGAGCGCTCCAGCGAGGCGCCCGTAAAATCCGCGCCCGCAAGGTTCGATGTCGCGAAGGTCGTCTCGTTCATTCGCGCGCCCTGGAAGCGCGTCTGCTGCAGCGAAGCATCGGCGAAGGTGCAGCCGCCGAAATCGATGCCGCCGAGGTCGAGGCCGTCGAGGTTCGTCTCGTGGAAGGCCTCGCCGCGCGCGACCATCTGCTCGACGTCTTCGCGCGTCGTCATGGCGACTCCTCGCGCTTCGGCGCCGTTCGGACCCACTTCACGTTCGCGCCGCGCATGTTCACGGCCTCGCCGTGTGACCGCAGCAAGTCGGCGCGGAACAGGTTTGCCGACTCGAAGGACGCCTGGTCCATAATCGCGCCGCCGAGCAGGCCCTCCATGAGGTCGGCGCGATCGAACTTGCATCGCCGAATGCTCGCTGACATGAAGCGCGCGCCAACGAGCCTGGCGTCCTGGAAGTCCGAGTCGTCCAGGGTCGCCTCGGAGAAGTCGGACTCCTTGAGGTCAGCGTGGCGGAAGTCCGACCAGGGCATCTCGAGCGACCGGAAGAACGCCTTGTGCGCCGTCGTTCCGACGAAGGAGCAGCGGCGCATGGTGGTCGTGCCCAGAGCGCGCGCCGCGCGGAGGCTGAGCAGCGTTGCGTCGTCGAACACGCAATCTTCCACCAGCGTGTCCACGAACGCCAGGTTCTTGATGTCGGCACCGCGTGCGTCGAGCCCGATCACCTCGCTCTCATAAAAAAGCGGGCGCTCCCACTGGACGCCACGCACAATGACGTGCTCGAGGCGCATCTTGTGAAACAGCAGGTCCTTCGCTTTCGAGCCCGAGAGATCGGTCCCGCGCATGATGGCCTTGCCGAAGTCGACCTTGTCGAGCGTCGTGTCCACGAACCTCGTGCCGGACAGATCCGCTCCCGAAAAGAAGCAGCCCGTGAGGTCAAGGCCCGAAAAGTCGATGCCCGCGAGCGCCGCTTCGGACAGGTTCGCGCCCATGAGCTTCGTGCACTTCGACAGGTCCGTGCCCTGAAGGTTGGCGCGCGCGAGCACCGCGAAGCCGAGATCGGCGCCATCGAGGTCAGCGCCAGAGAGGTTCACCGACTCCATGAACGCATGCCCGAACCTCGCACAGCGCAGGTCGAGCCCGGAGAGGTCCGCGCCGGTAAGGTCGACAAATGCGAACGGGTCCCCGTGCTCCACCATGTCGACCACCTGCGCGCGCACTGCCGCGCTCGCGTCGGGATCGAGCGGAGGCGCCGCCCGCTGGTGCTGCACCATCCTGCGGTAGGAGTCGCGGACGAACGCCTCGAGCTCGCGCATCTGTTGGTCCAGCTTGGGATCGTCGAGCTGGGCCTGGATCGGGCTCGCGTCCACGTCCTGGGCGACGAGCTGCTCCACCGCCTCTTCGAGCTGCTCGCGCGTCCGGGCGCGGCTGGAGGCCGGCGGGCCCACCGGGCCGAGGCGCACCTTTTCGGCAACCTCATCGAGCTGCTTGCGGGCCTTCTCGCCCTCTTCGCCCCCGATGCTCGCCAGCTGCTCCCGCAGCTTGGCGATCTCGGCCTCTGTCTTGTCCTTGACCTGCTTCTGGATGCCCTCGACCGTCGGCGGGGGCCCGTCGAGCTCGGGCACATCGTCCGGATCAACGCTCGTGTCGATGTGCGTGGGGATCTCGTCGAGCACGCTCGTATCCGCGCCCCGCTCGACGAGGGCCGCGCGCAACTCGGCCATCTTGTGCTCCGCGTGGCGCTCCATCTGGCGTTGTCCAAGCCCCTCGCCCGGGGCGACGATCCGCTGCTTCGTCGCCTTGGGCGGGTTGCCTTCGGGAACGAGGGCCGTGTCGTCTAGCCGCTTCATCCCGCCGCGCCGGTTGCGCTTGACGGCGAAGGCCTCCAGGTAGTGCTCGCAGCTCTTCGGTCGATCGATCCACTCGACGCCGAAGCCGACCTCCTCGATGTCCGCCAGCGTGTCGCTCCTCGTGCGCGTGGTGCCGCGGCACACGACGACCAGCCGCTCGCGGTGCGGGTAGAAGTGAACCGTGTCGATGACCATCCGCACGTCGACCATCGCCTCTTCGCCCTTGCGCTTGACGAACGCACGTGCGGTGATCCCCGGGAGCTTGCCGCCCACCTGCTCGCGCTCGGGGTGCATGTTCACGATCGAGAAGCTCTCGGTGCCGTCGAAGTGGTCTTCGCGCCACTGGTCGGGCAGCGCCAGGAGGAAGTACGCCGGG
>CAYTYV010000160.1:0-12823 GCA_964441055.1 uncultured Polyangiaceae bacterium | reverse complement strand
AAAACGGCGCTGTCAACGCCATCCACGACGACGCGGGAGGCCACGTCACCATCGCCAACATGATCGACGTGCTGCGTTAGCCTCGCGCTACGTCCCCACCAGCACTTTGGCCTGCGAAGGCACGGTCTGTAGCCCGCTCGGCGCGTTGGCGCTGCTGCCGTTATGCGCGGTGGCCGCGGTGGCGAACACGGCCTTTTTGCCGTCCACGACGACCTTGGAGCTGTATTGCTTGAAGGTCACCTGGTCCATGTTGGTGCCGCTCTGCACGCCGCCCACGGTGCCTGCCTCGTCGCCCTGGCTGTGAGGGATCTTGGAGGTCTCGACCACCACCTCCTTGGAGTCGACCAGCACCTTGGGGCAGACCCCGTCGGCCGTGTTGAGCTGGGCGATGTTGGGATAAGGCACGGGCACGGGGCTACCGGGCGGCGCGGGCGTCTTGCACACGTCGGGCACGCCGAGGGCCATGCCGCCTGCTTTGGTCGATGCGGGCATCTTCATGGTGCGTTTCCAGGGACAAAGTCCTCGGCCTTGGCGAGCTCGGGGTCGGTGTGCTTGACGTCCTTTTGGTTGGCGCCGTCGAGCCGCAGGCCCTCGGTCGATGCGCGGTGCAGATTGGCCTGCTCGAGGTCGGCGTCGCGCAGATCCACCAGATCGAGCTTGGCGTGCGATAAGTCAGCAAAGGGCAGCCGCGCGTTGCGCAAGCTCGTGCCGCGTAGATCCGCCTTTACGAAGCGCGCCCGCGCGAGCCCCGCGCCGTCGGCCTGGGCCTTGCGCAGCTTGGCTTCGTCAAAGGCCGCGTCCTCGAGCTCGGCGCCGCGCAGATCCGCCTCGTCGAGCAGAGCGCCCTGCAGGTTTGCCGCAGGCGCGACAAGGCCCGCGAGCTCGGCGTGGGCGAGCTTGGCCCCGCTCAGGTTGATCTGCGGCGCGCTCACCTGCACGAGGCGCGCGCCCGTCAGATCAGCCTCGCTCAGCAGGGCATCGTCCAGCTTGCAGCCGGAAAAGTCGACGCCAGCGGCTTGGGCCTTTGGCATCAGGCACTTGACCAGCGAAGCGCCGCGGAGCTCTACGGTGCGTAGATCCAGGTCGAAGAGCCGCGCGCGGTAGAGCGTGGCATCGCGGAGATCCGCGCCCTCGAGCTTGGTGCCACCTAGGTGCGCGCTCGACAGATCCACGCCGCCGAGCTTGGCCTTTGTCAGATCGGCTCCGTCGAGGTTGGTGCCATCGAGCTTGGCGCCCGCAAAGTCGCAGCCCAACAGGTGGGCCTTTCCCAGATCGGCCCCGCTCAGCACCGTGCCTGCAAAGGACGCGCCCTCGAAGTGCGCGCCGTGCAGATCCAGGCCGCTCAGATCCAGCCCTGCCATGCTGGTGCTGCCCAGCCTGGCGCCCGCTAGCTGCGCGGCCGAGATGGTGGCCCCTTCCAGCGCGACCCCATCGAGATCCGCGCCCACGAGGCGCGCCTCGCACAGGCTGGCGCCGCGGAAGCTCGCCCCGCGCGCCTGTGCTCCCACGAGCGAGGCGCCGTCGAGCCGCGCGCCGTCGAAGACCGCGCCCTCCAAGCTCGCCCCTTCAAACCTGGCGCGCTCGAGCGAGGCGCCGTCGAGCCGAGCGCGCGCGAGCTTTGCTCCGGACAGATCCACCTCGCGAAGATCCATGTCGCGAAGCGAGGCGCCCTCGAGCGAGGCATTGCGAAGCGCCGCCCCCGAAAGGGCCGTGCCGCTCAGATCCATCCCGTCGAAGCAAACGCTGCCGAGCTCGGCGCCGCGGGCGTCACGCGGCGGGCCGCCCGCGCGAAAGTCTACGCCCCAGAGCCGTGCATCGCGCAGATCGGCGCCGCCCAGATCCACGCCCTCGAGCAGGGCCGAGGATAGGTCCGCGCCGCAGGCCGAGACCTCGCGCAGGCTCGCGTCGCTCAGATCCGCGCCGTCGAGCCGCGCCTTTTCCAGGCAAGCGCGCGCCAGCTTGGCCGAGCCGAGGCGCGCGCGCGTCAAGACGGCGCCTGCGAAGCTCGCCCTCTCGGCCTTGGCGCCGTCGAGCTTGGCCTCGGTCAGCACGGCGGCGGACAGATCGGCGTTCCCCAGCTCGGCGCCGCGCAGATCCGCCTCGGTCAGCACGGCGTTGACTAGCCTTGCTCCTTCCAAGGAGCAGCCGTGCTTGACGCGCACCTCGCTAAGCACGCAGTCGCTGAGCTCAGCGCCGCGCAGATCGACGCGCTCGAAGCTCGCGCCCGACAGCACGCAGCGGCGAAGCTTGGCGCCGCGTAGGCTCACCCGGTACCAGGTGGTCTCGCCCAAAAAGGCGTCCGCTAGCTCGATGCCGTCGAGATCGGCATCGCGGATGATCTCGCCTAGCAGCAGCGTGGACTCGTCGGCCAGGCGCTCTTCGAGCTCTTTGCGGCTGTTGATCACGCCTTGCCTCCCAGCGCGCTCTTGGCGGTGATCGCGCCCCGGAGTTTGCAGCCCTTGGTCACGGCTCGCCAGCTCCCTGCCCCGTAGAGGTTGGCACCGCGCAGATCCGCATCGCTCAGATCCGCGGCCTCGAGGTCGGCTCGCATCAGGTTGGCCTTGGCGAACGTGGCCCCGGAAAGGTCGGCGCGAGCCAGCCGCGCGTCACTCATCTCGGCGGCCGCAAAGACCGCGCCGCCGAGGCGTGCCCGCGCAAAGCTCGCCCCCGAGAGCTGGCTCGCCTGGAAGCGGGCCTGGCCCAGCTCGGCGCGCTCCCAGACCGAGCCCGCGGCCCGCGCCTCGTCAAAGCTCGCCTCGGGCAGCTTGGCCCGGTCGCCACGCGCGTTTTCGAGATCGGCGCGAGCAAAGCTCGCCGCCCTTCCGACCGCGCCGTAGAGCCGAAGGCGCGCCATGCGGGCATCGTCGAACACCGCCTGGTCCAGGGTGGCGCGCGATAGATCGACCCCGACAAGCTCAGCATCCTGAAAGCAGGCCTCGCTCAGCTCGGCATCGGCCAGCATCACTCGCTCGCCGCTCGCCCCGCGGAAGCTCGCCCCGCGAGCGCGCACGGTCGAGAGCGCTGCGCCCGTCAGATCCGCGCCGTCCAGGCTGGCCCCCTCGAGCAAGGCCGAGCTCAGGTCTGCGTTGGCGAGGCGGGCCTTTTTGAGCGAGGCTCCGCTGAGATCGCAGCCGCCGAGCAGCGCCTCGGATAGATCCGCGCCGTCGAGCTTGCTTTTGGCGAGCGTGGCCCCGAGCAGCGCCGCGCCCACGAAGGAGCCGCCCGAGAGATCGAGATCGGACAGATCCGCATCCGTCAGATCCAGCCGGTCGCAAGGCTTTCCCGCTGCCAGGCGCGCGCGCACTCGATCGCGCGGGCTCGCCGAGGGGTCCTCGTCCGCCCCGGGCTCGGGCTCAGGTTCCGGCTCGGGCTCGGGCTCAGGCTCGGGCTCGGGCTCAGGCGCGGGCTCAGGCGCCGGCTCCTCTATCCCCGCTTGCAGCTGTTGGAGCGGCTTCACCTGCTGGTCGACCTGCTCGGGCGAAAGCCCGGCCGCCCGAAGCTTGTCGCCGAGCTTGGCCAGGTCGACCTTTGGCATCGAGCCGAGCGACGGCCCACCCTTGCTCGGCACAAAGGCCGCAGCCACCTCGGGAAGGTCGCCGAACAGGGCGGCGGCATGGTCGCTCGAAACGCCCGCAGCCCGCAGCCGCTCCACCACCTGGGCGGCGTTCGACTTGGGCGCTTCTGGGGGCTTGGACCAGTCGATGGCAGGCAGCCCGGCTCGGGCGCGCAGGTCGTCGACCTGGCGCTTTAGCTCCTCAAGGGCGTGGATGGGCTCGGGCTCGTCCCCGGGCTCGGTGTCATCTGCTGGCAAGGCCGAAGGCTCGGCGTCATCTGCCTCGGGCTCGACGTCGTTTTGCGGCTCGGCCTCGGCCTCGGGCTCCTGCTCGATCGGCGTCAGGGTGGCGAGCAGCGCGGCGAGCTTGCCCTCCACCTCGGTCAGGGAGGCGGGCTCGGCAGTGAGATCCTCGTGCATGGCGAACAGCAGCGCGATCTCGCTCGCGTCGTGGTCGTCCACCTCCACAATGGCGCGCCAGACCAGATCCAGCCTCATGAGATCGGAGGACAGCACGGCCGTGTCGAGCCGCAGCCGCAGCTCGCGAAGCTCGCCTCCCGCGGCCGCGGTCATCCGGGCAAAGGCGCGGGGCCGAATGGCGGGCAGGGAGCCGCGTAGCGCGGGAAGCTCGGAAGATACGCCGACCAGCTCGAAAGGCTCGTCGCCCCGCAGCGCCTCGAGCTGCTGGGCGGACGGCGCCGACTGGAAGAAGCGCCAGTCAAAGTCAGCCGGGGGATAGGGCCAGCGGCTTCGCAGCCAGGCGTCGTCGAAGTGACCAAGGCGCGACCAGCGCTGTGGCCAGGTCATGGGCACAGGCGCAAAGCACACGGGCTCGGGCGCATCGCGGGGCGAGCGAATCGGGCGATCCGGATCCTCGACCTGCGGCAAGAGGCGCACGCCGTCCGGGCCCGCGTGGCGACCCATGCCCGCGGGGTTGCGCGGGTCCTCCGCCCCGCCGAAAGCCCGGCTCCAGCGAAGCGGCACCGACTCGAAGGGCCGCGGCTCACTCATCCCGAGCTCGGTCCAGCGGCGCTCGCCCCAGACCGCGGCCTCGCGCCGAAAGCGGTTGCCACGGCGACCGAAGCTGAAGCGCACTAGACAGGCCTTGCGCTCGTCGGCGGGCGGATAGGCACTGCCCACCAGCACGACGTCGGCCTTGGGCTTGAAGGGCGCCAGATCCGAGGGGTAGTCCACGCGCAGGGCTTGTCCGCCAGACGGGGGCGGGAGATCGCCCGTGGGTGGCTCGGAGCGCTCGCGAAGCCGGGCTGGCTCGTCGGGCAAAAGGTCGAAGCTCCCCTTGACGATCACCGTGAGCGAGGGCCGAGGAGGCCGCAGCGCCCAGCGCACCGTCGCCACCTCGAGCGAGGTGACCTTGTAGATGGGAATGACGTCGCTTGGCCGCGCGGGCGGCTCGGGCGGCTGCCGCGGGGGATCGGTCGGCTTGTGGGGACCGCGCGGCAGGTGGTGGAAGAAGGCCGAGGCGGGCGGCGCTCCGCGGTCGCGCTCGTCGGTCGTAGCCAGCACCCCGCAGTGGAGCGAGATCTGCTCGTCGCCTATGGGAAGGGGCGGAAGCTGCGGCGGGCTCGCGACCCAGGGAGCGCCCGGAAGCGGCGCGGGCACGAGCGGCTCAAAGGGCGTGGCGGATTGCCGAGCCGCGCGATCGTGCAGTGCTCGGCTCATGCGGAAGGTACCCGTGTCCTCGGGCGCGTAGCGTATCCGGGGCGCAGTCCACGGCGGCGCAGGCCCATCGCGGACGCCCTCGAAGGGCGTGGCTGGCTTCTGGCTCGCCTGCTGCGCGAGCTCCCGACCGAGCTTGACGGTGCTCGCGACGGGCGGCGCAGCCTTGCTGCCCTCGGGTACCGCGCCGTCCGTCTCTTCCGCAGTCGGCTTGGGCTCAAAGGGCGTGGCCGGTCCGCGGGTGGCGCGCTCGTGCTCGGCCTGGCGCATCTGGAAGGTGCCCGTATCTGCGCCTTGGGGCGGGCCTTTGGTCACCTGCGCGGGGGGCTCGTCTACTGCGCCTCGAAACGGCAAGCTCGGGGACCGTGCCGCCTTGCCCGCGTCCGTCTCTCGCATGCGCACCGTGCCCACGCGGCTCGCGTCCTCGGTCGCGGCTGCCTCGGCCGCGCCTGCTTCCGGCTCCGCCTCGCTCAGCTCGGCGAGCTCAGCCTGTTCGGGCCAGCTCAAACGCTCGCCTGGCATGTCCACGCCAGCCCAGAGCTGCAGGTCCGCGAGCTTTTCGGGATCGCCCACGGGAAAGCTGCCATGCCAGACGACCGCACAGCTTCGCGCGTCGATATCGATGACCGCGAGATCGGCCCACATGGCCACGGCAAGGGCGCCTTGCTCGGCGCCGAAGCGCACGCGCGCCTGGGCCTGGGCGCTCGGCAGCCTGCAGCGCATGTGCGGGCAGCGCAGGTCGAAGCCGTCGAGCTCGAACCACTCGTCGCCGCGCAAATAGGCGCAGCGCTGGTCGACGGGCGCCACCTGGAAGTACTCCCAGTCGAAGTCCTTTCCGAGCTCGCGAACGGGCTGGCTCAAGCCGCGGCGCGCATGCTCGACGAGCCGCGCGCGGCGCGGGCTCCAGTCGGGCGAGATGGGCCCAAAGCCCACGACGGCGCCCGGATCGTCGGGGCTCACGAGGTTGGGCGGAGCGTGCTCAGGCCGTCGACCGACGGGGTTACGAGAGGGGTGATAGCAGGCGCGGTCGTAGCCGAGCGGCATCTGCACGAAGGGCTCGATCTGCCCCTGCCCGTCGCGATCTCCCTGGACGAGAATGCGTTTTTCCACGAGCGCGTGCTCGCGAAACACCCGCAAGCGCACCGCAAGAGAGCGGGTGTTGTCGGGCGCCCAGACGCAGCCGGTCACCACGATGTCGGCCTTGGGACGGTACGGCGCGAGCTCCGAGGCCGCGCGCAAGAGCCGGCCAGCAGGCAGCTCGACGTAGCGGTCGGCGCGGACGAGCGGCTGGCTCTCGCCGAGCAGCATGGCGCCGTCGGGGCAAAGCTCGAAGCTCTCCTTGACGACCACCCCGACGTGCAAGATCCCGTGGCTGGACCACAGCGTAGTTGCGGCTCGCGCCGAGCCGAGCTCCTCGATGACAGGGGGGGTGGGTGCAGGGCTCGCGACCACGGTGACCGTGCCTGTTAGCACGACCCCCAAGCGCTCGAAAGCCGTACCACGGGCCGCCCCAGGGCATCGGACGAAGCTCTCGGCCTCGGTCAGCGGTCCGCGTTCAGCCGCCCCGCGACGCGGCCCAGCATTCGGGCTAGCCTCGTCGCCGCCTTGGAAAAGCCCCGCATCTGTCTCAACATGATCGTGCGCGACGAAGCGCGGGTGATCGAGCGGCTGCTGCGATCGGTGGCGGAGGTGGTGGACGAGTACGTCATCTGCGACACGGGCTCGGTCGACGATACCCCCGAGCGCATCACGCGCTTCATGGCGGCGTGCGGCCTTTCGGGCCACATCCACCATCGGCCCTGGGTGAACTTCGGCCATAACCGCGACGAGGCGCTGCAGTACGCCGTGCGCCAGAGCCGCGCCGACTACGCGCTGTTCATCGACGCCGACGAGGAGCTAGAGCTCGCCCCCGAGCACGAGCTCGGGTCGCTTTTTGCCGACGCCCATCTGGTGGAGAAGGTGCACGGCGCGATCCGCTACGCTGTGCCTTCGCTCGTGCACCTGCGCCGCAAGCGGTGGCGCTGGCGCGCGCCCGTGCACAATTACCTGCAGTGCCTGGATCGGCCCCACACCGAGGCGCTCACTCGGGGGGTGAGCATCCTCTACCACGCGGGCGAGGGGGCCAAGTCGCACGGCGTGACCCCCGAGCAGAAGTACCTGCGCGACGCGCGGCTGCTGGAAGAGGAGCTCCGCCGTAACCCTGGCGATCGGCGCTCGGTCTTTTATCTGGCCCAGTCCTACCGCGATGCGGGCAGGCCCGAGCAAGCCCTCGAGCACTATCGCAGGCGGACGCGCATGGGCGGCTGGTCCGAGGAGCGGTTCTGCGCCCAGCTCGAATGCGCCAAGCTGATGATGCGGCTCGGTGGCACTGCGGGCGCGATTCGCCAGGCCGTCGAGCAGGCCTGCGCTATCCGCCCAGCGCGCGCTGCCGAAGCGCTGTACGTGCTGGCGCGCTACTACCGCAAACGCCGCCGCTACCGCGACGGCTACCTCTACGCCCGCCAGGCGCTGGAGGCCGAGCGGCCCGCCGACCGGCTGTTCGTCGAGCCCGCCGTCTACCGCTGGAAGCTCGCCGACGAGGTCGCGGTCTGCGCCTACTGGGTGGGCGAGCTAGACCACGCCGCCGCCCTGAATCAGGAGCTGCTCGAGCGAACGGACCTGCCGCCCCGAGATCGCCAGCGCATCGAGGAAAACCTCGCCTGCACCGAGCGCAAGCGGGCTGCGCGCTAGCCCTCGAACAACGCGCGGAAGGCGCTAGCGCGCGCTTGCCAGGTCTGCTCCGCGGCCCAGCTATGCGCTCGCTCGAGCAGCGCCTGCTGGCGCGCTCGGTCGTCGAGCAGCTCCAGGAGCGCCGCCAGGGCGCGCTCGGCAAAGTCGTCCGCGTCGGGATCGTCGATGAGCACGCCGCGATCGCCCACCGTCTCCTCGAGCGCGGCCAGCCGCGAGCAGACCGCCAGCACGCGGGCGTACTGCATCTCGAGCGCGGTGATGCAGAAGGTCTCGCGAAAGCGGGTCGGGTAGAACCACACCTCGGCCGTCTGCAGATAGGGCAAGAGCACCCGCTGGGGCAGCCGACCGTGGTGCACGACCCCAGCCAGGCCGCGGCAAAGGCTGGGGCCTCGGGAGTTGCCCTGGTAGCTGAACACGTCCAGGGTGGCCTCTGCAAAGCGCTGCCGAATGCGCGGCCAGAGCTCCAGCAGGGTCGCTAGCCCGCGCTCGGCGGCCGAGCAGTAGACGAAGCGTCGCGGCACCTTGGCCGGGGGCGGCCGCGCAAAGAGGCGCTGATTCAGCGCGCTGCCGATGACGGTGATGCGATCGGCCACCGCGGCGTAGCGCGCGGCAAAGTCGGCCGCGTGCCAGTGCGATTGGCATACGACGGCGTCGATGCGATCGGCGTGGCGCGCGACGAGCTCGGGCGCACGCGCCATCTGCTCGCGGTGCGGCATGTCCCGAAAGCAGCCCCACGGAAGCGCATTGGTATCGTGAGCGACGAACAGCAGCTTGCGGCAGCGGAAGCGATAGCGCTCGAAAAAGTGCACGTAGCGCGAGACTACGATGAAGCAATCTGGCTCGGACGACAGCCAGTCCTGGAGCTTTGACGCGGGCAAGTAGCGCACGCCGCCGTGCTCGCACTCGTCCACGTTGCCGCTCACGACCACGCGGTAGCCCAGCCGAGCGAGCGCCTCGGCCAGGCTGGCCGTGGCGTGCTGCGAGCCCCCTTCGGCATGCGCGCGCAGGCTACGCCCGCTCCACGGACGCGCGGAGAAGCCCGTGTACAAGAGGATGCTTGGCGGGCTCACCTACACCACGCTGCGGCCCCACGAGACCAGCGGCTCGAGCTTGCCCTCCCAGGCCTCGGAGATCTCGACGCGGTGCAGCGAGACGCATTTATGGCAGGCCTCTCCCTTTTCACCCGCGAGCGCGCGAAGCCGCGGGCTCTTCAGGATCTCGGAAAGAGGGGTGTTGCGCACGTTGTCGACGGGATCGGTTCCCCAATGCATGCAGTCGACCACGTCGCCGTTGGCCTCGACAGGCAACATGAACTTGGGCCAATGGCAGCGGTACTCGAGCGGCGGGTGCTGCATCTTGTCGAGGTGGGTGCGGGAGTTGACGATGGGAAAGCCGCGCCGCTTGAGCTCCTCGACCTTGCGGAAGGCCACCACCAGCTCCTCGGCCGAAGGGTTATAGGCCGAGATATCGATGGCCTCGGGGGCGTCGGCCGCGGGCTCGAGACGCATGGCATTGAACACGCCCACCACGTCGAGCGACTTCATCAGCTGGGCCATCTCCTCGATCGCCGCCGGATCGACGTTCTGCTTGAAGAAGGTATAGACGTAGACGATCTTCTTTTCGGGGTACTTGGCTCGTATCTTCAAGGTGGCGCTGAGGATGCGGCCCCACAGCCCCTTGACGCCGCGGAGCTCGTCGTGGCGGGCCGAAGGATGGTCGACCGAGATGCAGATGCGATCGAGGTGCGGCACCACATCGTCCATCTTGGCCTCCAAGAGCGCGCCGTTGGTGACCACGTGGGTGCGCAGCCCGACCCCTTGGGCGTAGCGCGCCAGCTCGGCGAGATCGCGGCGCACGAGCGGCTCACCGCCCCACATCGAGACCCCGATGAAGCCGGCCTTACGGGCGTCGCGGTAGAGCTCTTTGACCTCCTCGGTGTTGAGCTCGTCGGTGCCCTTGTAAAAGTCGGGGTGCCAGGCGCAAAAGCCGCAGCGGGCATTGCAGCGGTAGGTGACCGCGTGGATCAAGTACAGTGGGTGCTGCCAGCGGATCTTCGATTGCACGAGATAGCGCGCAATCTCAAAGGTGCCTGCTCGGTTATGCCGCATCGTCCTGCTCCTTGTCTGAAGGGCGCCGCCCAGCGGATCGGCGCCCGGTGGATCGCTCGCTTCGGCCCCGCGCGCTCGTCTCGGGCGGCGTGACCGCGCTCGCAAGCTCGGGCATCAGGGCCTGGGCCGCGCCCCAGCTAAGCCGCGCCAGCACCCCGATGGCCGCCTTGCGGCTGACCTGGTCGTTGAACAGATACTGCAGGCCGACGCGCAGCCACATGCCCACGATGGCCTGGGTGACCAGCTCGGGATGGGCCAGCGCGCCGCCCGCGCTCCGCGCCATGGCCTCGAGGCCGCCGCTCAGGGCCTGGACGAGCTGCGGCGTTAGGCCGTCGCGCAGGGCGACGACGTTGAGCCCGCCCGCGACCCGCTGCGCATACGACTCGATGAAGCGGCGCTGCTCCTGCCAGTAGTCGAGGAAGATCCCGGCCATGCGCTCGACCAGGGCGTAGGAGGGCGCGCGGGCGGCTTTCATGAGCGCAGGCCCGAGCCGCGCGGTGAGCCCGTCGCCGAACTCGCCCAGCAACTCGTCCAGCACGCCCTCCTTGGAGGCGAAGTGGACGTAGAAGGTGCCGTGCGCCACGCCTGCCGCGCGGGTGATGGCCTCGATGGAGGTCTCGGCATAGCCGAGCTCGCCAAAGCAGCCGAGGGCAGCGTCCTTGAGCGCCTGACGGGTGGCGGCCTTGCGGGCCTTGCGGGTATTTGGATGACTCTCAGTCACTGACTGTTAGTCAGTTACCGTCTAGTCGGGGGCCTGTCAAGCGGATTCGTCGGAGCCCGGACGCTGCACCTCGAAGCAGGCGGCGAAGTAGCCGTCGGTGCCATGGACGTGGGGCCAGAGCCGCAGCGTGCAGCCGTCGGGGCCGAGCCCCAGGCCGAGATCCGCCTCGAAGCGGCGGGGAACCAGGCGCTCGCGGGCGCCAGGCGCGGGCTCGCTCAGGGCCTGGACCACCTCGTCGGTCTCCTCGCGGAGCACGCTGCAGACGGCAAAGACGAGCGTTCCCCCGGTCCGCACCACACGGGCCACCGCTCGGGTAATCTGCACCTGCACCGCGCCCAGCCGCTTGGGGTCGTCGGGGGTGAGCCGCGTGGCGATCTCGGGGCGGCGCAGCAGGGTGCCCACGCCCGAGCAGGGCGCGTCGACCAGCGCTCTGCGGTAGGGTCCCAGCGGCTCGGCCTCGGCCTCGGCGCGGATCCAGTCGAGCGCCGCGGTCGACCGCACCAGTCCAGGCCGCGGCTCGGCCGTGCGCAGCTGGGCGAGCTTGCGGGCGCGCAGATCGACCGCGTCCACCGCGCCCGTGGGGCCCACCTGGTCGGCCAGGATGAAGGCCTTGCCCCCGCGACCCGCACAGGCGTCAAGCACCTGCTCGCCCGGCTGCGCCCCCGTGGCCAGGGCCACGCACTGCGCGCCCTCCTCCTGCACCAGCCAGCTCCGCCCTGCCCCGGGCAGCCGTCGGGGATCGCCCGCACCGCGCAGCCGAATACAGCGCGGCGAGATGGCGCCCGCCTCGACCTCGGCCTCGGGGATGGCCGCGCGCAAGGTCTGAAGCCATTGCTCGCGGTCCTCGCCCGGCCCAAGGCACAGCCCTACGGGCGGCGGCTGGGCGGTGGGCATCAGAAAGCGGCCGACGGGCACCTCCGCTCCAAGGCTCTGCTCGAGGGCGCTGCGCAACCAAGCTGGCAGCGCATCCACCAGGGCCTGCTCCAGCGAGGGCCCGCGCTCGAGCTTGCGCAGCACGGCGTTGGCAAAGGCCCCCACGCGACGGTCGCTCGCCCGGCTGATGGCGCCGACCGCCTCGGAGACCGCGGCAAAGCGGGGAACGCGGTCCAGAAAGCAGATGCAGTAGGCCGCGATGAGCAGGTGAGCTCGAACCTGAGGATGGCTGCGCCAACGCCCGCTCGAGGCGTGGGCCTCGATGGCGCGCTCGAGCACCGCGGCGGTGCGCAGCACGCCGTAGCAAAGCTCGGTGGCCAGGCCCGCCTCGCGCGGCGCCACGGGTCCGTGCCGACCGAGCTCGGCCGCTAGGGCGGGCGCGGCGTAGGCCTGCTGCTGCCAGACGCGCACCAGCGCGCGGGCCGCAATGGTGCGCGCGGACGGCCCCTTGCGCGGGCCCTTAGCCGAGCAGCTCGTCGACCTGCGCAACGATGATCTCCCAGCGCTTTTCGATATCGTTCTTGAGCGCCAGCCCCACCAGGCTGAAGACGACGACCGCGCCCAGCAGCCGGGCCACCTCGCGCACGCGCAGCGGCAGCGGTCGTCGCAGCACGGCCTCCACGCCGAAAAAGAGCAGATGCCCACCGTCGAGCAGCGGAATGGGCAGCAGGTTGATGAGCGCCAAGTTGATGGAGATGACCGCCATGGCCCACAGAAAGTAGCTGGTGCCCTCGCTGGCGGCCTGGCGGACCACGTCGTAGACCGTGACCGGCCCGCCGATGGTCGACAGGCTCAGCCGTCCCTGGGCGATGCGCACGATGCCCACCACGGTGAAGCGAACGACGTTGGCCGTCTCCTCGATGGCGCTGGGCAAGGCGTAGTGCCAGAGCGAGGGCCGGCCGACCTCGGGCTGGGGCACGGTCGGCCGCCAGGAGCGCGACCGCAGGACGAGCCGCGGAATGCTCTCGCCGTACTCGTCCACCCACTCCTCGCGCCGGATCTCCACGGTGTCGCTATGACGCTCGCCCCGCCGAGTCCAGGTGATGGTGTGGGGCTCGTCGGGCGCCGCGCGCAGCATCTCCTCGTACATCCAGCCGCTGG
>CAYTYV010000159.1:0-12833 GCA_964441055.1 uncultured Polyangiaceae bacterium | reverse complement strand
AAGCTCTCGCGGTGGGGCGCGTTGGGATGACAACCCACAATAGCACTTCCGCCTGGACGCAACAGCTAGCCCGGATGGTTCACCAAGGAGCAGCAAGCACCCGAGCGCGCCGCCGTGAATCATCCGAGCTCCGCCGCGCTTCGCATGAAACCATCGCGGCCATCATCCGTCCAAGAGTGAACATGCCCCGCACCCCTGCCGCCTCGCGCACCGCCTTTTGCCGCACTCGGCTGACCCTGCTGGCCGCGACTATCGCAGTGCTGCTGCCCGCCAGCTCAGCTCCAGCCGAGCTCGCCGAGCCGTGGAGCAAAGCCTTTCCCGCCATAGCCGCCGACGTCCAGCAGGGGCGACCGCTGGTGGTGCTGGTGTGGGTTCCGCTGTGCAGCAACGAGCAGATCCACTGCGGCAGCTCGTCCCTGGGACAACCCGGCAGCTTGGAGACCAACCTGTACTGGGGAGCCCGCTTCGGCGCGCGACGGCTGTTCGACGAAGCCTCACGCGACTACGAGCGGCTGGAGCTTCGCTCGGGCGGCCCACACGAGCTGGAGCGGGTGGTCTACCGCCGTTGGGTCCGCGCCTCGAGCTGGGGCAAGCCAGGCTCCAGCCCCGGGAGCGAGGTGGAGCAGATTGTGGTGCTGCAGGCCGTGCACGGCCAGCACATCGACCACGCGGTTGACCAGTTCTGGGCCATGGCCACCCAGGGCGGGACGGTCCGCTTCCAGGACGGTGCGCGAAACCGCCGCGAGCGCGTTCACGTGGTGGGCTATGCGGGCCACAACCGGCTGATGGACGGAAAGCGCCTGCCCGCGGCGCCTGCGGACGCCGCTAGAGCGATCCCCTCGTTCGTGCTGGCCTGCCTCTCGCAGCGCTTCTTCGGCGACGCCTTGCGCCAGGCAGGCTCTACCCCGCTGGTCACCACCCGCGCCTTCATGGCACCCGAGGGCTACGTCATCGAAGGACTGGTTCGTGCGCTGGGCGACAACGCGCCGCTCGACCAGGTGCGCGAGCGCACCGTGCGCCAGTACGCCAAGTGGCAGAAGCTGTCCTTTGGCGCCGCTTCGCGGCTGTTTCACTAGCCCGAGTGATTCACCGCGTCGCCCCACGCACCCGACGCTGGCGCCAAGCGCGGCGCCTGGCCCGAAGGGGAAAGCGTTCGCTACAATGATCGTGGATACCGCCAACCTCCACCCAAGGGGCGATCCGGTGACCAGGACCCCTGCCATCGCAACGCTTGCGACCCTCTGCTGCTCGGGCCTGCTGGGCTTGGGGGCGGCAGCCTGCTCGGACAGGCACACGATCGCCGAGCCTCCCGAGGGCACAGGCGGCGCCCACCATGCAGCCGGATCGGGAGGCGCGGCAGGCGCAGCCTCCCAGGGTGGCCACGCGGGCGCGGGCGGCGACGGTGGCGGCTCGCCTGGAGGCGGCTCCCCCGGGGGAAGCGGGCCGTGTACGCCCTTGGACACGGGGGCGCTTTCCCTTGTCGAGATCCCCGCCTGGCGCGATGGTGCCACCGCGGCCTACTCGCTGATGCACGACGATCTGTGCGACGAGCACCTGGACGGCATCCTGGAAAACGCCGTGCCCGCGCTCGAAGCACGGGGCCTGTCGGCCGCTCTCGCCGCCATCGTGGGCTACTGCGTCGAGCGCGACCTCTGGGACGAGCTCGCCGAGGTCGCCTCGCATGGCCACGAGATCGTCAGCCACTCCTTCACCCACCCGATGGAAGTCACCGCGGACAACGCGGAGCACGAGGTGGTGGACGCCAAGGCCGAGCTCGACGCGCATTTGCCGAGCCCGGTGACCTTCTTCGCCTTCCCCAACGACCGCTGGAGCGATGGCGCGGTGGCAGCGGTGGCCCAGGCCGGGCACCTCGGATCCCGCTCTGGCGACCGCAGCGACAACGACGGCTTCGATAACCCCCCGATCAGCGCTGCCGAGGCCACCGACGACTTCGCCGTCGAGTTCGATACCTGGCCGCGCGCCTACTCCGAGTACCTCGGCTACTTCCCCGAGGACCTGCTCACGGTCCACGCGTACAACGCCATCGAGCGCGGCGGCTGGGCGGTGCGCGAGTTTCACAACGTCATCGACGACGGCTCGGATCCGGAGACTCAGGGCTTCGGCCCGATCGAGCGCTCCGCCTACGAGGCGCACCTCGACTTCCTGGTGGCGGCCTGGCAGTCGAACGAGCTTTGGATTGCCACGCCGTCGGCCATCATTCGCTACCGCCACGCCCGCGCGGCCTGTCAGGCGAGCCTTAGCGGCAGCATCTTGAGCTACGACTCCAGCGATCCCGAGTGCGCCGCCTTTGCCACCGACATCAGCGTCATCGTCGCTACCGAAAACGACGTCCCTAGCCTGCGGGCCCTGCAGGACGGAAGCGAGGTTGCCACGCGCAAGCTTGCCGAGCGCAGCTTCAGCGTGACCGCAGATCCCACCGCGGGCCAGGTCGCGCTGCAAGGCTGCGCCGAGCCAGGGCCCGCGGTCGATCCCACCGTCACCGTGCCGCCGAAGCCCCTGCCTGCCGATTCGGTGTGCGACATCGAGACCGTGGTCGGCTCGGGCTCGCCCGGGCTGATGGACGACCTCGAGCGGGCCCCCGAAGACTTCTGGTGCTTGCCCAATCCCGCGCAGGGCGACGGTCGCACGGGCACCTGGACCTGGTTTCCCTACCCGGACGGCTCGGAGGCCGAGCTGGTCGACGATGGCGGCGACGGCGTGGTCCGCTGGACGGGCGTCGACCTGGGCACCTGGGCCAACATCGCCCTGGCCTTGCTCGGCGTCGACGGCGCGGGCACCTGCTACGACGCGCGGGCCTACCGCGGCATCCGCTTCGACATCAAGGGCTCGGTGGTGGTGCCCCCGCCCGATCCGGACGAGCTCGCCGACAAGGTCATGCTGAGCGTCGTCAGCGCCCAGACCCGGGGCCGCCTTTGGGGCGGCGACTTGGACGGCGAGGGCGAGCACTTCCACAAGCAACTGTCGGTCACGACCTCCTGGCAAACGGTGGAGCTCGTCTGGGACGAGCTGGACGCGCCCACCTGGGGCGACACCGTGGGCCTGGATGCGGTGGCCGACGACGAGCTGCAGGCCATCGACTGGAGCGTGTCTGAGCAGGCGACGAGCTTCGAGGTCTACCTCGACGACATCGCGCTCATCGAGCAGTGAGCGTCGCCGCGGCGACTAGCGGCCACTCGCCTGAGGCGGCGCGGGCGTGCTGTGCTGCCAGATCGAGTCGAAGTACTCGATGTACTGGCCCGCGAAGTCGGCGCTATCGATCTGGGCGCTGGTGCCGTTGTACAGGGTGAAACCGCTGTAGCACCAGTTGGCGTCGCTCACGATCACGGTATCGTCGCACAGCAGCATCTTGGCGTGGGTGACCCTGCCTGGCGCGGGGAAGCGCAGCTCGACGCCGCCTGCGACCAGCATGTCGATCGCCGCATCGTTGATGTGCTGCTCGACCATCCAGTCGCTCTGGTCGAGAATGACCTTGACGTCGAGGCCGGCCTGGTGAGCTTCGACCAGCCCCTCCACCATCCGATTGGCGTCCGAGCCGGGATAGTCGTGGCGATAGCAGGCCGCGTAGAGCACCACGCGGACGCGCGAGCTGGCCTCGGTCAGACAGGCCTCGAGGTGCTCGACGATCTCGCTGTTGTGGAGCGGAGTCACGGGCGGGCTGTTCGGCTTGCTCAGCACGGGCGTGACGGTGGGGCTCTGCCACAGCGCCTGGAAGTAGCCCTCGTAGTAGTCGGCGACCCGGGGATCGCAGATGCGCACCGACGCCTCGTTGTTGTACTCCATGGCGCTGGTGCTGAAGTTGTGCGAGCCCACAAGGGAGATGTCGTCGGCGATGATGAGCTTGTTGTGGGTGGTCTTTTCGGGCGAGTCCTTCTTGGCAGTGACGCCGCCGTCCTCGAGAAAGGCGAGCACGTCGTCGATGTCGTCGGCCTCCTCGTCGGCCAAGAGCTTGACCTCGACGCCGCGGTCGGCCGCGGCGACCATCGCGTCCAGCAGATCGGTCACCGTCCCGCTGTTGTAGATGACGTACTCGATAACGTGCACCCGCTCCGAAGCCGCATCGATGGCCTCGATGGCATACGGGGCGTAGTCGCGGTTGTTGGCTGGTGCGGGAGCGGCGCAGGCTCCTGCGGCTCCGCCGGTCGCGGTCCCGCCACCGCCGCCCGCAGCCGCCCCGCCCGCACCACCAGTAGCGCCCTGGCCTCCAGCCCCCGCTCCGGGCTGCGCTGCGTCGGCCTCTGCCCCCCGACAGCTCGCGGTCAGCGAGGCCGCCAGCACCAACCCCGCGACGGAGACCCAACCCCCCCATCGTGGCTGGTGTGTGCTGGCTGTCATGATCTACCTGCTAGAAGCATACGACACTCACGGGCCTTCGCCCAGCCCCGCTTGCTGCTCGAGGCGGCGCGGCGCGGGCAAGCCCTCGCTAGACGCCTCGAAGCGGCCGCAATGACACCGATTTCGCTTTCCGCTACGGTGCCGCCATGAGCATCCGATGCACGAGTAGCGCCCGAAAAGACGAACCGCGGCGCTTGGGACGAAGGCGCAGCCTTGCTGCGCGACTCATGCCGCTGCTCGCGGCGGTGCTCGGCTTGCTGCCCGGCTGCGCCGATCTCTTGCAGGGGATGGCGCCCGAGTACCGCACCATGCAGGCGGGCGGCAAGGCTCACGCCTACATGGTCGCGGCCACCATCTACAGCTTCGCCGACGGCAGCTCGCTGCAGTGGAACGCCGCCCTGGACAAGCTCGAAAAGGACGCCCTGCCCCTGCTTCGCTTCATGAGCAAGCGGGGGCACGGGCTGGAGCTGGATCTCAAGGACTACGAGGGACCCGCGTCCGTGGCGACCTACGAGCTCGACCTCATCGCGGTGGCCAAGGGCACGACCGAGCGACACGTGCTGCCCGGCAAGCCGGGCACCGATCCCGAGATCTACGACCAGGCCCTGCAGCCGGCTGCCGAGGCCCTCGGCATGAACGCTCGAGTGCTGCAGGACGGCCACTTCGCGCTCTACGCGCTGGTCCCCCAGCTCACCACCCTGAACGCCACCCACGACACCATCAAGAACTCCGCCTTTCGCCTGCTGGTGCTGCGCGAGAAGCTCGAGCAGGGCCAGACGCAGGTCGATCCCATGGACCCGAATCGGCCCAAGGAGGAGTCGCTCGCCGACATCCACATGGCCCTGCGCCTCATCGAGGACGAGCACCGCCGCATCAACGAGCAGCGAGCTGGCATCCTGGCCCTGCTCGCCCTGGCCCAGAGCTACGCCCAGCCCGACGCGCTGGCATTGCTGGAAGAGCAGCTCGCCGCCTCGCGTCGCAACAACGACAAGTGGCGGGCCACCCACCGCCGTCCGACGGCCGACGACTACGGCGTGGCCCCAGCCGCGCTGCCCACGCCCGCGAGCATCATGAAGGACCTCGATGAGAAGCTGGGCTTCATCGGGGCCTTGGCCAAGGTGGCCCAAGGAGTCGTCAGCGGCGATCCGTCGGCCACCCTGGAAGGCCTGGCCAAGCTCGCGCCCGAGGACAGCTCCATCGGCACGGCCCTGGACGGCCTGGCCGCGGCCACCCGCGGCGACGTCGAGGGCACCATCGACGCCGTGGCCGAGCTCGCGGGCGTCTCGGAGAGCGTGGACGAGATCAAGGGGAGGCTCGAGCAGGTCCAGGGTCTGGTGGACAGAGTGAAGTAGAACAAGGGGGAGAAAAAGTAGCCCGTCCCCTTTTTCTCCCCCTCCTACCCACAAAAAATCAGCGCCCCGGCGAACCTGGGGGGGGGACAGGTCGAAGCCGAGGCGCTACGGGTAGGATAAGCATGTAGCGTGCCAACAGCTGACCACGGGATTTCAAGCAGGTGTGGCCCTGGCGCGCCTCTCGGGCTTGCGGGTTTGCATTTCATCGTTTCACGCGCGCAATTCGGCAGGCTGCGCGGGAGGTAGGCAGGCCGCTCGCGAGCGGCCGCAGCGGCAGCGGCCCGTGGCCAGCCGAGGTCCCCCTCGTGGAGCTACTGAAAGCTCAGCAGCTCGGAGTCGAAGACCTGGGCGAAGGACTGGGCCGGCTCGCAGGGGTCGAGGGGCGCGGTGATGCGGCCCAGCTCGAAGTGAAGGTGCCGCACATCGCTGCGGCCGGAGTTGCCCATCAGCGACAGCTGCTGACCCCGGCTGACCCAATCGCCGACCAGCGCGATCGTCGCGCTGGGCTTGAGGTGCGCATAGCGGGTCACGATGCCACCGCCGTGGTCGACCACCACGTGGTTGCCCCAGCCCGAGCCGCACTCTCGCAAGGCCGTGTTGTTGCTCTGCTCGGAGCTCTGTGGGCACCCCAGGCGGACGTAGACCACCTCGCCATCGGCGGCCGCGCTGATCGGTACCGAGGCGACCGAGAAGTTGTCGTGCACGTAGTCCACCCCCTCGTGGCTGGCCGGACTTCCCGGTGAGCCGCTGAACGCCCCCAGGTAAGTGTAGGCCGCGGGCCGGCTCCAGCTCAGCGCATCCGCTCCAGCGGGCAGACCAGCACCCGCGATCTGCACGGGGGCGAACTCCTCCATCTGCGACTCGAAGTACGGACACGCTGGGCCGCCGCCCGAGCCACTGCCACCCGGGCCACCGCCAGCTGCGCCCACGCCACCGCCAGCGCCAGCCCCGCCCAGGCCAGCAGCGCCGCCTCCCGCGTGGCCTCCGTCGCCTCCGGAGCCCGCTGCGCCCGAGCTCGTCGATCCGGTCGGCGTCGAGCTGCTCGACGAGGACGGGGTGCCCTTCCCGCCGTTGTCCTCGCAGGCCGCTGCCAGCGCGGCCACCGCAAACGAAGCAGCCGCAATGGAGGCGAGTGCATTGCGCATGGCCCGAGCGTAGTACGGAGTACTCACGGCTGACAGCTCTCGCCTTGCTACGGCGGCCGCTACTCCGGTAGCGCGCCCGCTGGCCGGTAGCGTGCCCATTAGCCGTCGCGGCAACGCAGGGGCTCGCGGTCGCTTCAAGGCACGTGGCTTTGCTGGCCTTCGCCGCCCGCTCACCAAAACAGCAGGGCTGTACCGCACACGGCCACCACGGCACCTGCCACGGCCCGCACCGTCACCCGCTCGCGAAAGAGCAGCGCGGCGGGCGCGATGATGAGCACGGGGACCAAGGCCATGATGGTGGCGGCCACCCCCGTCTGGGTGTGCTGCACCGCCAGCAGCGACAAGGACACGCCCAAAAACGGACCGGTAAAGGCGCCCAGACCCGTGCGCGCCATGGCGCCGTGGTTCGGCAAAGCCGCGCTCACCCGCGGCCACCAGCCGAGCAGCGAGAACAGGGCAGAGAAGGAGAGGATGCCCGCGATGACCCGGATCTGGGTGGCCGCAAACGGATCGTAGGAGCCCATCCCGTATTTGCTGAGCACCAGACCGAAGGCCTGTCCCGCGGCCCCGCCCAGGCCGAGCAAGATGCCCGCGACCGGGCGGCGGCGGCGCTTGCCATCGCCGTCGCGTCCTCGCTCGAGCACGACCCAGCTCACCCCTGCCACGGTCAGCGCCATGCCCGCGAGCTGGGGCGGACCGAGCCTCTCGCCCATGACCAGCCATCCCCCGAGCGCGGTCAAGGGCGGCACCAACGCCATCAGCAGCATGGACAGCCGCGCGCCGAGCATCACGAAGGCGCGAAACAAGCAGCCGTCGCCCACGAAAAAGCCAACCACCCCCGAGGCGCTCAGCCACAGCCAGGCGTGCGCGCCCGCGTCCGTGGGAAGCGCCCTGCCCCGCCAGACGGCGCTGAAAGCGCTCAGAAATGCGAGCGCCATGACCAGCCGTACCAAGTTGACCACCAGCGAGCCGACCCGCCTGCTGGCCGACTCAAAGGCCAGCGCGGTGACGGTCCAGCACGCTGCCGTCCCCAAAGCCGCCAGCTCGCCAAGGTGGTCCATGGTACCCGCGTCCTCCTCGCCAGGGAGGGAGGGCGCGGAGCCTATCACAGCGCCTTGGCTAGCGCGCCAGCACCACCAGGCCCGGGCCACCGCCGACCGACGAGGGCAGCACGGTGAAGGACAGCTCGCTCGCCGATGCGCTCTCGCCCGGGCGGTGCAGCCAGGGCACCAGCAGGCCGATGCCGCTGCCGATGCCCGCTCCGACGAGCACGTCGGTCCAGTAGTGATAGCCCGATACGACCCGCAGGTAGCCCTCCAGCGCCGCCAGCCCGTGCGTGGCCGTCCAGACGGGCACCACCAGAGGGCTGTTCGGATGGCGCAGGCCGAACATGGTGCTGAAGGCCGTGGCCATGCCGAAGGAATTGGCGGCATGGCCCGAGTAGAACGATAGGTAGGCGTTGGCGCCGCGACGAAGCTCGAGCGGGGCGTGCTCGGCGTAGGCGTAGGGCCTGGGCCGCTGCGAGGCGAAGGTCGCGATCTGATGCAAGCCGATGTTCAAGGCCACGGTCTGACCCAGCAGCAGGACCTCCTCGCCGAAGCCCTCTAGCCCTTGCGAGCGTTCGCCGAGCGCGGTCTCGATGGCGCCGAAGGCCACGGGCAACGCCATGTTGAGGCCCACGAGAATATCTCCAGCGGTGGCGGCGGAGGCCGAGTAGGTGCCCACCACCGACCGATCGAGGCCATTGACTGTGGCGCTATCGCAGTGCGGGGCACAGCGGGAGCGGACGAGCTCGTCGCCGAGCAGGTGCAGGCTGCCGCCGAGCGCCAACGAGGTCGCAGTGATAGCGATGTCCGCGGGCAGGTCGACCTCGATGGGGTCCCGCGCTCGGGGAGCGGGCTCGCTGCCCTGCGCCCCTGCCCGACGCGGCGCAGCCACGGTCATGGTGAAAAGCAGCAGAAGCCCCACGAACGCGCGCGGCCCCAACCCTGACCAGCGAGCTAGCTTGGACGCACAGACGGACACCGCGCGACTCTAGCACGAGCATGCCGACCTCCCCGTCCGCCTTGACCGAGCCAGTCCGCCGTGATTGGCTCGCTCCGATGGCTGCCCGCGGAGAGCTCGGGTGGATCCCGTGGGTATGGGCCGCATTGGCCATGCTCGGACCGACCGCGGCCCATGCCTACTCGTACAAGAGCCTGATCTCGGACGGCTGTCACGAGGCGCTGAGCAGCGAAGCCCTGCGGCGCGTGCGGGGCGTGCTGCCCACGGCCGCGCCGCTTTGGACCACGGCCGAGGACCGCGTGCTCATCGACGATCTGCCCTTCGAGCCGGACGGCGACATGCGCGACATCGGCGCCGTGGCGCTGCTGCTCGGCGCGCGCGACAACGACCTCAAGGGCCGCAGCGGCATCGACAGCACCGAGCTGGCGATGGTCCACGGAAACTCCGACACGCAGCACGAGCACTGCCTTCGCCAGGCAGGTCACGACGAGCCTGGCGGCGGCGAGCAGGCCCTGGCGGCCTGCCGCGAGTTCATCCGCAAAAAGGCCGTGCGCGCCGTCCGCACGGGTCTGGATGCCGATGGCTTCCCCGACGCGAACAAGCGCGCCCCGCTCACGGTGACCCTGGCCTTCAGCGGCCAGGTCCGTCCCGAGCTGCCCGCCTTTTACGTGCACATGGGCCAAGCGCTGCACACCGTGCAGGACAGCTACTCGCACACCTTTCGCGCCGCGGACGGCCTCGGCGTGACCACGGTGATGAACTGGGTGGACGTCGTTGACGAAGTCTACGACGAAGCGCGCGACGGCCCGCCGCATATGGCCGCGCTCGACCGCTGCAACGATCTCGACGCCTTTCGCGCCAAGCGACGCGAGCTCGCCACCCAGGCCTCGGTCGAGCTTCTGAGCGCCGCCTTGGACCCTTCGCTCACGCCCGCGCAAAAGAGCGACGAGCTCGAGGCGGTGCTGGCGCGCTACCTCGGCTACCAGCCCGGCTGCAGCTACGCCAACCGCTGGTGCGACGCGCCGGAGAACGCCTACCGCGACCCGAGCTGCGGCTGCCGGACGGCGGGCTCGAGGGCTCGGTCCGGCTGGGCTGTTCAGGTGGCTGCGCTGGCGCTCGCCGTGCTGGTCGGCGTACGCCGATGGCGGCGCGCCAGGCCCAAGCCGCGTGCGGGCGCCAAGCGGCCAATCCACCGATGGGCGCAACGTGCAGCGCTGCTCGGCCTTCTGTGGCTCGCTCCAGACGCGGCACAGGCAGCCGAGGCGCCCTCCTCCGCGCCACCGCCAAGCGACGCCCCCGCTCGTCCGGCCGCGCCTCTTTCCGAGCCTGCCTCGGTCAGCCCGTCGACCGAGCCATCCAGCCCGTCCGGTCCGCGCTTTGGCGCGCACGGCGCTGCGAGCGCGGCCCTCGATAACGGCGCCTTCGCCTTTGCGCTCGGCGGTCGCTTCGCCCTTTCCAGCCACTGGGTGTTCGGCATCGACGCCGAGTACAACCCGTGGTTCTCGCTCGATGCCGCGCGCTTTTCCCGCGGGGCCTTCAACGGCTACGGGACCTTCATCTTTCGCAAGCCGCTCACCGATACGGTGGCGCTGCGGCTCACGGGCCACGCGGGCATCTCGGTGCTGCTCAAGGATCTGGTGGGCGTGCCCAAGGGGAGCACGGGGCCCTATCTGGGAGCGAACCTGCTTGGGCTGAGCTACCGCTTTGCCGAGTCGTGGGCGCTGATCATCGACCCCGCCGACGTGGCCCTACCCGTTCCAAAGATCACGGGCGCGCCGTTTACCTACCTCCAGTACCGCTTCACCCTGGGCGTGCAGTTCGGGGCGCGCGCGCCTGCTCGCGCTCCATCCGCCGAATGAGGCCATCCGGCTCGGCAATGGCCAGGGAGACGATCTCGTCGGCGCGCTGCTGGGTGTCGCTCACAGCGTAGATGCGGAGCTGGGGCGCGTTGCCCGAGGGGCGCAGGTGCGCGATGTCGCCATTTTCAAAGGTGCAGCGCACGCCGTCGAGGTAGTTGATGCGCGCGATCGGCGAAAAGCCGTGCTCGGCCGAGAAAGCGCGCTGCAGAGCTTGTCGGCAGTCGAGCGCCTCGCGGCCGGTCGCTTCGTCTGCGCTGCGCGCGCTCGCGGCCGCGCCATCGGGCTCGCTCTGGAGCAAGACCTCGTCGCCGTCGAAGCGCAGCTCGCCGAGCTGCGCCCCGCTCGGCGAAAAGCTCGCCACGATGGCTTGGCTCGTCTCGGGCGGGATGCCATCGATCAGCCCAGCGCGCGTGGCCCGCGGCGGCAGCTCGGCAAAGAGCTCGGACAGCGCCAGCCCGCGTTCGACGGCGGCTACCAGCGCCGCCACGATGGGCAGGACGGCATCGCGGGTGGGCAGGGCCGTCAGGATCCCACGGCCCAGGGCAAAGTCCGACGCGGTCAGAAACCCGCCATTGGCCTCCCAGCCCACCACGCCGCTCAGCCCTCGCTCGGCCGCGCGCTGCATGGCGGCGATGACGTAGGGCGAGCCGATGCGGGTCTTTGCCACCTGCATGAGCGGTTGGCCTTGCTCGTCGAGCCGCGCCGCGGCGCGGCGGTCCACCGCGTCGGAGGTACTGATCGGCACCGCGCAAAAGCGCGCGCGTAGCAGCTCGGCCGCCACGATGCCGAGCACGTCGCCGCGATGAAAGGCGCCGCGCTCGTCCACGACCAGGGGCCGGTCGCCATCGCCGTCGGTCGACACCAGGGCCGTGGCCCGATGTGCCTCGACCAGGGCTCGGTAGTGGCGCTCGTCGTCGGCCGACACGTCCTCGGTGTCCACCGCGACGAAGACCTCGCTGCGATCGGCGGGGAAAACGCGGGCGCCCAGCTTCTGCAGGGTCTCCACCAGTAGATCGCGCCCCACTGCCGAGTGCTGCACCACCACGACCCGCTGCCCCGCGAGCGGCCGAGCGGGCGCGAATAGATCGACGTAGCGGGCAACGTAGGCGCGCTCTGCGTGCGGCTGCACCGCGGGCATTTCGGGCGGCCGCGACAACATACCCTGGGCGTCGAAGAGGCTCTGCGAAGCCGAGCGGGCGTACTCGCGGGCGCGCACCAAGCCGACCGCCCTGGCGATGCCCGCCTCGTCTTCCTTGAGCACCTCGCCGCTCTTTTTGTAGAACTTGACGCCGTTTCGATCGGCGGGCACGTGGCTGCCCGTTACCATGATGCCCGGCATGGGACTGGCAGACGACCCGCTTCCCATGGCGTAGTAGGCCAGCGCGGGCGTCGGGATCCGCCCGCAGTAGACGAGCGCAAAGCCGCCGTCTCGCACGGCTTGGCTCACCGCCGCGGCGATGCGAGGGCTGCTCGATTGGCCGCTTGCCGGATCGGTCTCGCGCAGGTCCTCAGCCAGCGCCACGGGCTCGCCGCGCTCGAGCTCGCCGCGCTCGACCAGGTAGTCGAGGTACCCCCGCGCGTTGAGGTAGACCTCGAGGTCGGTCATGTCGGTCACGAGGCCTCGCAGCCCGCTGGTCCCGAAGCGCAGCTCGGCGGGCTGGTAGCTCAGAAACGCGGGGCGGGAGGGCGCATCGCTCGGGGGCTCGGGCTCCGTCATGGCAGGACCGAGCCTGCCGGAGCCGCTGGTGGCTGTCTACTGGCCTCGGTGCGCGGAGCCGCGGGTCGGGCGGCGGGCATGGCCGCGCGCCGCTCGAGCCGCTCGATGGCCGTGCGAAGGTGCGCCTCGATGTCGAGCCGAGGGACGGGTCGACCGGTCCGCCACGCCTGCTCGGCGCGGTAGGATCGCTCGAACGCGTCCGGCTCTAGCGCCAGGGCCGCGCGATAGGCGCGCAGGCTGAGCGCGTCGTCTCGTCCCTCGAGCTGCCGTCCCGTGCCCAGCAGGGCAAAGGCGTACTGCAGGTAGGTGATCTTGGTATCCACGTCCACGCGCAAGGAGGTGCCTCTGAGCTTCGCGGCCGAGCTCTGCAGCAGCTCGAGGCTGCGGGCGCCCTCGGCCCGAT
>CAYTYV010000158.1:0-12837 GCA_964441055.1 uncultured Polyangiaceae bacterium | reverse complement strand
AAGGCCCGTCGTGCTCAGCACCAAGGTCGAGGTGCCCGAGGTCGTTCGGCGGCCGTGGGTGGGGAGCATCTGGGCGCGCGCGCGGGTCGACCACCTGCTCGGGGCGATCGATCGGCACGGCGGAGAGGCCGAGATGCAGGACGAGGTCATCGAGCTCGGGCTGGCCTACAACATCGTCACGCCCTACACGGCGTTTTTGGCCATCCCGGAAAACGAGCTCAACGAGCGGACCGGAAGGATGCTCGCCAGCGCTCGGGCCCAGCGACGGGCCGTCTTGGAGCGCCGTTCCGATGCCGCGGCCTTACAGCTTCCCGCCGTGGCCAGCGGCAGCTACCCGGCCTCGATGGCGCAGCCCTCGCTCCCCGCGGCCCCGCCCCCCGCGCCCGGCGAGGAGATGGACGAGATGGCCAAGATGGGCGAGCCGGACGTGGAAATGTACGCCAGCGAGGCCCGCGGCGGCTGTGCCCACTGCTCGGTCGGCCGCACGAGCCCTCGGGGTGCGGCGCTGCTGGCGGCCTGGGCGATGGTGGCGCTCGGCGCGGCGCTGCGGCGCTGGCGGCGTGATCGCCATGAGTAACGTGCTCATCCCCTTCGTGCTCGAGCTCCGTCGGCGCAAGCTGCCCGTCGGGCTCGGTGAGATCGATGCGCTGGCGCGCGCGCTACGCCAGGGCTTGCACGACAGCTCGCTCACGGGCTTTTACTACGTGGCCCGCTCGCTGGTGGTCCACACCGAGACCGATCTCGACGCCTTTGACCAGGCCTTCTCCGCCCACTTCCGGGGCATCGAGCCGCGGCCCGACGCGCTGGAGCAGGAGCTCGAGGCCATGGCCGAGACGCTGGAGCAGTGGCTGCGCGACCCGGGCATGCTCCGCTCGCTCTCGGCCGAGGAGCGGGCGCTGCTCCAGAGCCTGGACGCCGACGAGCTTCGCCGCATGCTCGCCGAGCGGCTGCGGGAGCAGCAGGAGCGCCATCAAGGCGGCAGCCACTGGATCGGCACGGGCGGCACCAGCCCCTTTGGCGCGGGCGGCACCCATCCCACGGGCATCCGGGTGGGCCCCCGGGGCGGCGGCCGCAGCGCCCTGGGCGTGGCCGACGCGCGCCGCTACCAGCCCTATCGCAGCGACATCGTGCTCGACATCCGCCAGATCGAGGTGGCGCTGCGCAAGCTGCGCAACGTCACGCGCGAGGGCGGCGAGGAGGAGCTGGATCTGGACGAGACCATCGATGCCACCGCGCGCAACGCGGGCGAGCTCGAGATCGTGACGCGCCCGCCGCGGCGGCCCAACGTGCGCGTCGTGCTGCTGATGGACGTGGGCGGCTCGATGGACCCGCACGTCCGGGTGGTCTCCGAGCTCTTCTCGGCGGCCAAGCGGGCCTCCAACTTCCGCGAGCTCCGCTCCTACTACTTCCACAACGCCATCTACGGACGGGTGTTCGAGACCGAGAGCTTCCGCGATCCCGTGCACCTGTCCGAGCTGTTCCGCCTGTACGACAGCCAGCGCTACTACCTGATCCTGGTCGGCGACGCGGCCATGCACCCGGCCGAGCTCCTGAGCGACGCCGAGTGGTATTGGGCGAGCCGCAAGGGCGAGGAGCGCACCAACGGGCTCGGCTGGTTCCACCGCCTGGCCGAGCACTTCCGTCGCGCGGTGTGGCTCAATCCCGACAAGCCCGAGTACTGGCGGGGCGGCACGGCCGAGCACATCGGCCGCGTCTTCCCCATGTTCCACTTGACCTTGGACGGCCTGACCGAGGCGATCCGCCATCTGTCGCGCGGGGTGCCGCGGCGGGTGTAGTCATGGGCCTCCGCGGCCTCCCCGCGCCGCCCTACCCGTCCGTTTCGGCCAGTGGAGCGCGAGCCCAGGCTTCCAGCTGCGGCAGTCTGGCCAGGCAGGCATCGATCAAGGGGCGCCACGGGTTGAGGGACCGGTCCCTTTCGAGCATCAGCTCCCGGAGGACCGCGCGGTGAGGGGTCGAGTGCGACAACATCGTCAAGACCGTCTCGCGTGCACCATCCTCGCCCGTGTCCACGTAGTCCCGTAGTGCTTTCAAGAACTGCTGACGAATGCGCCGCCGGGCGTCGTTGTAGATCTGGTTGTCGAGCCCTAGCTTGTCGATTGTGATGGTAGCGCGGTCTCGCGTTCGCGGCCTTGCGTTGGGACGCGGTAGAGGCTTGCCCGTGAGCACGTCCATGAGGAAGAAGTCGCTCGGATCCGCGCGATGTGGATCGACGACGCTCGCCGTGCCCTTCCGGTTGTTGCAGTCCCCGCAGCTCACGCGCCAGTTGGCCCAAACGTAGGTCAGAGATGGATCCCCACGCTTGGGAGAGGCGTGGTCGATGGTCCGGCCCGGATTGTGGTCGCAGTAGACACAGCGGTGTCCGTACGCCTCGTGCAGCGCGTCCAAGGCGCTCTTGCCACAGCGGGACGCGCGAAACCGCTTCCAGCCATCCGGCCGCTGGGCGCGGCGTTTCCAACCGGGAAGACAGCGAGCAAGCTCACCGCTTGCGGGCGCGGACTTCTGGGCGACTGGCATCACGAGCCGTCGTACTCCTTGGTCGCCACCCGCAACGCGGCAGCGTCGCGACGCCAACGCTGCATTTCTCCGTACGTCGACGTCGGAGGCGCAAGCTCTTCGAACCTGAGTTCCAGCTGCTCGAGCCTGCGTCGGTCTCGAGGTTTCGCCTTCCGCTCGCGGATCAGCGTACGGAGCGCCTGGATCTCTCGGATGAGACCGTCGACCAGGACGTCTCGCGTGGTCTCAAGGCCGAAGTTGGGGCCCGTCAGGTTCTGGTCCGCTGTCAACCCGATTGTCCCCTCCCCGGTCTTGGCATCGACCACCTTGCCACGCCCCTGCGTCCGCTGCACCAGCCTGACGACCATGCCCTCCGCGTCCGTTATGCGCGTAGGGATCAGTGGGCTGTGCGTGGCCACGATGAACTGCATGCTCGGAAAGGCTTCGTGAAACCAGGACGCGATGGTGCGCTGCCACGAGGGGTGAAGATGGGAGTCGATCTCGTCCACGAGCACGATGCCTCGGCATCGACGAAGCAGCGTCCGTTCGACTCCTTGAGGACCAGGGACACGTCAAAACATCGCGAAACATGTCGCAGCAGGTCCAGCGTTAGCGACAGCGATGTGCGGTACCCATCGGACAGGTCCGCCATCGGGATGTCTTTGCCGAACGGCGTGCGAAAGAACACTCCGTCGTGGGCAATGCGGGAGAGCTTGACGCCGTTGTGGAGCAGGCCGTGGTTGATCATGTGACGGATCATGTCGAGCTGCTGCTCGATGCGCCCCGAGCGTTCCTCGAGAGCCTGATGCTGCAGATCGCGCAACCACCGCTCGGCGGAGGTCAGCGCGGCCTTCTCGTGGAAGAGCGTGACCAGCCGGGCTGCTCGACCGTCCGGGGAGATGCTCTCGATCAGGTCGGAGGCCGCGCCAGTCAGGCGCCGATGCGGGCCGTAGCCGCAGATGAGCCACCCCCGCCCGGGATCATCGGACGCAATCTCCTTTCGGAACAGCGAGGCATCGCTTTTCTCCTCCTTCGACAGACCAGGCGTCAGCAGGATGCTGCCGGCTGGGCGGGGCTCGCCGCCGATCTTCGTCGCGCGCCGACCCACGAGCGTCCACTTCAGCTGGGCGGGCCTCTGCCGCGGGTAGCCAACGCTGGTGTCGCCAGGTCCTTTGCTGATCGTTGCAGCGACGCTGGCGCGGCGCTGGGTTCCTCGAACCCAACCTTCCGCTGACGGCAGCAACGCGTTGAGCGCAGGCTGCCCCGTGAGCGCGATGCCGATGGCCTTGAGCAGGGTACTCTTACCCAAGCCGTTGTCGCCGTAGATGACCACCCACTTGTGTGGGCTGTCGCGGCCAAGCGTGAAATCAATCTCCGTGCCTCGCGCAAAGCACTTGACGTTGTCGAGCTGTAGGCGGCGAAGGAGCATATCAGTTCCCCCCAAGCAATGTACCCGCGTCGCCTTCGGGAATGAAACCCACAGCCGTGATCGTTTGTGCGTTCCACTGTAATTATCACAGGTTACAACGTGCCCCTCCGCCGCACACGCTCGATGGCTGCAGTTCCGAGTCGTGCCGCGCAGCAGCTCCACGCGTAGGTCGCGCTTGGCCTCGAGTGGGGGGAGGCCCGCGACCGGTGTGGGGCGGGGCGAAGGCGGAAGCAGGCGCTGGGGCGGGCGCGGGAGGATCGTAGGGCGGGGGCTTGTCCGCCGCCGTGCGCAGGGGGCTCGCGATGCGTGGGCTCGCTGGTGTAGGCTCGCGGGCCATGGCTGGTTCGTCCACCCCGATGCCCATCTTCGATGAGCTCCACGCCCGCGGCCTGGTGCAGGACTCCATGGCCCGGGAGGAGCTCACCCGGCTGCTCGAGCAAGAGCGCGTGTCCTTTTACGTGGGCTACGACCCGACGGGCGCGAGCTTGCACGTGGGCAGCCTGGTGCCCATCATCGTGCAGGCGCGGCTACAGCGCGCAGGGCATCGTCCCTTCGTGCTGGTCGGCGGCGCCACGGGCATGATCGGCGATCCCTCGGGCAAGAGCGCCGAGCGGCAGCTTCTCGACACCGAGACCCTGCAGCAGAACGTCGCCTCGATTCGGCAGCAGCTCTCGCGCTTCCTGGACTTCGAGCCAGGGCCGAGCGGCGCCGTGCTGGTCAACAACTACGACTGGTTCGGCCGGGTGGGCTACCTCGAGTTCCTGCGCGACGTGGGCAAGCACCTGACCGTCAACTACATGATGGCCAAGGAGTCGGTGCGCGCGCGCCTCGAGGACCGCGACCAGGGCATCAGCTACACCGAGTTTTCGTACATGCTGCTGCAGGCCTACGACTTCGTGGTGCTGGCGCGCGAGCACGGCTGCCGACTGCAGGTGGGCGGCTCAGACCAATGGGGCAACATCACCGCGGGCGTGGAGCTATACCGCAAGCTCCACGGCGGCAGCTTGTACGGCTTTACCGCTCCGCTCTTGCTCGACGCGCGCGGGCAGAAGATGGGCAAGACGGCCGCGGGCACCCACGTGTGGCTCTCGCCCGAGCTCACCTCGCCCTATGCCTTCTACCAATACTGGCTCAACGTCGACGATGCCGACGCCGAGCGGCTCATGCGGATCTTCTCCTGGCGCTCGCTAGAGGAGATCGCAGCCGTGGTGGAGCAGCACCGCACCGCGCCGCACGAGCGGGCGAGCCAGCGCGCCTTGGCCGAGGATCTTACCCGCTTCGTGCACGGCGACGAGGCCTGCCGCGGCGCCATTGCGGCCAGCCGGGTGATGTTCGGCGGGGCGCTCGACGAGGTGCGCGATGCCGACCTCGAGCCCCTGCTGGCCGACGTGCCCCATAGCGAATGCAACCGCGCCGAGCTCGAGCAGGGCGTGGCCTTGGTGGACCTTCTCGCCACGACCGGGCTCTCAGCCTCGAAGGGTGCGGCGCGGCGCCTTCTCAAGGGCGGCGGCGTGTACGTCAACAACGTGCGGGTGGCCGATGCGCAAAAGGTGCTGACGACCGAGGACCTCGGCACCGAGACGATGATCATCCTGCGCGCGGGCAAGAAGAGCTATCACATCGTGCGGGTGCGCTGACCGGATCGCAGCGGCTCACCAGCTCTCGGCAATGCCCTTGGCCACGTAGTCGGCCAGCGCCATGCAGGTGTGCATGGGATTGACCGCAGGGCTGCCCACGAAAACGCCCGTGTCGGCCACGTAGACGTTATCGGCCTCGTGGCAGCGGCCCATCTCGTCGACCACGCCGTGGGCGGGCTCGCGCGACATGCGGGTGGTGCCAAAGGCGTGGTTGGCCACGATGATGGCGTCGGCAGCGCCCATCTTGCGCTTGCGGAAAAGCTCGTCGGCCTCCTTCTTGGAGTGCATCACCTCGGGAAAGCCGTACATTCCGGGAAGCACCGCCTCGACCCCCGAGGCCCAGCAGATATCCGACAGGATGACCGCCGACTCCTGGAAGCGCCTGACGTCGCGCTTGTCGAAGTGCCAGCGCACGTCCGGATGCCAGCTTCCGAGGCGCGGCCGCACGGAGCCGGTCGAATGCTCGGCCGCGATGATGACGTCGAAGCAGCCGTAGTGGCTGAAGCGGCGCAGCCGCTCCTGGTAGGGAAGGCCGATGCCTGGCAGGCGCGTGGCCAGCACCGAGGGCGGGCCCCACAACACCTCGAACTTCATGCCCTGCTCGAGGTACTCGAGCGAGTGATAGCCCTGGGTGGCGCCCTGCCAAGGATCGATGGGCTCGGGATAAACGGCGTAAAAGGCCATGCCCGGGTGGAGCTGCAAGTGCTTGCCGACGTGGCCATTGCCTATGCCGCTTCGCGCGAGAATGACGGGCGAAGCCATGCAGCCAGCAGCCAGCACCACGGCCTTGGTAGCGATGTCCACCTGGCCGCATTCGCGCTCGGTAAAGGGCTCGACGATATGCCCGCGCACGGCCGTGGCGCGACCGCGGCCGTCCTTGACGATGCGCTCGGCGCGCACGCTGGTAAAGACGCGGGCGCCCGCGCGGATGGCCGCGGGCACGTAGGTCAGATCGAGCGACTTTTTGGCGTTGTTGCGGCAGCCCGTGTAGCACTCGGACGAGCCCTTGCAGCCCTGCACGTTGCGCGGGGTGGGCTCGCTCGAGATGCCGAGCCGGTCGCAGCCCAGCTTGAAGAGCAGGTTGCGCTGGCCCAGGGCCTCCTCGGGCGTGGGCGCGATGCCGAGCTGTGCTTCCACGCGCTCGAAGTGCGGCATGAGCGTCTCGAGACTCAGGGCCCGAGTGCCCGTGCGATCGGCCCAGCGGTCGAAGACCCAGGCGGGCGGACGGGCGCAGATGGCCGAGTTGAACACCGAGCCGCCGCCCAGGGCCGATGCCTGCATGGTGGGAATGACCACGTTGCCGATGGAGCTTCGCGTGCCGCCCTCGCGGAAGTAGCGCTGGGTGAGCTCGCCCGGCTCCGCGATGAAGTCCTTTTGGCCGTAGGGCGGCCCCTCCTCGAGCAGAATGACGTCGCGACCGACTTCGGCGAGCTCCTTGGCGACCACGGCGCCGCCTGGCCCGGAGCCCACCACCACGACGTCGCAGCTCGCGCGAAGCTCGCCTTGGTAGTCGGCGAACACCGAGACGTTTTCGGAAGGATCGGCACAGTTGGGCAGCATCGGCGGGGTCATGACGCCTCCTGCGAGTCGCTGAGGCCAAAGGGGTTGGTGTCGGCCACAACGCCCATGTGATCGCTCACGGCCGGGCAGGCGATGTAGCCCATGGTCATGAGCGTGCGCAGCGAGGTGACGGACAGCCGCCTGAAGTAGATGCGGCTGTTGAGCGCGCCTTCTAGAAAGCGCACGCGATCGGCGGGCTCGAGCTCGCTGAAGCGAGCACGCCGCGGACCGAAGGCGAGCGGGCTCATCTCGAGAAACAGCATCAAGAGGTGGATGAGCACGCGGGTCCCGCCCACCGAGCGCTTGAGGTAGGCGTCGCAGTACTCGAGCAGCCCGGCCTCGGCGCCCGAGATGGGAATGGCCCCGCCTGGTGGGAAGTAGGCGTCGATCGCGGCTGCGACAAAGGCCTGCTCCATGGCATCGAGCGGAGAATCGGCGATGGGCGGCTCGGGGTAGCCCAGCAGGCGGTCGCGCGCGGAAAGGACGCGGCAGAGCAGCTGGTGGCCCGTGGGCCACAGCGTGTCGGTCCCGGACCGCAGGAGCCGCTCGAAGAGCTCCCGGGCGGCAAGGCCGTAGTCGGGCGAGTGCTTGGGTAGGGTTGTCATGGCGTTTTCGCTTTGCGCGCGCGGCGCGCGGGTTGTGCCCCGTTGGGGGCGGACGGATTGGGCTCGACGGCCAGGGCTTGTTCGAGTCGGGCGACCAGCTCGGCATCCACCCGGTCGAACCAGGTCTGGGCCTTTGTCACGGCAGCTCGCTCATCTCCCTTGGCGATGAGCGCGAGCACGCGGGTCATGGTCTTTTGAAAGCCCGAGCGCACGGGTCCCATGACCGGGGCGAGCATGCGGTGGACCTCGTGGAGCGGGCCCCAAAAGGCATTGACCAGCCAGGCCGCAGGCCAGATCCCGCTCGCCACAACCAGCGCTCGATAGATCTCGAGCTCGTTGCAGGCGTGCTCGACGGGATCGCTTTCGAGGGCGGGCGCTTTGTCGAGATGGGCCCGCGCCTCGGCCAGGCCTTCGGGCGTGCCGTAGCGAGCTGCCAAACGCACGGCCTCGCAGGCCATCACCGTGCGCATCCGCAAAAGCTCCTTGGCCACCACCTCGGTGGGCGCGCCAAAACGGCCAACCTCGAGGAAGGCGGGCAAAAGCGCGGGCGTGCCGTAGCGGCGAAAGTCCAGCACCATGGCGCCCGAGCCGCGGCGCGAGCGGATGACGCCCATGGCCCCAACGTGTCGCAGCGCCTCGCGAACGGTGCTGCGACCGCAGCCCAGCTCTTCGGCCAGCGCGGCCTCGGAGGGAAGCCGCAAGCCGCAGGGATAGGCCCCGCTCACGATGCGGCCGAGCACGGCGCCCGCCACGCGGTGGACCTCGCTGGGGGGGGTAGTCACGGTGGGTTGTCTGCTAAATTAGTCAGACAACTTTGGGTGCGCAAGGGGTTTGTTGTGGCGGGGTGCGCGCAGCGGCACCTCCTCGAGGAGGCGCCACGCCCTCCCCCGCGGCCACGCTACCCAGCTCGCCGCTCGGCGGATCGCTAAGGACTCCAGAAGGCCCTCCAGCGCGGCCCGTGGACCCATGAGCCGAAAAGCGCTGGCTCACCCCGTAGCCTGGTACTCGATGCCCCGCGCGTTGGTTATCCGCTGGGAGGCATCGAGGATCTCGAGCGAAATGAGATCCCCTCGGTCGTCGAAGTCGAGGATCACGCCAGGCTTTTCCTCGTCGCTCTCGGCCACGGAGACGCCCTCCTTCAGCACGACGCTCAGGGTGTCGGTCTTCCCATCGTAGACGACCTTCATGGCTGGCTCCTCCAGTACTTCGCGATCTTGGTCGTGCGGTATGCAGTGACGACCTCGGCTGGACTCCGATCGACGTCCACGAAAACACGGACGAGAAAGCGGCGACCTTGGATCTCGATCCGCGACTGTAGGACATCGCGGCCCGCACGCACGGCTTCGCGCTGCTCAGGAGCCGCCAGAACCGCACGAACCAGCGCCTCGTCCAGGCCGCGCCGCTGCATCTCGTGCGCAGCGTGCCGAGTGATGACGAAGTCACATACCGGCTCCGCCATGGCTTGCGCACGGTCCATCGTTCTGGTCGGCACCCTCGATAAGGGTACTCTACGCCGATTCCCACGCCAATCCGATCTCGACGGTCAAGCGACCAGCGACCCGGCGGGGTTGACCGAAGGGCCGTGCATCGCGTCGGTTTCGTGGCACGAAAGAGGAGCATAGCACCGCCTTGGAAGCTGTTTGACAGATCCGAATATAGTAGATACATTCTATGTATGCCCCAGGTGCACACCTATCTTCCGCAGGCGATTGCAGCCAAGCTGCGGAGCAGGGCCGCGGCGCGCGGGCTGAGCCTCTCTCGCTATCTCGCCCAGATCCTCTCGCGCGAGGTCGAGGAAGGCTGGCCGCCAGGCTTCTTCGAGACCGTGGTGGGAGGGTGGCGCGGAGAGCCGCTCCAGCGTCCCGATCAGGGTGAGCTCGAACCCCGGGACGAGCTGTGAACGCGTACCTGTTGGACGCCAACGCCTGCATCCGGATCTTGAATCGCACCTCGGACAGGCTCGTCCAGAGCCTTCGCGCGAGAAAACCCTCGGAGATCCGGCTGAGCGTCGTGGTCAAGGCCGAGCTTCTCTACGGAGCGCGCCACAGCGCTCGCGTGGCGGAGAACCTCGCCCTGCTCGAGCGCTTCTTCGCGCCTTTCGAGAGCCTGCCCTTTGACGACAGGTGCGCCGAAGCCTACGGCGCCATCCGGGCTGAGCTCGCTGCCGTCGGCTCGCTCATCGGTCCCAACGACCTGTTGATCGCCGCCACCGCACGCGCTCACGATCTCACCCTCGTCACGCATAAGGTCGGGGAGTTCGCTCGCGTTGCGGGCCTACGCATCGAGGACTGGGAAGCCCAGACGTCGTAGCGGCGTCGGGTGGCGGCTACGCCGACAAGGGCGCCTAGCAGAAGCAGAGTAGTGGCGCCGCCATGGCGCCCGCCGCGCGATGTGCCGACGACGCGGCAGTTGCAGTCGCTGCTCGTATAGACGGAGACGCGCGGGCCGATCGCGGGGAGGTTGCCGCTGCCCGCGGTGCCAGGGGTGCCTGCGGTGCCTGCCTCGCCGCCGCCTCCGTGGCCATCGCCACCGTGGCCGCCATGGCCTCCGTCGCCCGCGCCTCCAGCGCCGCCAGTGCCGCCGTCACCGCCGCCGCCCCCTTCGCCGCTGCCGCCCGTGCCTCCGTTTTCGCCAGCGCCGCCCGAGCCTCCCGCGCCGCCAGCTCCGCCACCGCCCGAGCCTCCCGCGCCGCCACCGCCGCCACCGCCCGAGCTATCCAGGGCGAACACGTAGGCGGCGCCAGAATTGCTGCCACTATGGTCGTTGCCAGGGGCGCCCACCAGCGCCGCGTCTCCGTCGAGCGACACGGATTCGCCGAAGTAGTCCGTCATCTCTCCGTCGCTCGCGGTGAGCTTCTGCGCTTCGGTCCACACGCTGCCGCTCAGGATGAACACATAGGCCGAGCCGGATCCCGGCTCGTTGCTGTCGCCGAAATTGGCGCCCACTAGCGCTGTGCCACCACCGAGCGACACCGACCGCCCGAACCGATCGTCTTCGGCGCCATCGCTAGCAGTCAGCTTGTCGTATTCGGACCATAGACTCGCATTGCGAACAAATAGGTATGCCGCGCCCGTATCGTCATCTTCGTTGTTGCCCCCATGAGCGCCCACCAGGGCCGTGCCGCCGTTGACCGATACCGAGACCCCGAAGTGGTCGTGCTCCTCCCCATCGCTGGCGGAGAGCTTCTGCTGCTCGGTCCACTGACCTGCACTGCGAACGAACACGTAGGCCGAGCCGAAGCAGTCGCCAACGTCCCCGTCGTAGAAGGCGCCCACCAGCGCCGTGTCGCCATCGAGCGACACCGGGTTACCGAAGTAGTCGTTGACGTCGCCGTCGCTGGCGATGAGCTTCTGCTGCTCGGTCCACGTGCAGCCGCTGCGAGCGAACACATAGGCTGCGCAAGTGTTGACCTCGTCCCGATGGGCGCCCACCAGCGCGGTTCGGTCGTCGAGCCAGACCGAGTAGCCGAATTGGTCGAGCACAGCCCCGTCGCTGGCGGTGAGCTTCTGGTGCTCGGTCCACGTGCCGCCGCGTACAAACAGGTAGGCGGCTCCGGATTGGGGACCGCTGTCGCTGACTCCATGAGCGCCCACGAGCGCAGTATCACCGTAGAGCGATACCGAGTAGCCGAAGTCGTCGCCCGACGCCCCGCTGCTTGCGATGAGCTTCTGGAGCTCGACCGATGAAGTAGCATTGCGGGCGAACACGTAGGCCGAGCCCGATTGCGGGCCGTTATCGTCGTCCCGATACGCCCCCACCAGCGCCCTATCGCCATCGAGCGATACCGAGAAGCCGAACCAGTCGCCCACCACCCCATCGCTGGCGGTAAGCTTTGCCTCCTGGACCCACATGAGCGGATCCACCGTCAGCGGGTAGCTCGCTTGGGCGTCGTCGATGACGAGCCGAATGCTCGAGCCATCGACCTGGATCTGCGCATCGAGCGCGCGTCTCTCGGCGTCGTGCGCGAAGAGCTTTCCGTAGCGCAGCGCCACGGCGCCGCATTGGCTCTGCAGCTCTACGTCGGAGCCTCTCGCGCCGAGCGCGGGAAACAGGTCGCCACCCACCTCCAGCTCGATGACCAGCGCTTCGCCTCGCTCGCCCCGCGGTCGCTCGGAGAGCGTGAACCCCTGCTCGATGCCGAGCGGTCCGCTGAGATACCACTCCTCGAGCCCGCCCGCGCGGCCGAGGCTCGCGCGGTTGCCGCGGTGCTCGACCGATTGCGCCCGAGGGACGGCCTCCAACGCGGCGCCGCGGCCGAGGCCGGTCCAGTGCAGATCCAGGATCCAGCCAGCAGCGCGTATGGGCTTGGCCAGCAGGCCTGCGGGCGAAAGCTCGAAGGAAAGCCCGTGCGCGCGGTTCTGGCCACGGACCGAAGCCGCGGCCGACGAGCGTACCAGTGCGTACGCTGGCCCCGCGCTTTGCTGAATGGCGGCGATGCGGGCGGCTGCGGTCGGGGCGATGCTGGGCACGACCTCGCCTCGAGCAGCGCGCTCGATCTCGCCGCCCGGGGGCTCACTGCTGCAGCTCGCCACCACGACCAAGGCCGCCATCGCTACCGCGCCCCACGCGCCCTTCGAGCAACCCCGCGACACCGCGTCGCTCATCAACGCCACCTCTCGATTTCCCGCTCCATTCGGCCACCCCGGCTCGTGCCACCCTTGGCGTCGACGTAAGCGTACCACGGTCTGCGGAGCGGACAGCTGCCTAGAGCGGGAAGGCCTCGTCCCCCATGGCCCGCAGTACCCGAGCTGCCTCGGCCGATAGCGCAAAGACCGCGGTAGCCGTTCCACGTGGTGCCTCATTGGCGGCCCACGTGGGCCCCCTGCGGCGACCTCCTCACCCTGGGTACCGAAGAGCCGCAGCCCGCTCTCGGTATTGCCTTCGGCCCGGAGGGTGCCATCGTGAATGGCGGCGTGGCAGCCACAGAACGGCAACAAGTAGCAGCAAGGGCGGACGAGCGCGGTCGGCCGGGGACGCACGACGCTTCGAGTGCGCTTGCCGCGCGGCGGGAGGCAGGTGCCACCCGAGGTCGATGAACAGGAGCGGTGGTCCAGCGAGGCTCGGCGATGAGCGGGTGCCTTGGCTCGCGAGG
>CAYTYV010000157.1:0-12906 GCA_964441055.1 uncultured Polyangiaceae bacterium | reverse complement strand
TTCGATGATCATCCCGGCGATGATGTAGCCCGTGTTCGAGTAGCTCCACCCCTGACCCGGGTCGAAGTCGGGCGGATGACTCACGGCCACGGCGAGCAGCTCCTCGGGCGTCCACTCCTTGTACCCCTCGTCGAAGATCGAGGGGTCATCGGTGTAGTTGAACAGGCCGCTGGTGTGGTTCAGCACTTGCCGGATGGTGATGTTCTCTCCGTTCGGCACGCCGCTGACGTGGTCGGAGATGGGGTCGTCGAGCGACAGCGCCCCTTCACCATGCAGCATGACGACCACCGCAGCGGTGAACGTCTTGGTGACGCTACCGACACGGAACAGGTCGTCCGGTTCGACGGCGGTGGAGGCGTCGCGATCCGCCAGCCCAGCTGCGCCGTGCCACTGGCATTCGCTGGCCTTCACCCCGGCGGCGGCGCCCGGAATGGTCTGCTCCGCCACGACACCGCTCAGGGCGGCGTCGAGGTTCTGGGCCAAGGCGTCGCAACCCGTGGGTGTCCCACCGCCGCCACCAGTGCCGCCACCGCCTGTACCGCCCTGCCCCCCGGTCGTGCCGCTGCCGCCAGCGGCTGTGGTCGGTGTCGGCGTGGTCTCGTCAATGCTGCCGCAACTGGCGAGCAACAACGCGAGCACGGACAGCGGGATCGATGCGAGTCGCAGTGCGGACATCATGAGCTTCAGCCTACTTCATCCGGTCCGGCCCGGGTCCAGGCTCAGACTCTCTCGACACCTTCGGCGTGGACCGCATGGCTGACCTCACCGCCCTGGACGAGCGCTTCGCCACTGAGCCCGGCCGCACTCTCGCCGACGTACTGCGAACCGTCCACGAGGGGAATCGATCCTGATCGCGTTTTCTGAGGGAAAGGCAGAAGAGCCCCCTCGAAGAACATGCAAAGAAGCTCCGAAGGGGCTCGCCACTGGGGCGCCGGGTGCCAACGTCAGGGGCACGACGGCACCCCGCCGACGGCATCTGGAGCTCGGCTCGCCCAACTTCGGCACGACCGTGGTCAACGCCTTCGAGCTGCTGAGCGGCGCCAAGACCGACCGCCAGCGGGTGAAGGTGGAGACCCTGCTGGCTGCTATGAGCATCCTGCCGCTGAACGAAGGGGCCGCGCGCCGGGCAGCCGCGGTGCGGCGGGAGCTCGAAGCGCGAGGACAGGGCATCGGCATGGCCGACTACCTCATCGCTGGCATCTACCTGGAGCGCTCGAGCATTCTGCTGACGCGCAACCGCTCGCACTTCGAGCGCGTGCCCGGCTTGTCGCTGGGCCAGCTGACGTAGCCGACCCGACGGGCCGACGACCGACGCTAAAACAACCCGATGGAGAAGTGCAGCGCGCCCAGGTCCTCCCAGGGGCGCCGCACCAGGTTGATGCCGAAGTCCAGGGCCACCGGTCCGATGGGCGTGGCCAACCGCAGGCCTGGGCCGACGGCGTAGCGCAGCGCAAACAGGTCCTCGAAGGCCGTGATCGAGTCCTTGGAGGCCCACACGTTGCCCGCGTCCAGGAACAGCCCCAGGGAAAAGACGTCGGTCAGCGGCACGCGCAGCTCGAGCCGCGGGTTGACGTACAGGTCGCCGCCGCGGATGGCCACATCGTCGATGTCCAGCTTGCCCGCAAGCACCTGCTGGGCGATGTCCTCGGGCACCAGCGAGTCGAGCGGAAAGCCCCGCACGGTGTCCACGCCGCCGACGTAGAACGCGCGGTCCGGGTAGGTCTGGCTGTCATCGGTGAGCTGCAGGTTGTAGCCGCCCGCCAGGCTAACCGCCACGGACAGGCCCGTGTCGCCGAGCTCTAGGTAGCCGGCCGTGCGCGCGGTCAAGCGGACGAAGTGGCTGGTGATCGTAGCGTCGTCGAGCGGAAAGGCGTCGACGTGCTCGATGCCCGTCGAGACCAGGGTGCCCGAGGTGGCGGCAAAGGGGTTGTTGCGGCGGTCCCAGGTCAGCACCAGGCGCTGGGCCAAGGCGATGGTGCGGCCCGCGGGGGCGCGCAGCACGTTGGCCAGCGAGGGGCGCTTTTCGATGGCCTCTTCGAGGCCCTCGGCGCCGAACAGCTCGACGTCGTTCACCTCCACGCCCACGCCGGGCTGCAGGTGTAGCTGGCGCAGCGGGCGGTAGTTGAGCGCGGGGATCAGCGCCTCCTTGGTCAGAGCGAAGTCGCGCTGGATGTCACGTAAATCGATGCCGTCTACGGTCAGGTCCACCCGCGGGCCCAGCCCTACCTCCGGGAAGCGTATGCTCAGGCTGTTGCTCCGCTCCAGCCGTTCGCTCACCGTGAACTCTTGGTAGCTCTCGAGCACGTCCTGCTCGAGGATGAGCACGTCCGGAAGCACGCTGAACTCGACCCGTACGGTAAGCGAAATGGCCTGCCCGCCGATGTTGCGATGGCCGTACTCGAGGCCACCGCGCACGCCTTCGCCCGTGGAGAAGCCCGCGCGCGGCTCGAGGTACTGCGAGTGCTGCTCGACCACGGTGATGATCACCCGCTTGTGGCGCTGGGGGATCTCCGGATCCTCGAGGCCGATGGTCACGCTCGAGAAGGTGCCCAGGGTGGCGATCAGCTCCTCGCTCTCGCGCACCAGGTGCTGGCGGTAGCGCCGCTCGTCCTCGCTGCATCGCTCGAGCTCCTGGCAGAGCGCCAGTCGGCCCAGAACGAGATCGGGGTCGGTCCGGCGGGCGCCGCGAACCTCGTAGCCCGTGATGATCACGGCCTGCCGCTCGTTGACGACGAAGCGCGCCCGAGCCCGCGTCCTGTCGGGCGACAGCTCCACATCGGACCGCACGGTGGCATAGGCGTATCCCTGGTCGCGCAGAAAGCCGAGCAGCCGTCGGCGGGCGGCGTTGAGCTCGAGGTTGGATAGCGGGCGGCCCAGCTCGAGGTCGGCGATCTCGGCGAGTTTGGGCGCGGGTACCTGGCGATTCCCCTCGAAGGCGATGTCGTAGAGGGTCGTGCGCGGACCTAGCTGGATGGGGATCCACACGGCCAGCCACGGAGCGCAGCGCACCCCGCGGGCCGGATCGGACTGGCAGCTGTAGCTCGGCTCGAGCGGCGGCTCGGCCATGGGAAGCCCCAGAGTGTCGCGACGGCATTGGGGCGCGGGCAACGACGGCAGCGGCAGGGGGCGACAGGCGCCGCCGCGGCTACGGGGGTCGCAGCGGGGACGCACCACGCTGACCGGTCCCACGGCGGCGTTGAGGTAGCCCTTGCTGCTCAGCAGATCGCGCAGGTGCTGGACGGCGCCCTCGTAGGCCTCGGCCGTGTAGGTGGTCGCGGGGCTGAGGCGTACGGGGCGCGCGCGACCGCCTGCCCGTTCGGGGCCGAGCAGCGCGTCCACCACCACAGGGTCAGGAGGTGTGAAGAAGGGGGTGCTCGGCAGGTGCTTGGTGAGGTAGCCCTCGAGCTCGTCGTCGAGATCCTCGGGCCCGAGCTCGAGCGCGGCGGCGCCCCCGTGCAAGCAGGGGAAGAAGCGGCGGCTGACCACCACGCGCGGTCCCTCGTGGACGCGGAAGCGGATCTCGTAGATGGGCGCGTTGAGCCCGCCCCTCTGGTCGAAGCGAACGACGGCGTCGAGGAAGCCGCGCGCGGCGTAGAAGTCGCGTAGCCGCGCCGCGAGCTGCTCCGCGCCGAGCTCGGCGCCCGCCTCGAGCCCGAGCGCGTCCTCGAGCGCGTCCTGGTCGAAGCTCCGGTGGCCTTCGAAGCGAAAGCGCATCAGCGGGCCGGGGTCGAGGTAGACGTACAGGAAGGCCTCGGGACCGCGCCGCAGCACGCGGTGCCGCACCATCGCGCGCACGAAGCCCTCCTCCCGCAGGTGCTCGCCCAGCTCGACGTCGGCCCGCTCGAAGTCGTCCTCGTCCAGGGCGTCGCCAGCTTCGACCTCGTACTCCTGCTTGAGGTCGCCGAGCACGCGGTCGAAGGCCGGGTCGATGACGAAGATCCGACGCGACACCGTGCGCCGCGGTCCAGCGACCAGGTCGAGCTCGAGCACCACCTCCATGGGGTCGTCGGTGTCGCCCGCGTCGATGGCCACGGTGGCCGCGTCGTAGCCGTGGCGACGGTAGTAGTCGCGTATGCGGCGGGCGATGTCGGCGAACATGGGCTCGGTGATCTCGGCGCCCTCGGCGACGTCTGCGGCCGCAAGCAGCGCCTCGGCGTCGAGCGGGTCGCCGCGCAGCTTGATGCGGGCCACGACGCGGCGCGGCACGGCCGTGATGCGCAGGATGACGCCGTCCTCGTGGGGCCGCGCGTCGGCTTGGGCCTGGGCGAAGCGGCCCGTGGCCAGGACCTCCCGCAGCGCCCGCCGCACCGCCGCTCGGCTGAGCGGCTCGCCCGGGCGCACCGAGGTGACGTGCTCGCGCGAGCCGTCTGCGGCGCGGCCCCAGCGGGTGCCGACGCTCTCCACGGTGACGGCGCGGATCGGCTTGCCCTCCAGCGACCCTAGCTTCCCGGTCGGCCCGAGCAGCTTGGCGTTGACCGCCTCGAAGCTGTCCTGCTCGGCTGCCACCGTCCGACCGGGGGGGCCAGGCGAAGGGGGCCGCGGCTCGGTGCTCGTCTCGGCTGCCCGTTCTGGGGCTGGCTGGGCGTGGCCCACCGCAGGCCACAGCGCCACCCACACCGCCAGCGCGAGGACGAGGCTGCCGCGCCAGCCGGGTCCGCCCGCAACGCACCGCTCCAGCCCACGGCAGAGCCGGCCGCGGCAAGCGTGGCCGAATGCGCGAGCTGTCGCCGTGTTGGTCATCGTGAGGACTCGGGCCAGGGCTGGCCCTACCCGAGTCTTGCACTGGTGGTCGCCCGCGATCCAGGTGGATTGACCTGTCCTGCGCGATCGGTGGGACACGATAGGGGACAGGCTACTTTTTCCACTCCACGCTACCGCCCCCGTCCCGCACAACGCCCCTGCGAAACCGAAGCGCCGCCAGTGCCGCCAACAAAACGGCGAAAAGGACAACCCCAGCATGGCCCCGGGAAACGGGGCCAGCGGACAACGAGCAGGTGGGCTCGGTCGGGCAGGGATTCTCGCTGCTGCCGTCTTCGTCCCGCACCGCACAGCATCGCAGGGCGAGCTCCTGGGCATCTGGGTCGGCTAGCAAGGCGAAGTGCCCGACGTCTTTCGCTAGCAGAAACTGACCGGAGGCCTCCTCCGTGGTGTTTCCAATGTCACCGATGTCCACGGGCATGCCTCCTGCTCCGATGACGGTCCGCGTCTCGGGTGGCATTCCGGGATCGCCCTCGGACCGCAGCGTGTAGTAGAGGACGTTTCTCGAGCTGGTCGGTGCTACGGCGTGGACCGCGTCGCACGCGGCTCCCCAGGGGAAGCTCTCATTTTGGGTATCCTGGTTGTCGTCCGTGGGGCCCCAGGGAGTCTCGTCCAGATCACAGCGATCCGTTCCCACGCCATTGATGGCGAACTGCACTGGGCTCCCGGTGGAGTCCACCGCACAGTCGCCGTCGATTTCCCCGTCTTGGGCGAAGGCCGGACACATGTCGTCGGCTCCCTCGCTCTGGCCTGGACAATCCCCTAGGCACATCCCATCGGAGCCGTGATGGACTCCAGCTAGCCCAAACCACGTGCCCACCTTTTCCGGCTCCAGCTGGCTGATGTAGTACCGCGAGCTCAAGCAACCCATGCTGTGGCAAATGATGTCCACTTTGGTTTTGTAGGGAATGGGATTCCCCATCTCGTCCAGGTGGTCATTGCTCTGGCAGAGGAGGTCTTCCACGGCCGCCGCAATAACGGACTCCGCCGCGTAGATGTTGTTTGCCGTTGCCGGATTGATGTCAACAGCGAGCAGGAATTCGGCGGGGTATTCGTTGTCCTTGAAGTAGTTGACGAATTGGTTCCAGCTATCCGGTCCCCCCATATGCCCGTGCACGAAAAGAACGGGATCATTCGTGAGATCGTCCGCCATGGCGGGCTGTGCGGCTCCCATCAGAAGCGCCGCTGCAAAGGTCAGGCTGAGCACCGTGGATTGGGCTTTCATCGCATTCCCTCTCTGCTGCCAGCAATGGCAAGAGATGCTGCTGACAATCCAGGCAGCTTGTCTTATTCAGCACTATCATCAACGCGGATCGAGCGCAAAGGAGCTCGCCCGCGGAGTCAATCGAACTGCAGCCGCCAGCGGATGTCCGCGCCCAGGTTGCCGATGCTCGAGCTCGCCACGTCGTTGACGTTGTCGTAGGAGCCTTCCAGGCTGATGCCCCGGCTGAGCTGCCACTCGACGTTGGACCGCACCTCGCGGTTGTCGGTCAGCCCGGTGGTGACGGTGGCGCGGATATCGTCGGTGATGCGCTTTCCCACGGTGGCGGTGGGCTCGGTGCGGCCCGTGCGCGAGGAGTACTGACTGCCCACGCGGAACTCGTCGATGAGCGGCACGGTGCTGCGCACGGCCTGGTCGAAGCCCGTGGCCTGGGTCAGCGCCTCCAGGCCCACCGACTGGGCCAGCGAGCCCACCATGCCGCGGTCCAGCTCGGCGCGCGTCATGCCCACCTGCAGCAGCAGGATGATGTCCTCCTGGGAAAGCGGCGGATCGGAGGTGAAGCGGATCTTGGGCTCGTCGGTGTCGCCCGTGACGACCATGGCGATGCGCCATTTGCCCGCGGTGCTTCCAGCGGCGGCCTCGGCGGCCGTAGCGGCCGCGGGCTCAATGGGAGAGCTCGAGGCGTAGCGGCGGTACTCGGTGGTGGCGTGGATGTCGAGGCGCGGGGCGATCCGCGTGGTGGAATCGAACAGGATGGTGCCGTCGCGGACGGAGAAGTGGTGGCCCAGCAGAAACAGCGTGGATCCCGACTCGACGCTCAGCGTCCCCAGCGCGCCGAACTGCTGGTTGGTGCCCATCAGGCGCAGGCCGGGCGGAGGCACGGCGATCTGCATGTCGAGCATGTTGTTGGCGATCTCGAGCGGTGCGGGCGAGACCAGGTTGAGGTCGAAGGTGACGACGTCGTCGGCGGGGTTGTAGGTCTCGACCTCGGTGGGACTGCGCCCGGTGAGCTGATCGATGTCGAGCTGAAAGGAGATGGGCCGCGTATAGGAAAAGGAGGTCAGCGACACGTTGCCCGTCACGTGAGGCGGCGCGCTTTGCTCCACCCCCTCGGGCGGAGCCTCGTAGCTGGCATTCAGGGTGGCGTCGGCGGTGAGCTGTACGCCGTCGGCGACAGGCAGGCTCACGTTGCGGGCCTCCAGCGTGGCCGTGGCGCCAGTAACCTCCAGGCCCCGCAGGGGCACGCGCGCGTCGCTCAGCCAGATCCGGCCCGTACCGGCTCGGGCGCGGGCTTCGAGCACGCGGATCTCGCCTGGGCTGATACCCACGCGAAGCTCGATGTTCTCGAAGGGAACGGGAAAGCCCTTGAGGCTGAGCGCGCCCTTTTTCAACGTGAGATCGCCGCGCAGGTTGGGGGCCTTGACGGTGCCCCCCACGCCCAGCCGGACGCGGACCACGCCTGCCGCGCTGGCCACGGCGGGCATCTGCAGCCCTAGCTCCGACAGGTCCGTGGGATCGAGCCGCAAGCCCAGGGCGAGCCGCTGCGCTCCCGATAGCTCGGCGATGCTTCCGCCAGCGCGAAGCCGCAGCTCGAGCCCCGAATCGTGGGTGGCGAGCACCGACATCTCGGGCAGGTACAGCACGTCGCCGCTCAGTCGCACGGGCTCCGAGCGCTCGAGGTCACCCGGGGTCTCGGGAATGCGGAGGCGGTGGCCCCAGCGCTCCACCTCGAGCTGTCCCAGCGTGATGGCGATCTCGGCGAGCGCGGGCTCGGCGAGCGGCAGCTCCTCGACGAGCACGTTGGCGTCCAGGGTTCCACTGGGCGGCGACGAGGAGAAGGCCACGCCAGGCAGCAGGTTGGCCAAGGCGCCCAGATCGAGGCTGCGCAGCGCCAGCTCGCCGCTGGCGATGGCCGCCCGCTGCTGGGTGATCTGCAGGTCGTCGAAGCGGACCTGCCCGCCGAACAGCGTGCCAGCGAGCCGCACCACGCCCGCGACTGGATCGCCCTGCCAGCGCTGGAGGTCGAACGGAGCCGAGCGCGGGTTGCCGCAGCGGGTGGTGCCCGCGGCCGGCTCGGGCGCCGCCGTCGGCTGCACGAACATCCGCAGGCGCGAGGCTGGCAGGATGTCGGGGCCGATGCGCAGCGGGGAGATGTCGATGTCGGCCTGAACCTCTGGCCGATCGAGCGATCCGCCCACGGCGGCGACGGCAGAGATGGTGGCCTCGGGGCGCACCGCGAGCCCGGCGAGCGCGGCCTTGTTCGAGGCCGCCCCTTTCGGGGCCGCCCCCTTTTCGCCCCCGTTGTCCGTCTCGCCAGGGCTTGCGAACAGCGACTCGAAGGCGCTGAGCTCCGACAGCGGGATCCCGGTCGCGGTGGCGTCGGCCCGCAGCGTGCCCCGGTCGACCTTTCCGCGGGCCAGGAAGGTCCCCGGGCCCTTGCGCAGCACGCCCGAGCGCAGCTCCATGCTCAGCCCGTGGATGCCAGCGGGCATGTCCTCCCAGGCGAAGTCCATGTCGAGGTAGCCCGAGTCGAAGCGCTCGCCGAACAGCAGCGCGTCGCTCAGATCCATTCGCCCCCCGACCTTCAGCCGTCCTCCTCCGCAGCGGTCGCGCGGTCCACCGAGCACGTAGTCGACGCGGGCCACGCCGCGGGCCACGGCTTCGATGCCGCCGAAGCGCGGGTCCTCGTCAAAGCGCACCATCTCGAACAAGTCCGGCAGCCACAGGCCCGCCGAGGTGCGGGTATCGACGTCGGCCTGCAGCACGACGTCAGCGCCCGCGTCGAAGTCGATTTTCATGCGCGGGACGGACACAGCGCTGCGGCCCTTGCGCAGCTTGGCGTCCCCGAGCTCGGCGGCGAGCGGCACGAAGCGGACGCGGCTCTGCTCGACGTGGCCCAAGGGGAAGCCCCCAAAGACGAAATTCGCGATCGACAGCTCGCCCTCGATGAGCGGCTTGTTGAAGCTGCCCGCGGCGTGGGCCTGGAGCTCGAGCACGCCGCTCATGGGGATGCCCACCAAGGGGGAGATGTCTCCCAGATTGATGCTCGAGCCCTGGGCCACCTCAAAGGCCAGCTGCTCGTCGAAGCCGAGCGACACCGAGGTGCGGAGCTGCGAGCGCGGCAATCCCAGCGCCATGTCGCTCAGCACCACCGCGTCGGGCGTCACGCGGAAGGTCCCGTCCACCGTGGCGCGGTCGATGCCGATGAAGCGGTAGCCATCGGGAGCCACCGACGGCCGGTCGTAGACGGCGAAGTCGCGCGTGGCGCAGTGGATGGGTCCGGCGAGCTCGAGCGGATCGAGGGTGCCGCCGAAGCGCGGGAGCGTGGCCCGCTCGATGGTCCACGCCACGTGGGCGCGCGGATGGGCGCCGAGGTCGTGCAGCATGTCCGGGAAGTCGACCCCGCGGATGTCGATGTCGGTGGCCTCGAGCGTTGCGCCCGATGCGAAGGGGTCGATGAGCACCTGCCCGATGGCGGCGGTGCCGCCCGCCCAGCCCAGGTTCACGTCGGAGAGGCGAACCCGGTCCCCGGAGCTATCCACGTCGGCCATGAGCAGCTTGGCCAGCACCTTGCCGTCGATGCCCAGATCGCGGCCGCCCACGCGCCCCGTCAGGCTCGGCAAGCGCATCGAGGGCTGGTAGCGCGTCGTCAGGTCGACGATGAGGTTGCCAGCTACCGGGGCCACGGGCGCGAAGCGATGCACCACAGCTGCGGGAAGCCGCGCCCACATCCTGCCTTCTAGCGAGGCTAGCGCGCCGTCGGCGAGCTCGGCTCGCACCGACTCGAGCCGTAGCTTGAGCTTGCGCCAGTCCTCCTCCGCCAAGCGACAGCCTGGGCGCGTGCCGCGGTCCGGGTCGAAGTCCACCGAGCCGAGCAGCCGCAGCCTGCGGACCACGAGCTGGTCGTCATCCAGCCGGGCCCTGAGGTCCAGTCTACAGAGCATGTCTTCGTCCACGCTCAGCAGCTCGGGCTTTCCGGGCATGGCGTGGACGCGATCGACCGCGGTGGGCCCGGCGCGCAGCGATAGCTCGACGGGACCGCGGCGGTCCAACCACAGGTCGAGGTCCAGCTCGCGGGCGCGCACGCCGAGCCCCAGGTCCTCGACCACCAGGTCGATTTGCCCGTGGGTCACCGCCACGGCCGACAGCGGGTAGTCGCTGGGCTGCTCGCTGGGCTGCCGCGGCTCGGGTCTGCGGTACGTGAGGTTCTCGAGCTCGCCATCGCGGACCACGGCTCGGACGCGGGGCTCCTCGATGTGGACCTCGCCGAGGTCGAGCTTGCCCGCGAGCAAGGTGAAGACCCGCGGGCGGGCGACGATCTCCCGAGCGCTCAAAAAGGGCGAGCCGCCGTCCGAAGCGTGCACGACCACGTCGGTCATGGTGATCTCGAGCGGCCAGGGTCGCAGCCGCAGGTGGTAGTCGGCGCGGATGCCGAGCTCGCGCTGGATGAGGGCGGTCGTCTCCTCGGCCGTCCAGCGCTGCACCGAGGGCAGCCGAGTGAGCACACCCAGGCCCAGGGGAACGATGCCGAGAACCGCAAAGCCCGCGCACACAAGGCGCGCGACGAGCCGACCCCAGTCACGGCGCGCCCACGAGGGCTTCGGGCGGCGGCGCGGCGGGGAAAGGGGCGCGGTCCCAGCCTCGCTGGCCAAGACCACCGCGGTCGGCTTGTTCGCCTCCCTTGAGGCGTCAGGGGCTGGCCGTGGTGCGTCGTGGTTCATGGCTTCGGCGCGGGATCGTTGCCCGAGCTCCCAGGAGCCGCTCGTCCCCGTTCATCGTAGCGCGCCAGTGCCTTTTGGCACGATTGCTCCGGGTTGGCCTAGGAGCGGGCGGGCGTTTAGGAACGGGCGGGCGAGCGTGAGCCGCGTCGGCGGGTCGGTCCGTTGCGGCGGGGCGAGCCGTCGGCCCCAGCGGCCCCTTTGGAGCCATTGCGAGCCGTGGCCCGAAGCTCGGCAGAGCCGCTCAGCTCGATCGACACCGTGTCGACCGAGGTCTTGGTGGGGGGGCCGAACTTGCGTAGCCAGACGGTGGCCGCGGTCGCCGCGGTGTCGCTCAAGACCCGTTCCAGCAGCCGTCGCGCCAGGGTTTCGAGCAGCTTGCACGAGGTCCGTGTCCCCTCGGCCACGATCAAGCTGGCGAGCGCGTCATAGTCGAACACGCTGCTGCGCTTGTCCGAGGCAGGCAGCGCGTCGATGGGCAGGGCCACCTCCAGGTCGACCACGAAGTCCTGCAGCAGATCGCGCTCGGCTCGCGATGCGCCGTGGCGAGCGCGAAAGCGGACGCCCTCGAGCCTGATGCAATAGGCCGTAACCGAAACGGGCATGGTGCCGCCCGTTAGCATGGCCCGCCCCGGGCGGCCCCTCCCTTTGACAGCGGGCCGGCCCTGCTGGCATGGTCGAATGCGGAGCACGAGCATGGCCCTCATCGAGACCGACAAGGACGCACGCCGACTGGCGCGGGCGATCGCCAGCGATCTAGCGCTCTACAACGAGGACAAGATCATCGAGGGGGTCGAGAACGACACCCTGTTCGAGGTCATGGCCGAGGAGATCGAGGAAGGCCGCGCTCACTACAAGAGCCGCGTCTCGCCAGCGCTTCACCCGAAGAACTTCTACGACCGCGCCATCGTGGACATGCTGGTGCGGTCCAAGGGGGACCTCAAGTCGCCGCTTTGGTGAGCGACTAGCCCTCTTGACGGAGCGCGCCCAACGCCTGCTGCATGTCCTCGGGCCAGGCGGACTCGAAGCGCATGCGCTGTCCGCTCAGCGGGTGGACGAAGCCCAGCAGTTGAGCGTGTAGGGCCTGGCGCCCCAGCGCGGCGGCCACGGCCTCGAGGGGGTGCTGTCGGCTGCCGTAGAGCGGATCGCCCAGCACGGCAGTACGCGCCTGCTCGGCCAGGTGCACCCGGATCTGATGCGTGCGCCCGGTCTGTAGTCGGCAGTGCACCACCGTGGCCGCGGGCAGGAGCTCGACCGGCTCGACCAGGGTGACGGCGCGCTTGGTCCCCGGCCGATCGGGCGACAGCCGCGAGGTGAAGCGGATCCGGCTTCGCGGGTGGCGGCCGTAAGGCGTGTCGTAGCGGGCGGAAACCGTCCGCCCGACGGCGATGGCCCCATAGCAGCGCTCGATGCTGTGGGCGGCGAACTGCTCCTTCAGGCCCTCGCGAGCGCGGGCGGTGCGGGCCACCACCAGCAGCCCGCTGGTGTCTTTGTCGAGTCGGTGCACGATGCCGGGTCGCAGGTGCCCTTGCGGGTCGCGTCCATCGGCCGCGTCCCGCTCGAAGCCGCCGTGGGCCAGCAGCCCGTGGACCAGGGTGCGGTCGCGGTGGCCACGAGCTGGATGCACCACCAGCCCCGCGGGCTTTTCGACGACCATCAGGTGCTCGTCCTCGTAGACGACGTCCACGGCCACGCTGGGATCGGGCCGGGCCTCGCTGCTCGGAGGCTCGCCCGCGCGCACCTCGACAATGGCACCTGCGGGAACCGAGGCCGAGCGACGGGTGGGCTGGCCGTTCAAGCGGACCAGGCCCTGGTCGATCCACCGCTGCACCTCGGCCCGAGTGGTGGGCCGGCCGGCCCTGCCGAGCAGCTCCACGACCAGCCGATCGATGCGGCTGCGCGGGTCGGCCGGGCGAATCTGGAACTCGAAGTGGCTTGTCGGCAAGGCGGGTACCGCGCGGTGGTTGAGATAAAGCCAAGCAATCTTAATATGTTGAGACGGCGACCTGGACGCAAGGGAAAGCGGGAGCGCCTGCCGAGGGAACGCTCGGCCCCCTAGTGTCCTTAAGAAAGGGCTTCGTTGAAAAACGAGTCAAGCTTGTCCTCCAGAGACTCCTGCGGGGGTTCACAAAAAGGGGACAGGCTACTTTTTGCACGCGGGGGTTTGGGGGCAGAGGAAGGCATAAGAGGGGGGTGGCGGAACCGACC
>CAYTYV010000156.1:0-12985 GCA_964441055.1 uncultured Polyangiaceae bacterium | reverse complement strand
CAAAGGGCCAAAAATAGCAGCTCAGCGCGGGCCCCGTCCATGGTGCTGGGCAGAGCGGAGCGGGCTGCTCGAAAACGCCGACGCGGGCGCGTAGCGCTAGCGACGACGGCTGACGTGAGGATTGTGGAGGATTCACCGCTTCGGCAGGAGCGAACCGCGTCTGGGTCCGAGCCCAGACCCTGCCGAAGCTGTCATCTCTCTTAGCAAGGCTGATGCCAAGTCGTGTAGGTAAATATGACGAAGGGTACTCTAGCGCATGAGCATGTGCGCGCAAGGGGGATTCGGCTTCGAAACGGCGGACGAGCCCTGGCAGCCAGACGTCTGCTCGAAAGCAAGGCGGTCCAATTAACCAATTGTTATTATTGATCTTTTTATCTTTCTCGGCGATACCTGCACGGTCCGAGGACCCGCCTCGGCGACCGACGCCGCTGCTGCTCGGCGACCCTTCCGAGGGTCTGAGCGGACGCTGCCCGCTTCAAAGCGCGGCTGAGGATGGCTGGGGCAGCAGCGATCCACCAATATGGATCGGCAAAGCCCCGTCTTCGCCAGCTTGACCTGCGAGCCTTTGGGGACCATGCACATGAGAGCCCTCGAGCGGCCGCGAGCTGGATGAAGACGATGGCCTGGACCGACCTCGGTAGAGCCCTGCGAGCCCATGCCTTGGGACGAGCGCTGGACGACCCGCGAGTCGATGCGCTGCGCCGCGGCCTGCGCGAGGCGATCGCCAACATGGACGCGAGCCTGCGCCAGGGGCTGTTGCGGAGCTACGACATCGACTCGCTGGACAACCGCAACGAGGCCTTCATCGACTACCTCTCTCGCAACGTGGTCGACCTGTTGGTCAAGTACTTCGACGCCGAGGTGCGCGGGCTCGAGCGCATCCCTTCAGGTGCGGGCCTGTACGTGGGCAACCACAACGCGGGCATGTTGACACCCGACAGCTTCATCTTTGGCGGAGCGGTCTACCAAGCGCACGGCATCGACGCCGTGCCCTACGGCCTAGGCCACGAGATCGCCATCAGCTTGCCCGTGGCCCACCAGCTCGTCATGCCGCTGGGCGCAGTGCGCGCCTCGCACGAAAACGCCCACAGGCTGTTTCGGCGCGGCGCCAAGGTCATGGTCTATCCGGGCGGCGACCGCGACGCCATGCGCCCCTTCCGCCTGCGCAACCGCATCGTCTTCGGCGGCCGCCGCGGTTACATCCGGCTGGCCGTGCGCGAGGGGGTGCCCATCATTCCCGTGGTGGCCGCGGGCGCCCACTCGACCTTCATCGTCATCGACGACCTGCGCTGGCTGGCGCGGCTTACCCGCATGGACCGGCTGTTCCGGCTGGACGTCTTCCCGCTGGTGCTGAGCGCGCCCTGGGGGCTGACCGTGGGCCCGCTGCCCGTCTACCTGCCCTACCCCAGCCGCATCCTCATCGAGGTGCTGGAGCCCATTGCGTTCGAGCGCACGGGCGCTGAGGCGGCTCGCGACGAGGTCTACGTGCTCCGCTGCGCCCAGCAGGTCGAGTCGACCATGCAGAGCGCGCTCGAGCGCCTTGCGGCGGAACGGCAGAAGCAAGGCTGAGCGGGCCCTCCAAGCACCTGGCTACGGCCGCGTCGGCGATCGGCACTGGTCGCGCCGAGGATGGTTGGCGGGGTGCAGCGCGGGGAGTAGGATTTGCCCGCGGAGTCGGCGCACATCGGGAGCGCCATCGAATCATTCCCCCTTGAAAGAAAGCAGGAGCAAGCCGTGCAAGCGCAAAACTTCCAAGGCAGCATCAACGACATGGACAAGGCAGCCCTGTTCGCCGAGCTCGGCCTCGGCGAGGAAAACCGCGGCGCCTTTTGCGGCGAATGGATCGGCTCGGGCGGAGCGCTCGATGTGCTGACGCCTATCAACGGCCAGCGCATCGCCCGCGTCGCGCAGTGCAGCGAGGCGGAGTACGAGCAGGTGTCCGAACGGGCGCAGCAGGCCTTTCTATCGTGGCGCACCGTGCCCGCACCCAAACGGGGCGAGGTCGTACGCCAGATCGGCAATGCGCTGCGCGAGCACAAGCAGGCCCTAGGCGCTCTGGTCACGCTCGAGATGGGCAAGATCCGCGCCGAGGGCGAGGGCGAGGTCCAGGAGATGATCGACATCTGCGACTTTGCCGTGGGCCTGAGCCGCCAGCTCTACGGGCTGAGCATGCACTCCGAGCGGCCCAGCCACCGTATGTACGAGCAGTGGCATCCGCTGGGCACGGTGGGCGTGATCAGCGCCTTCAACTTCCCCGTGGCGGTCTGGTCGTGGAACGCCGCCATTGCCTGGGTCTGTGGCGACTCGGTCCTGTGGAAGCCCTCGAGCCAGACCCCGCTAACCGGCATTGCCTGCACCAAACTAGCCGCCAAGGTCTTCGAGGAAAACGGCTACGACCCCGCCCTGGCCTCGCTGGTGGTGGGTCGAGGCTCGGTGGTAGGCGAGAAGCTGCTCGGCGATCGACGGGTGCCGCTGGTGAGCGCCACGGGCTCGTGCGAGATGGGCTACCGCGTGGGCCGCGTGGTGGGCGAGCGGCTCGGCCGCACCATCCTGGAGCTGGGCGGCAACAACGCCATCATCGTCAGCCAGCACGCTGACCTGGACATGTCCATCCGGGCGATCCTGTTCGGCGCGGTGGGCACGGCGGGCCAGCGCTGCACCTCCACCCGTCGCATCATCGCCCAGGAGGCGGTCTACGACGAGCTGCTCGAGCGGCTGGTCACCGCGTACGGCGGCGTGCCCATCGGCGATCCGCTGGCCGACGGCACCCTGATGGGACCGCTGGTCAACACCGCTGCCGTCAAGGACATGATGGCGGCCATGGCGCGCTTCTCCAAGGAAGGCGTCCACGTGGCCTACGGTGGCGAAAAGCTCACCAGCGCGGAGTACCCGGGCGGCTGCTACGTCACCCCGTGCATCGCCGAAGCCAAGAACGACTGCCCGATCGTGCAGGAAGAGACCTTCGCGCCCATTCTGTACTTCATTAAGTATGGGGAGCTCGACGAGGCCATCGCCTACCACAACGGCGTGCCCCAGGGCCTTTCCAGCGCCATCTTCACCACCAATCTGCTCGAGGCCGAGCAGTTCCTGGCCCACGCGGGCAGCGACTGCGGCATCGCCAACGTCAACATCGGCACCAGCGGCGCCGAGATCGGCGGTGCCTTTGGCGGCGAGAAGGAGACGGGCGGCGGACGCGAGAGCGGCTCGGACGCCTGGAAGGCCTACATGCGGCGGCAGACCAACACCATCAACTGGAGCCGCGAGCTGCCGCTAGCGCAGGGCATCGAGTTCGGCTGAGAGGGTGTTTCACAGCCTGCTGCGCGACCCGATGCGTCGGTCGGGCTCCTCGAAATACTCCGAGTATTCCTGCGTCGTCCTCCCTAGCCTCGGGTCGCTCGCGACGGCTGTGAAACACCCTCTGGGAGGGCGCTGCGCAGCCTTTGAGACGGCGAAGGCGCTGAGCGAGCGCCCGAGGACAGCTCCGCGAGGGCGGGCTAGGGGCGGAGATCGTCCCGGGTTTGTGGTGCGAGGTAGGATAGTGTGGTTAAGCTACCTTACGAACGGGGAGTTCCCATGTGGAGAGAGGCGAAGATCCAGCTCGACCCATCCGTTTCCCGCCGAGCGCTGCGGCGCGCGGTGAAGCAACCCTGCGAGCTCGTCAGTCAGCATCACGACGAGCCCGTGGCGTACCAAGCCGTGGACCTATCGCCCTTTGGCGTATGGTTGGAGACGGATGACCCGCTGCAGCTCGGCGAAGTCGTGGTGGCGTGCTTCCGTCCGCCTGGAGATTGGCACCTCCGCGAGCTGATGGTCTTTTCCGAGGTGACGCGCGTGGTCTCGAGCCGCGGCGGCCAGCAGAGAAGCGGCGGGGGCATGGGCTTGGAGTTCCGCGATCTGACGATCCAGGAGTTCGCCTGCCTGGCCTGGTGGCTCCGCAACCGACCGCCTCCTCTGCCCAAGCGTCGACGCAAGCTCCTGCGAGGCATCCCCAAGCTACCCGGAACGGGCCGCGCCATACGAGCCGCGTGACGTCCGCCCCCCGCCCGAACCGACCTCGCAAGTTCGTCCCGCAGAGACCCATGCGGGGGTTTGGGGGCAGAGGAAGGAGCAACGCGACGACCGGAGCCCCCATCGTCAAATCCATCCAAGCGGCAAGCAGATCTCGCCCCTTGGGGCTGGCGAACGCCGCTAGATCCGGCCCACGAAGTGGGTGCCTGCTCCGCCGTCGAGCGCCTCCTGCATCCGCGCGGCGCTGGTGATGAGCCCGCGCTGACCCCCTCGCTTGAGGAAGCCGTAGATCGCCTCGATCTTCGGCCCCATCGAGCCAGCCGGAAAGTGTCCCTCTTCGATGAAGCGCTCGCACTCGGACATGGTCACCGCCCCCAGCGACGTTTGCTTGGGAGTGTTGAAGTTCAAGTAGACGCGGTCGACGGCCGTCAGGATAACCAGCAGATCGGCGCCCACGTCGGTGGCCAGCACGCTGGAGGTCAGGTCCTTGTCGATGACTGCCTCTACGCCCACGAAGTCGCCCGGGTCGGACTTGATGACCGGCACGCCGCCTCCGCCACCCGCGATGACGATGTGGCCGTTTTGGGCGGCATCGCGCACCATGTCGCGCTGGATGACCTTGATGGGACGCGGCGAGGGCACCACGCGGCGCCAACCGCGGCCCGCGTCCTCCTGGATGACCCAGCCGGCCTCGTCGCGTCGCTGCTCGGCCTCCTCGCGGCTCAAGAACGGCCCCACAGGCTTGGTGGGACGGCCAAAGCCCGGGTCGAAGCGATCGACCAGCACCTGCGTGACCATGGTGACCACGTAGCGGCGGATGTGCCGCAGGCGCAGCTCGTTGAGCAGGGCCTGCTGCAAGAAGTAGCCCAGGCTGCCCTCGGTTTGGGCCACCAGCACGTCGATGGGCATGGACGGCACCTGGTCGCGAGTGAGCTCGGTCTGGTCGAGCAGATTGCCCACTTGTGGGCCGTTGCCGTGGGTGATGACCAGGTTGTAGCCCCGCTTGAGCAAGGTCATGATCTGTCGAGCGATCATGCGGGCGTTGCGGGTGTGGACCTCGTGAGTCCCGGGCTCGCCCGGCTGCATGAAGGCGTGCCCCCCCATGGCCACCACCACGGTTGGCGCCTTGGCCTGGGGCTCAGGGGGAGGAGCTGTGCCGTTTTCGTCGAGTGACGCCGCGTCGATCATGAGCGGAGCCTAGCAGCATTGATGGTCGAGTCGGAAGCGAGCGACCCGCAGATTGAAGCCGGGGCCGCGCTCCTTCGTCCATCTGGGACGCTGGCGTATGCCCACGTCTCAGGTCCGCTTGACGCCCCCTCGGCCTGCCCGCAGGCTGTAAGCCTATCTGGAGGTCCCACGGTGATATCGCGCATGGACGGGTCCCCTGACCGCAACCCGAGCTTCGGGCGACGAGCCAGCCCCTTACGACGGCGCCGCGTCCCAGCCCTGCTCGCCCTTTTCGCGCTGGCGCTAGGCTGCATGCTGCTCGGCAGCGGGACAAGCCGGGCGGACGTGCACTCGCGGCTCGGCCTACAGTTCAAGTCGGTCGTTTCGGGCGAGGACCAGCCCGCCATCATCATCCAGCCGCAGGAGCCGGTCGGGCGACTGTCCGTCAAGCTCCATCGCAGCGACGGCAAGACGCTGACCCTGCGCTCAGGGCCCGTGGCCGCGGGCACGCGCAAGGAGATGTCGGTGGTCCAGCCCTCGGGCAAGTTCTCCTACAAGGCCGAGTTCGCCGTGGTCTGGGGCGACGGCTCCAGCTCGGAGCTGCGGCTCGCCTTTGCCATGACCCGGGTGGGCAAGCTGGAGATCCACATCGAGCCCAAGGACGTCGACCTCGACACTCGCACCCTGCGCTTCCGCATGTCCAACCCGGCCGCCAAGGCCACCCTGACCATCACGGGCACCGACGGCAAGACCCTGCACGTGGTGCGCACCAGCCTGAACAAGGCCCCGGCTGGCACCACCTTCACCATGAGCTGGCCCGAGCCCAAGGGCGACGTCCTTCACATGGAGCTCAAGGTCACCGACGTGGCCGGCTTCTGGACGGGCGTGCGCATCACCCCCTTCTCCATCGCCATCCCTCACGACGACGTCGAGTTCGACTTCGGCAAGTGGGACATCCGTCCCTCGGAGGAGCCCAAGCTGGAAAAGACCCTGGAGCGCATCCGCGAGGCCGTGAAGAAGTTCGGCGGCCTGCTCGAGATCCGGCTGTACGTGGCCGGCTACACCGACACGGTGGGCTCCAAGCCCTCCAACCAGACGCTGTCGAACAACCGCGCCCGCGCCATTGCCAGCTGGTTCCGCTCCCACGGTCTCAAGATCCCGATCTACTACCAGGGCTTCGGCGAGGAGGTGCTGGCCAAGGACACCCCGGACGAGACCCGCGAGCAGGCCAACCGCCGCGCGCTCTACATCCTGTCCAGCCACACGCCGCCGACCAGCCGGGACGTTCCTCGCAGCGAGTGGAAGTCGCTGTAGCGGCGGACGCGAGCGCCAGGCTACCATGCGGGGGTGAACGAGCTCACGGGCCGCTGCGACAGCTGCGCCGCATTCACGGGTCAATACTCGCATCCCGAGCGCGGCCTGGTCGGCGTGTGCCTGCTGGAGGTCTACCCGCCGCCAGTGCCCGCCACCTCGTCCTGCGTTCGCCACCGCCCCAAGGGAGCCGAAGCCCCACCCCCGCCGCCGCGGGCCGCGGGCGAGCCACGCGGCCGTCGCGCGCTTTCGCGAGCAGCGCCCAAGCCCCGTCTCGCGGCGCCGCCAGCCCGGCAGCCACCCCTTCCCCAGGAGATCGACATCGACATGGACATCGACGAGTTTCGAGGCGTGCTGCGCCAGGTTCTGGCCGAGGAGCTGGGCATTGCCGAGGTGGAGCTGGGCAACCGCTGGCAGGGCGGCGAGCTTGTCCTGAAGCCTGGCGCGACCGATACCGCGGAGAAACGGATCCCGCTAGAGGCCTTCTTTCGCAAGGTGGTGGCCGTGCGCGACAAGCTGCGGCTGCTGGAGGCCAAGGTTAACGGCCACCCCGCGCTGAGCGATGCCGACAAGGTCCAGCTCCAGCAGTACATCACCTCCTGCTATGGCAGCTTGACCACCTTCAACCTGCTCTTCGCCCAGCGACAGGACGGCTTCGTGGGCATCAAGGGGCGCTCGGACTGAGGGGCCATCTCCGGCTAGATGTCGTCGTAAGCAATTGTAACAGTTGATGATTCTTACAGCGCCCGGCCAGCAACGCGATGAGTTGGGCGACTGCTTGACGTTTGCCCAAAAGTGATTTGCTTGATACGACCAGACCGCGGCCCGCCCGGCTCCGAGCACATCGAGGGAGGCCGACCCAACCGGATGGGTGGCGGACCGCGCTGCACGGGAGACACTGATGAGCACGCTTAGTCGAGGATTGGACCCTGCCCACGCCCATCGCCATGCCGCGAGCCGCATGCTTCGTCGGGCCATCGCCCTTGTGGCCTTGGCCGTCTTGCTCGCGTGGGCCAGCCCAGCCCAAGCGGGGGATGTGCTTCGCCCGGGCTCCAAGCCGTGGTTCGCCACCTTCGCTCTGGGGCCCTCGATCTTCGTCGAGCCTAGCGGTCACACGCTGTTCAAGATGTCCCAGGAGATCGGCCATCACTTCTCTGGCGACGCCAGCGGCTTTGCCTTGGGTCTTTCGATCGAGGAGTCCTTCGTAAGGATGTTCCGGCTCGGGGTGGGACCCAAGCTCTGGTACGACATCCAGCCCTCGGACGATCTCGGCATCTACATCACGCCAGGCATGAGGCTGGGCTATGGCTACTGGAGCGCGGGGGGCGCCAGCGCCAGCTCCTTTGCCCTGCAGATCCCGCTCGCCGTGCGCATGGTGCTGGGCGATGCGGGGATGGTCTACTTCCAGCCGATCACGCCCGACATGTACATCAACGAGGGCTTCGCCATGACCTGGGACATCATGTTCGGCGGCGGCGCCATCTTCTGAGGCGCGGCGCGCGGAGCGCGCACCGTAGCGGAGGGGCCGCGATATACCTCGATCGGTTGCGTTGCGAGCTCTTGGTGCGTGCGGTGGCAAAGCCCAGCGGCGGGCATCATGAGGCGTGTCGTTGATCGGTCACGAAAGGAAAATGTCATGAGTGCGGTGGAAGCCTTCATGAGCGAGCTGATCGCCAAGAACCCATCGGAACCGGAGTTTCATCAGGCTGTCCGAGAGGTGGTCGAGTCCGTGATGCCCGTGCTCGAGAGGCGGCCAGCATACCGGGCGCTGCAGATCTTGGAGCGCATGGTGGAGCCCGAGCGGGTGATTATGTTCCGGGTGCCGTGGGTGGATGACCGGGGCGACGTGCACGTCAATCGCGGCTTCCGCGTCGAGATGAACAACGCCATCGGCCCCTATAAAGGCGGCTTGCGCTTCCACTCCAACGTGACCGTAGGCGTGCTCAAGTTCTTGGCGTTCGAGCAGGTGTTCAAGAACGCGCTGACCACCCTGCCACTGGGGGGCGGCAAGGGTGGTGCCGACTTCGATCCCAAGGGCAAGAGCGACAACGAGGTGATGCGTTTCTGCCAGTCCTTCATGAACGAGCTGTATCGCCACCTTGGCTCCCAGACCGACGTGCCAGCAGGTGACATGGGTGTGGGAGCGCGAGAGATCGGATACCTTTTCGGCCAGTACAAGAAGCTGACCAACGAGTTTTCCGGGGTGCTCACTGGCAAGGGCATCAACTGGGGCGGGTCATTCATTCGGCCGGAGTCTACGGGCTACGGTTCGGTGTATTTCGCCCAACAAATGCTGGCCACCCGCGGCGAGGACCTAGAGGGCAAGAGAGTGACCGTGTCGGGCTCCGGCAACGTCGCCCAATACACGGTCCAGAAGGTCACGGAGCTCGGCGGCAAGGTCGTGACCCTATCCGACACTGGCGGGACCATCGTGGACGACGAGGGCATCGATGAGGAGAAGCTCGCCTGGGTCATGGAGCTCAAGAACGTGCGTCGGGGACGTATTCGCGAGTACGCCGACGAGTTCAAATCCGCCGAGTTCTTGGAGGGCAAGCGGCCCTGGGGCGTGGCGTGCGACGTCGCTTTTCCGAGCGCCGTTCAGAACGAGATCGACGAGCAGGATGCGAGAGCGCTGGTGGACAATGGCTGCCTCTGCGTGTGCGAGGGCGCTAACATGCCCACCACCTCCGAAGCCATCGACGTGCTGCTCGGCGCCAAGCTCCTTTACGGTCCGGGCAAGGCGGCCAACGCGGGGGGGGTCGCCACGTCCGGCTTGGAGATGGCTCAAAACGCCATGTTGCTGAGCTGGTCTCGCGATCAAGTGGACGGCCGACTTCGAGCCATCATGAACGATATCCACGAGATCTGCGTGGAGTTCGGCGGCGAGGACGGCTTCATCAACTACGTCAAGGGCGCCAACGTGGCCGCCTTCGTCAAGGTGGCAGACGCTATGGTCGACCAGGGAATCGTCTGAGCCCACGGCGGTCCGGGCCCGCGCGCGGCTCGGGTTGCCGCTCGATCGCATCAGCGGTAGAGGCCTGCCCACGCCAGCCCGAAACGCACCCCGGAGCGAGGCCGTGGCCGACACAGACACCGCGCAGCTCGATTTCGAACCGCACTGGTTGCGGTTCCACGACCTGATGCCGTACCGCGTCCGCGAGGTGCTGCTCGTCTCCTCCCCTTACGATTTTTTCATTCTCGAGGAGGACGGCCGGCTGACCGAGCGCATCTTTTCGGAGTATTCCGAGCTGAACTTCTCGTCGGCGCCGCGGATCACCCACGCCCCCACGGGTGCCGCGGCCCTGGAGTTGCTCGCCGAGCGGCGCTTCGACCTGGTGGTGACCATGGTTCGACTCGGCGACATGGACGTGAGCGCGTTTGGCCGCCGGGTCAAGGAGCGCCATCCTGCGATCCCCGTCGTGCTGCTGGCCCTTACCGAGGCCGACCTGCGCGACAATCCAGTGCCCGCGGGTTCCTCCGCGGTCGACCAGGTCTTTCTCTGGACCGGTGATTCGCGGATCCTGCTCGCGGCGACCAAGCAGATCGAAGACCACCTCAATGTACGGCACGACACGCGCAGCGCGGATGTGCGGGTCATCATCGTGGTCGAGGACTCGATTCGGCGATACTCCAGCTTCCTCAGCGTGCTCTACTCCGAGCTGATGGCCCAATCGCCGTCTCTGATCGCCGAGGGACTCAACGATCTCCAACGGCTCGTCTGGATGCGCGCCCGACCGAAGCTCCTACTGGCTCGCACCTACGAGCAGGCCGTCCGGTTGCACCACGAGCACCGCCCCTATCTGCTCGCGGTCATGACCGACGTCCGGTTCCCCAAAGGGGGTCGGGAGGAGCCAGAGGCGGGGTTCGACCTCGTGGAGATGATCCGAGCCGAGGACGAGCAACTCCCGGTCCTGCTGCAATCGGCCGAGCCGATGGACCGAGAGCGGGCCCGCCAGCTCGGTGGATTCTACCTGGATAAGAACGGCAACGTTCTGCGCCAAATACGGCGGTTTCTGGCCACCAACCTGGGCTTCGGCGACTTCGTGTTCCGACTCCCCGATGGCTCCGAAGTCGCTCGGGCCCACAACCTGTACGAGATGGAGCAGGTGTTGGGAACCGTGCCCGCGGAGTCGCTCGAGTACCACGCTTCACATGACCACATCTCCCTGTGGCTGATGGCTCGCTGCATGTTCGGGCTGGCCAAAAAGGTCCGTAGATGGCGCCTCGAGGATCTCGGTGGTGTCGAAGGGGCTCGGCAGAAGCTGCGGTCCGTGCTGCGACAGGCTCGCCAGCAGGAGCACGACGGAGTCATCGCGGATAGCTCCGCCCCCGAGGTCGACTCAAAGCGACCGTTCGTTCGGCTGGGAACCGGGTCGCTAGGCGGCAAAGGCCGAGGGATAGCCTTCGTTCACTCGCTCTTGGCGCGGGAGGCCATGGCGGGCCGTTTCCCGGAAATGGAGATCCGCGTTCCCCGGACGATCGCGCTGGGAACAGACTACTTCGACAGGTTCCTTGACGACAACGATCTGCGAGAGCAACCCGAGGCATCGGGAAACGGGAGGCAGCTCTTGGCCCGCTTCTTGGAGGCTCGCCTGCCAGACGAGTTGGTCCAGGAGCTCGCGACCCGTTACGAGGATCTGCCTGGACCACTCGCGGTGCGCTCGTCGAGCCTGCTCGAGGATTCCCACGCCCAGCCCTTCGCTGGGATCTACGCCACGTACATGCTGCCCAACAACCATCCCGATCGCGAGGTGCGATTCGCCGAGCTGGGTCGGGCCATCCGAGCGGTCTACGCCTCCACCTATGGCGATGACGCCCGCGCCTACGTGGCTGGCACCCCCTATGCGCTCGAAGACGAGAGAATGGGCGTCGTGATCCAACCCATGGTGGGCCGCCACCACGGCGAGCGCTTCTATCCAGCCATTGCTGGCGTGGCGCTCTCGTACAACTACTACCCCATCGGCTCACAGCGGGCCGACGAGGGCGTGGCCCTGGTGGCCCTCGGACTGGGGCAGGCCATCGTGCAGGGCGGCGCGGTCCTGCAGTTTTCCCCGAGCACTCCTGAGGTGCTACCGCAGCACACCTCACCCAAGGATTGGCTCGACAATGCGCAGGCGAGCTTCATAGCCCTCGACTCGAGCACGCCCCAGATCGACTTCCACGCGGGGCCGGATTCGACGCTGCGCCGATACGGCTTGGCCGAGGCCGAGCAGGACGGCACCTTGTGGCCAGTGGGCAGCGTCTACCTGGGCGCCGAAGATCGGATCCGGGACACGCTCGACATCCCGGGTCCACGCGTGGTGACGTTCAACAACATCCTCAAGTGGAAGGCCATTCCACTCGCACCCGCCCTAGCCGAGCTGCTGCGGCTTTTCCGTACCGCTCTGGGCTGCGCCGTGGAGCTCGAATTCGCCGTGGATCTGGGAGACCTCGGGCGGAGCGTTCCGCGAGGTCACACCAGGACCCCTCCCTGTCTCTACATCCTGCAGATCCGACCTCAAGCCTGCAGGCTGCCCGACCAGTCTGTCCGCAGCGAGGCTTTCAGCAACGGTGAGCTGCTGTGCAGAACGGATCGCTCGTTGGGCCACGGATTCATCGGCAACGTCCGCGACGTGGTGTACCTGAAGCGCCGCGATCTCGGCCAGCTGGACACCCCGCGGGTGGTACCGCAGATCGACGCCATCAACGCCGAGTTGGCGGCTGATGACATACCTTATCTGCTCATCGGAGCGGGTCGCTGGGGTTCGTCCGACCCGGCCCTGGGGATAGGAGTGAGCTGGTCCAACATCGGTGGTGCCCGCGTCATCATCGAGACTGGCCTACGCGGACGGGACGTCGAACCTTCACAAGGTACGCACTTCTTCCACAACCTCGTTGCTTTCGACATCGGCTATCTGACGATGAGCGCTGCCGATGACGGCGAGGGCCACGACGGCGCAGCCTCGAGCCTGGATGTGGAGTGGCTCGACGCCCAGCCAGCCGTGCGTGAGACCGAGGATGTGCGACACATCCGTCTAGCCGGGCCCTTGCGGATCTACCTCGACGGCCGCAAAGGTCGAGCGATTGTGCTCAAGCCTCAACGCCCATAGCCGTCCGAAGGTGGGATCACGGCTGGCTCGACGGGTCCTCGTCTTCGACGGCAGCGTCCGAGGGCTCGCCGTCCAGCCGAAGCCAGCTCCCCGGGACGTGGGTGCCGCCAGCGAGTGATGACTCGACCGCAACCCGCGCCTCGCCAATGGCCTGGGCCTGTCGCACGGCAAAGTCGTGCAGCATGATGGGGCGCCGTCCGAGCAGCATCCCAAGCTCGAGGGCGCACAGCCGCCGCACGTTCATGGGCACCTGGTCCGCGGCGAGCTCGTCCGCGGTGTGCAGACCGCTGTAGGGCTCGCCAAAGCGGTAGCGCAGCTCGGGATCGAAGCGCTCCTGATGCTCTTGCCACCACGGGACCCAGCGCGCGTAGTCGTTCAATGCGTCGTAGCGATCACCAGGCGGATCCAGA
>CAYTYV010000155.1:0-12987 GCA_964441055.1 uncultured Polyangiaceae bacterium | reverse complement strand
GGGGGGGGGGGGGGGGGGGGGGGGCCGGGGCGGGGGGGGGGGGGGGGGGGGGGGGCCCGCTCGAGCAGGCGGGGCTCAGCACAAGCACGGCGGACAGGGCGATCGCGCGGGCAGACATGCTCTCCGTGTATCATTGCCGCGAGCGGGGCCCAACCCCCGTTTCGGCAAGGGCGCCCACCGCGCATCGTGCCGCCAGTCCGCTCAGAACAGCACGCCGAAGCGCAGGCGATGGTAGGAGCGACGAAACTCCGTTACGTCCGGCAAAAAGGAGTAGCTTACGTCAAAGGCTCCCGCCGTGTTCGAGTGGATGCTGACCATCGGATAGCCTCGCCACTCGGTTTGTTCGCGCTCGTCAATCATCACCTCCACGCGGCAGTCGCCGGAGGCGCAACCGGAAGGGCTCAGCTGCGCCGAGACGAGCTTGTCGGTCATCACGCTATGGCCAGCGGCCCCGCCCAAGCCCACGCCCAAGTAGGCGGCCGGCATACCCTCGCTGAGCAGCCAACGGTAGGATAGCTCGCCCGCCAGAAGGGTCTGCGTGACGTTGCGGTCGATGATGGCGCTTTCGGGTGGCTCGGCTTCAGAGGCCCAGGCCTGACCCACGCTCAGCATCACCAGCCAACGGTCGTAGAAGGCCATTCCCAGGCCCAGCTCGAATCCCAGCAGCGCTTGCTCGACGTTGTACTGGACGGCGAAGGCCAGGCCCAGCATGGACTGGACGACGGCGATCTCGGGCTCGCCCTTGCCGATCTCGCCGACCAGCTTCTCCAGCGGCTTAACCGGGATGGCAAAGCCGATGCCCTCGGCCATCAGCTTGGCCGAGACCACGCCAAGGACCCGTCCGTCGCAGCCCAGCACGGGGCCGCCCGAGTTGCCGGGATTGACCGCCGCATCGGTCTGCAGCAGGTGCTTGCCCGCGCCGCTGACGATGCCCTGGCTCACGCTCCAATTGAGCAGGCCTTGTTCGCGCTCGCCGACGAGGTCGGCAAAGGGATGGCCAATGGCGACAACGGGGGTACCGAGCTCGACCGGATCGGTCGTCGCGGACTGCAAGGGCTCGAGGCCCGTGGCGGGGGCGGCGAGCTCGAGGACGGCCAGGTCCTCCTTGGGTTGGGTGGCCACCACCCGCGCATCCACGTAGCGGCCCGACCAGAGCTTGACGCGAATGGGTCTGGGGATGGCCACGACGTGGTAGGCCGTGGCCACGTGTCGCGGCGAGTGGAACAGGAAGCCCGCGCCCATGCCGCCTGCGCTCTCGATCCGCACCACGGCGCGATGCGCCTCGGCATACACGCGAGCGAACCAGCCGGGCTCGCAGCGAAGGCCTTGCTCGACGGCTACCGCAGGAGCGTCCGCGCGGGCCGGCTCGGCGGTCACCGACGGTGCCGCTGCATGGCCGGGCGCCTCGCTCGCCGTTGGCTCAGCGGCCGTGGCGGCGGGTTGGGCCCCGGATGGGCTTGGAACGAGCCAGGGGGCCATGGCCAGCAGCGCAGCTCGAGCAATCCTGCGCTGCGAGCCCCCGCGTCGCGTTCGCATTCCATGACGGATCATGTCTCGGCCTCCCGCTCGGCGATGCGGTCGATCATGGCCACGAGCCCGCGCGCCAAGTTTCGCATCATGGCCAGGGCCAGCTCGGTGTGGTCCTCGAGCACGTCGAGCAGGCTGCTCTGCGGCAGCCACAGGGCCACGATATCCGTCTTGGCCACGGCCTCATACCAGCGTCCCAGATTGGCCATGGCATCGAGCCCACCGACGTAGTAGCCCGCGCCAAGCACGAATGGCGAGCCCTCGGCGGGTCGGCACTCGACGTCCCCCTGGACGACGTAGAGCGATCCCTGGGCGGGCTCGCCGCGAGCCCATAATCGCTCGCCCGCACGGAAACGCCGTTCGACGGCATCGTTCGCCATGTCGGCAAGGGCTTCGATGCTGCCGTGGGGAAAATTCGAAGCGCGGTGCCATAGGAACATGCGCTGCACCAATCCAATGGGCTTTGTCGCATCCACCGCGGCCATTTCCGTTTCGACCGCCACGGCCGGGCCGCCGCCAACGCGGATCTGCGCCTCGCGAAAGGTGCGGGCGATGCCTCGCAGCACGCCTTCGTAGATGCTGAAGTGCTCCTCGAAGACGTCCTCCAGATCCTCGCCGTCCATCTCCAGCGCGACGGTCTGCTCGAGCGCGATGGCGTGCGCACCCTCGGGGTCGCCCGTGAGCGCGGCCAGGCCTCCCACCACCGTGCGCGGGCCCAAGATCTGGGTCGGCTTGCCGCGTTGCAGCGCCTGAACGCGGCCTTCGACAATGAGGTAGAAGGCCTTGACGGGCATGCCTGGCGTCAGCAACACGGCACCTTCGTCAAAGAGCTGCTCGCGCGTGATCGAGGCGAGCACCGCCAGCTGGGCGGCGGATAGGGCCGCAAAGCCGGGAAAGGTCTTGAGGATCAGCGTGCGCTGGATCCCCGCCTCGGTCGTCTCGGCCGCAAGCGAGCTAGGCACCGACGGGCTCCTGCTCGGGCTGGAGGCCGAATAGATCCAGGGCCTGGTCCGCAACCTGACCCAGCACATCGGGCGCCGTTCGCGCCACGGCGGCGACCTGCCCGCGCAGCCGGTTCATCTGGAGCTCACCCGCGTGGTAGCCCACCAAGGCGCACAGCGCGGGGCTGGGATCGGCGAGCATGTCGCGCAGGATGCCCTCGTAGAGCGCGTTCAGGTGGCGAAGGTCGTCCAGACTGGCTTGCGGCCGCTCGCAGCGGGCCGCGGCGTCGCCCCAGCGACGGCGGCCGGGCGGGACGAAGAAGGCCGATGCCGCGTCCAGGCGCTCGGCAGCTGGCAGCTCGTCCACCATGGCGAGAATGCCCTCCCCCAAGGGCGACGGCGCCAGATGCGACAGAAGCTCGCGGGCGCTCGCCTGGGCCTTGCGATCCGGGCTGCGCAGCCCGTCGTAGATGATGCGATATTCTTCAGTGGGCTCGATGATGTGCAGCAGCCGAAACGCTCGCATGATCGCTTGGGCCTGCTTTTCGTCCAGCAGTGCGCGCAGCAGATCGACCGCGGGAGTTGGGGCCGCGCATTGATGTGCCAGGCCCTGCTCCACGACCTCAGCCCAGTGGAGCATGGTCACGGCGCGCTCGACCGTGCGCTGCGCCAGCTCCAATAGCTTCAGCCGATCCACGAAAATGGACGGATCGGCAGCGCGCAGCCGCCCGAGCCCCCTGAGGATCTTGAAGGTCACGGCCTCGTCCTGCTCGCGCTCGAGCGCCGCGAGCAAGATGGGCGCGGCCCGCTGCCCTGCAAAACGGCTGATGGTTCGGGGCAGATGGCGCCGAATGGCCCGCGGCAAAGCAGCATCGCCGAGGGCGCGCTCGAGCATGGCCAGCGCCTCGTCGCCGATCGCCACGAGTGCCCGCCGCGCGGCGGCTCGCCCGTCGCGCCTGGCCAGCATGTCGAGCAGCGCGGGCAAGTAGCGCGCATCCGGAGAGGCGACCACGGACTCGGCCACCTCCGCAGCCAGCCCCGGCTCGGCGACCTCGGCGAGCTCGAGCCCGACCCAGGCGAATCGCTCGGCGGGCAGGTGCCGCAGCGCGCGCGCCAGGGCCAGGCGCGTCTCGCCGCAGCGTCCCTCCACCATGCAGCGCAGCGTGTGCGTGGCCTCGGCGTCGTCGGCCAGGCCCGCGCCGACCAAGCCCACCAGGGCCGTGCACCTCACGGCCGGGCTCTCGTCCTCCATTAGCCCGCGCAGAAGCTGCTCGTCGGGACGCGCCAAGGCGACCGTGCGCACCGCCGCGGCCCGGATCTCGGGGTCGTCGTGACGCAGCAGTCGACCGGTGAGCCGAATGACGTCGCGCCGCTCGGTGCGGGCGAATAGATCGAAGGCGCGCAGCACGACCTGCCGCGAGGGATGATAGAGGATCAAGGCGGGAACCACGTCGGTCTTGCCATAGCTGTCGAAGAGCTCGAGGGCGGCGATGACCTCGGTATCGTCCGCGGAGCTCAGCGCGCCGAGGAGCGTCTCGAAGGACGCGAGATCCAGCTCGGGCACCTCGACGTCGGTCTCCAGCGTTCCCTCTTTGAGCTGCTTGCGGAACAGCTCCAGGTAGAGCGGACGAATGCCGACGAGCGAGGCCAGCCACGCGACGGCCAGCGCGAGCAGCACGTAGCCCACATAGCGAGGCTCCGAGGTCCACGCCGTCAGCGCCAAGACGAGCAGCGAGGCCAGCGCCTGTCCACCGCGCTGGCCCACGGCCGAGGCAAAGCCCTTGAACCGCTCCCGCACGCGCTTTCCGAGCGGCAAAAAGAGGATCTCGCTGGCGGTCTGGTGCACCGAGAAGCGCAGCGCGCCGTCCGCGCCCTTTAACAGCAGCGCGGGCAGCACGCCCAGCGTCAGGATGAAGCCGATCGAGCCCAGAAGCAGCAGGGCCGGAAGGATGAACAGTACGCGGTCGACGCCCACCCGCCGCAGCAACCTCGGCGCGATGCCGAGCTGCATGACCAGCGCGGCCGCGGCCACCGCCGCGTAATAGCGAGCGAAGAACAGGCCCAGATCCCAACCGCCCTGCCGCGCGGCCTGCGCCACCTCCGCTTTGAACAGGTAGTCGACGACGGTCGCAATGACGGCGCCGAGCAGCAACAGCACGAACAGTCTACCGAGATAGCGGTCGCCGACCAGCATCGCCCAGGTTGTGGCGCGGGGCGTGGGCGCCTGCCTCCTCCTCCGCCGCCGCGTAGGAGATGCCGCTGGTTGGCGAAAGCCCAGAGGCACGAGCGCCGCCCCCGCGAATAGACCCGCCGAGACCAGCAGCAAAAGGCGCGCCTGGCCGCCGAGCATGCCGAGCAGCACACCTGCCAGCAGCGCGCCCGCCAGCGCCCCGATCAGAGCGCCCGAGCCGATGACGGCAAACAGCCGCTTGGCGCGGGTGAGGTCCAGCACGTCGCCGAGCTGCAGCCAGAACTGCACCACGACCACCGTGGCCAGCAGTCCACCCCACACGTAGAGCGCGCCGAGCACCCAGGGGCTGCTCCGCCCCGTCAGGACCCAAAACCCAGCCGTGATCAAGCCGCCCGCCAAAAGCGTGAGCGACAGCAGCTTGCGCCGCGGCAGTCGCGCCGCCGCGATCTCGTTCAGGCGCGTCACCACCAGGGCCAGGACGGCGATCGCCAGGTAGGCCAAGGGCAGCTTCTCCGCGGGCAGCGCCCGCAGAAACAGGGCGTCGCGGGCGGTCTCCAGCATGGCGTGCCCGGCCACCAGGATCATCAAGGTGCAGAAGGCGACGAGGGTATCGCGTCGGTCTTCTGCTCTGATGCCGAGGTAGTTGACGAACACGGTGCTCGAGCTTTCTTGGCCCACGGCGCGTGGTGAACCGCGCTCAGGGTCTACAGGCCGCGACCGCCTTTTCGGACTGCGCGAACGCGGCGTCCATGGCGGCTAGGCGCCCTTGCCGGGCCTCGGCGGCGGCGCCGCGCATGCGGATGAGCCTGCGTCCCGCGTCCATCAGGGCGAGACTGCCCTCTACGCGGGCAAACCACTGCGCGTCGACCTCGGTCTTTTCGTCGAAGAGCTGGGCCAGATTCTCGGCCGCGCGCCGCACCCCCATTGGCTCGTCGGCGTGGGCCGCGGAGGCCTCGGCGATCGCGGTCCAGTCGGCGTGAGCTTTCTGGCGCGCCGCCTCGCACTTGTTCTGGCAGCCCGCCAGGAATACGGCGACGATCGTCGCCAGGCCCACCAGATGGATCGGGTTCCGCCCCATGGTCACGGCCAAGCCTACCATGGCCAAGGCCGGTTGCAGGGCGTCAAAACGCCCATCGTGCTATGAGTCACCGACGGCAAGAGCCCCAAGGAGGCGACGATGACCGGGATCTACGTGGTGGGCTATCACCAGAGCAAGTTCGGCAAGCTGTTCGACGTCGGGCTGGAAGAGATGCTTCGCCGACCCGCCCTCGGGCTGCTCGAGTCTGCGGGCGCCACGACCGAGGTGCTCGATACGGCTTGCGTGGCCGGCTGCTGCACACCACTGCTCAACGACCAGATGCTGCTATCCGGGCTGCTCGCGCAGACGCCTGGGTTGGCGGGCAAGATGATCGACACGGCCGAAAACGCCTGCTCCTCGGGCGGACAGGCGGTGCTCAACGTGGTCTATCGACTGCTCAGCGGCGCGGCCGACGTGGGCATGGCCATCGGCATCGAGAAGATGCGCAATGCCGACGGCAAGATGGACGGCAAGCTCATCGGCAAGGTGCTGGGCATTGCCTCGCATCCCGACCAACGCGAGGGCAAGGTGTTCGTCTTTCCGCACATCTTCGCCGAGATCCAGGCCCAGTACATCGCGACGCACGGCAGCTCCGAAGAAGAGCTCGCCCACGTGCCCGTGCTCTTCTACGCCAATGCCAATAAGAATCCCTTGGCGCAGATGCACAAGGTCAAGGTCAGCCTCGATGACGTCATGTCCCTCGCGGGCATCAATCGCTACATCGTGCCCGGCTTGCCGCTCAAGACCTACGAGTGCTCGCAGGTCTCGGATGGCTATGCCGCCCTGCTCTTGTGCAACGAGCGCGGGCTAGCCAAGCTGTCGGTGCCCCCCGAGCGGGTGGTCGAGCTCGCTGGCTTTGCCCAGCGCACCGATCCGCTCCACACCGAAGGGCGCACCGACACGCTCGAGCCGACGGGCGCCTATGCCGCCGTGCGGGCCGCCTACGACATGGCGGGCATCACCGCGGACAACGTCTCGCTCGGTGAGGTACACGACTGCTTTTCCATCATGGGCGCCATGTCGGCCGAGATCCTCGGCAAGGCGCCCGTCGGCCAGGGCGCCAAGTACTTCGTCGAAGGCAAGGCTGCGGTGGGCGGCGAGTGTCCGCTCAACACCTCGGGCGGGCTAATCGGCAAGGGCCATCCCATCGGCGCCACGGGGGTGGCCATGATCGGCTGGAGCTACCAGCAGATCGTGGGCGAGGTGCCCGCCGAGCTGCAGGTGCCCGACATCGACCACGCCGCAACCTTCAACATCGGCGGCCCCATCTGCGCGACGGTGAGCACGGTCTTGCGCGCGCGCGGGTAGAACGCGGGTAGAGTAGATCGGTGTAAGGGGGGCGGACGTATAACGTTGGTCTAGGAAGCGATGCGATCCCTTCGTCATGGCTTGGAGGCCACCTGATGCCCGCGGCTCAACGCAGCGCCACCCGACCCGAGAGCGCCGAGGCAGGCGAGGCGAGCCCGGATGCGGCCATCGCCTCTGCCATCGGCTCGGGGGACCACCGCCAAGCCCTGGTGCTGTGCAGCCGTCACCACGGCGCGGCCATCGGTCGGCTGTGCATGGCCATGCTCGGCTCGCAGGCCAATGCCGAGGACATCGTGCAGGAGACCTTGCTCGACGCCCATGACGGCTTTGCGAGCTGGCGGGGGGAGGGGTCGATTCGGGCCTGGCTGTTCGGCATCGCGCGTCGCAAGTGTGCTCGTCAGCTCGAGCGCCAAGCACGCCAACGAGCCACCCTGCGCCAGGTGCCGAGCGAGCAGCCGCCGCCCGAGTCCGGCGTGGAAGAACGGGTGCTGCGCGGCCAGCGTGCGGTGCTCGCCCGAGCCGCGCTGGGCCGCATTCGACCGAGCGAGCGCGAGGCGCTGCTGTTGCGCTACGGAGCCGAGCTCAGCTATCGGGAGCTCGCCCAGGCCTGCGGCATCGAACAGGCCGCGGCCCGCAAGCGCGTCTCGCGGGCGCTCGGCGCGTTGCGGCAACTGCTCGACGGGACGGACGACGACCATTTGCACTGATCAAATGGCCCGTACCGCGGGCTGGTCGCGCGGTAGCTAGCCCCCGCTATCCGGCTGTGGCCAAGTGGTGTATAGGCCTGCTTGCCGCGTCAACCTTCCGCCAGCGCGGCCAAGCTCCGAATCACGCGGGGGCGCTCGGTTGCCCCACGCTTTCGAGCCACTCAACGCCACAGGAGGTGTGTGATGAAGTTTGCGATCATGGGAACCGGCGTCATGGGGCGCGGCTGGATGACAACCTGTGCGATGTTCGGCCACGAGGTCCACGCCTACGACAGTCAGACGAAGTCGCTGGAGGGTGCCAAGGCCTTCTGCGAGAAGCTCGCTGGCAAGGCCGCTCGCAAGCTCAAGATCGACGACCCGGAGATCAGCGCCAAGACGGTCGGCAACATCCACACCCACAGCGATCAAGCCGCCTTCATCGAGGCCGCCAAAGGCTGCGACGTCTTCTTCGAGGTCATCTTCGAGGACATGGAGCTCAAGTGTCGGGTCCTCGGCGAGGTGATGCCGCAGCTACCCGAGAGCGTCTACTTCTGGTCCAACACCTCGAGCTTGAACATCGACGTGCTGGCCGAGGCGAGCGGACGGCCGGAGCGGGCCATCGTCTGCCACGGCATGAACCCCGTGCCGATGATGGTCGGCGTGGAGCTGGTGCCCTCGGCCAAGACCTTGCCCGAGACGGTCGAGCACTGCCGCACGACGCTGCAGGCCATGAAGAAGGCGCCGTTCGTGGCGCCCAACATCCCGGGCTTCTGGGTCAACCATCTGCTGGTGCCGCAGATGCTCGACGCCATGCGCTTGCTCGAGGCGGGCAAGATCCGGGTGGAGGACGGCGACGTGGGCCTCCACACCTCGCTCGGCCATCCGCAAGGCACCTTCAAGCTGGCCGACTTCGTCAGCACGCCCACCATGCTGCGGGTGGCTCTGGAGATGTTCCAGGCGAGCTCCGACCCGCGCATGTACCCACCGCTAATGCTGGTGCGGATGGTCCAGGCTGGCGATCACGGCCCATCGACGGGCAAGGGCTTCTACGACTGGAGCGATCCGCGCAATCCCAAGGCGCGCGATCTGTCCGAGTACCTGATCCGGTCCGCCGACGACATGACGGGCGTGCTCAAGTAGCGCACAGCGCTCGGTCGCGTCACGGATTCGCGGCCCGCGGCGAGCGCTCGTTGCTCGCCGCGGACGCTTTTCTGCGCCATAGTAGAGGAGCACGGTGCCCGCCACCGGAGAACCTGACTTGGGCGCGGCAAAGAACACCCACAGCGAAGAGTCGAAGTCCTATTGGCGGCCGAACCCGCCGCGGACTTTGCCGCCCCCCAATCCCCCGCCCGCGCCCGGATCGGGCAGCCCCACGCCAGTACCGCATGCGCACCGCCCGGCTTGGCGCATCGTCGGGACGCGCTACTTCGCGCTGGTGGTGGCCGCCGCTGCTCTGGTGGCGCTCGCCGGCCTGTGGGTGCCGCCGTGGGTGCTCGGCGTCCTGGTCGCCGTCTATCTGGTGCTGATGGGCCTATGGTTGCTCCGACGCCAGGGCGCGCTCCGCGATGCTTATCCTCGCTGGCGGGACGTCATGCCCTGCTACCTGTCGGTCCAAGACCGGGATCTCAAGATCCTCGAGACCAACGCGCTGTTCCGGCAGGACTTCGGCGATGGCGTCGGGGAGCACTGCTACCGCGTCTACAAGGATCGGGACTCGCCCTGCCCGGGCTGCCCCGTGCTGCAGACCTTCGAGACGGGTCAGAGCTACGCCTGCGAGGAGACCATGACGACCGAGCGCGGCGAGACGGCTCACGTGATGGTCACCTCGACGCCGCTGCACGAGCACAAGGGCCGGCCCACCGCCGTCGTGGAGATGGGGACCAACATCACCGAGCTGCTCGAGCTGCAGCACGAGCTGGACGCCAGCCGCAAGCACTTCAAGCGCTTGTTCGACATCGTCCCCTGCTACATCTCCATCCAGGATCGAGACTTCCGCATCGTCGAATCCAACGAGCTGTTCAAGCGCGACTTCGGCCAGCACATCGCCGAGCCCTGCTACTACGCCTACAAGGGTCGGAGCAGCGTATGCCCGAACTGCCCGGTCCAGAAGACCTTTGCCGACGGCCAGGTGCACAGCAGCGAGGAGAAGGTCCTCACCCGCGAAGAGTCGGCCGACGTCATCGTCTACTCCATGCCCGTGCCGGACGAGCACGGCGAGATCAACCGGGTCATGGAGGTGTCGACCAACATCACCGAGGCCAAGAAGCTCCAGCGCGACCTCGCGCTGATCGGCATGGCGGTGGCGGGGATGGCCCATCGAATCAAGAACATCCTGACCGGTCTGGAGGGCGGCATCTTCGTGGTCGATACCGGTTTCGAGATGAACGACCAGGCCATGGTGGACGACGGCTGGGACATGGTCAGCCGCAACGTCGAGAAGGTCTCGCGGTTGGCGAAGGACCTGCTCTACTGCTCACGAGAGCGGGCGCCCAACCTGGAGCCGGGCGTCTGTCCCGAGGCTATCGTGCGGGACGTCTACCAGCTCTACCGAGCGCGCGCCGAAGCCGAGGGCGTGACGCTCGTGCTGGACGTGACCGACCCGCCGCACCACGGCGTGCTCGACGCCGAGGGGCTACACAGCCTAGTCGTGAACTTGACGGGCAATGCGCTGGATGCTTGCCGCTTCGATCCGGACGCGGACGACAAGGACTTGACCATCACGCTGCGATGCCACCAGCAAGACGACGGGGCGACGGTCGTCGAGGTGACCGACAACGGGGTGGGCATCCCCGAGGACGTGGCGGCCAAGGTCTTCGAGGGCTTCTTCTCAGCCAAGGGCACCGAGGGAACGGGTATCGGGCTACTGGGGGTGCAGAAGGTGGTCGAGGCGCACGGCGGCACCATTACCTTCGATTCGGAGGAGGGCCGAGGCACCACCTTCCGCGTCGTGCTGCCGCCGCTCGAGCCCCCCAGCGCGCCGCCCACGCCCCAGGAATAAGGGCCCTAGCGTCTACGCCAAGGCCTTTTCGACCGCCTCGATGAACTCGTCGGGATCGATGGGCTTGTCGAAGACGGCCGCGGCTTTCTTGACGGCCAAGCCGCGACCGGCCAGGCCGCTCACCACGATGACCGGAGTGTGCTGGAGCTGCTTGTCCTTGCTGAGGTTGCGGTAGAAATCCGTGCCGGTCTGCCGCGGCATCATCAGGTCGAGCACCACCAAGTCGGGCTCCACCTCTTTGGCAAGCTTCAGGGCTTCGGCGCCGTTGGACGCGGTGTGGACCTGGTAGCCGTTCTTCTTCAGGGCGGCGCTGAGAAACGTTCTCACGTCCGCTTCGTCGTCGACGACGAGGACCTTCTTACTCATGGGAAAACCTCGCTCGTTGGACCTATGGCCAATGTACTCGCCGCGGCCAGAACGTGCAACGCTCGGGCTACGGAGTCGGCAGGTGGTTCGTCGTAGGTTGGGAGCCATAATGCTCGCTACCGTGGCTGCCAGCAGCGTGTGCCGCGGGCAGATGGATTCGAAATGTCGTTCCCTCGCCGGGTACCGACGAAAACTCGATCGACCCCCCATGCTCGCGCACGGCCTTCTTGGCCAGCAGCAGCCCGAGGCCAGTGCCGCGAATTCCCTTGGTGGTGAACGAGGCGTGGAGAATTCTCTTCTGGTTCTCCTCGCTGATCCCCTTGCCGTTGTCGCGTACCTCGAAGACCACGCCCCCCGCCGGTTCCGGGCTGGCGCTCACCGCGATGCGATGGTCCTTGTCGGTATCGGGATCCCACGTGCAGGCATCGAGCGCGTTGGAGACCAGCGTGCTCAGGCAGGCGTGCAGCGCCTCGCGGTCCGCGCGCAGGGTGCCGAGCTCGGGGGCGACCTGCTGTTCGACGGCCACGTTGATCATGCCCGCCTTGCTCTCGTAGAGCTCCACGACGCTGCTGACGAGCTCGGCGGGCTCGACGTCCTCGCGCACCGGCTCGCCAGCCTTGGCATAGCGCAAAAGGTTCTTGACCAGCGTGGAGACCTGCTCGATGTACTTGGATACCATCTCCCAGCCGCCGCGCAGGCGCTGGGGATCATCGCGCTCCACGGCGGACTCGACCAGGTACGTGGCCCCCTCGAGGCCGGCTAAGATGTTCTTGATGGTGTGGGCGAGCCCCGCGGTGGTCAGCCCCACCGCGGCGAGGCGCTCGGCCTGGTAGAGATCCTGCTCTAGATTGCGCACGGCGGTCGTATCCATGCTGATCTGAAGCACCATATCCACCTGGCCGTCGTCGCCTCGCACGGGAATGCAGTGCACACGGTAGGCGATGTCCGCGCCGTCCTTGGTAATGCCTTGCTCGTCGGCCGCCCGATCGATGCCTTGACCGAAGACCTCGGCGGCGACGCAGCACTCGCAACTCTGGTCCCGATGCTTGTAGACCTGGTAGCAGCGCCTCCCGATGCCGTCGCCGAACACCTCTCGGAATGCGGGGTTTGCCGCCACGATCCGCTGCTCACCGTCGATGGCCGCCACCAGACAAAGGGTGTGGTCATAAAGCAATGCTGCGAGTTGCCTTTTTGAATGCGGGGCTTTCATCGAGCGGCACGGCGCTGGCAGCCGAACGGGGGGCTAGCTCTTGCTCTCCCGCTCGACGAGAAAACGCCAGAAAGGGATGAACAGCACCAAGATGACGAGCGAGGCGAGGTAGGAGAGCCCTTCGGTGTGGAGCAGGTACTCGTGTAGGTTGTGATGCATGGCCGTAGCCCTAGTGACGGTCGTCGCGATACTTCGGATGAGTGTATAGAATGGGCATTCGGTTCGCGATCCACCGGAAGGCCAACACGCCGATGGTGACCAGCGTGATGGATACGATGATCTCCATCGGATGGGGAACGTACCGCTTGCCCGTGGGGAGCATGTTGGGATCCCAGTTGAACGCGATCATGGTGACGTTGAGCCGATTGAGCACGACGCCGATCACGGCAACCAGGCCCGTGGCGCGGATGAGACCAGGACGACGCTCCCGGTAGCCCACCGCGAATAGCAGGCAGGGAAGCAGCACGAAGCCGAGCAGCTCGACCAGGAACCAGGCTCCCATGTACGTGCCGAGCAGGTGCCATTCGTCGTCGTGGGCGACCGCGGCCACCTTGAGGCCGAAGTAGACGGCCAGGACGATGGCCCCGGCTTTGCCGAGCCCCAGGGTGATCCGATCAAAGCGCTCGGCCGTGAGCTCGACCTGGTGGTGAAAGGCCTTGTGAGATACCGCGCTCTCGAAGAC
>CAYTYV010000154.1:0-13090 GCA_964441055.1 uncultured Polyangiaceae bacterium | reverse complement strand
CACCTCGCGGGTGTAGAGGAAGCTCGAGTAGCCCTTGGCCACGTACACGCCGTCCTTGCCCGCGATGCGCACCATCTGGCCGCGGCTGCCGCTCTTGCCGAAGTAGGCGTCGAAGATGGCCTCCTCGCCCTTGTAGATCTGGACGTGCACGGCCTTTTCGTCGCTGAGCTCGTACTTGTCGTACAGATCGGCTGAGCTGGCGATGAGGTCTTTGATCTCGATCTTCTCGAGGTTGTCGATCAAGGACTTGACGTTGTTGTTGTTGGCCAGCGCAGCGACGGGCTTTTCGAGCTTCCACTGGCCGTACTTGGGCTTGTCCTTGTCGTCGGCCTCGTCCGGGCCCGCGTCCGCGCCCTCGTCCTCATCCTCGTCCCCATCCTCGCCGGGGAGCTTGACCAGGACGACCGGCTCGGCATCCTTGTTCTTGATCTCGATTTTGCTGATCTCGCCCAGGTCCTTGGGATCCACCGAGATGCTCGGCAAATCGACCGCCCCGCCTTGGGTGTGTAGCGCGGCCTCGCTCTTTTCCTTGTCGCGGACGAGGTACAACACCAGGCCGAGGATGACGACCACGGCGATGGCTGCGTACAGCTTGTGCTCGGATTTCATGGAATCTGCTCCGTTGGGCTGACGTACGCCCTCAGTCGAGGCTGATGCGATCGCGGTTCTGCTCCCGCCTGAGCCAGCGAATCACCCCGAACGCGGCAAACAGTAGCGGCGGGAACAGCGTCAGCGCCCATTGCACCTTGAACTGCATCCACTTGCGCTCTTCCCGATACTCCTCGGCCTTCTGCTTCATGGTCTCCTCGGAGTCCTTCTCGGGGTCGAAGTCGGGCTTGTCGATGTCGGCGTAGGTGAGGTTGGGATCGCCGAGCAGCTTGGCGCTCGCGGCGATGAGGGTCGAGTCTCCGGCCATCCAGTCGAGCACGTTCTTGAACGACAGGATGGTGGCCGTCAGGTACTTCTTGGCATAGGGCCAGGCCATGGCCTGAAGGTCCTCGTCGCCGCCGAACGAGCCCATCATGGCCATCTGCGGCGGCATGGGCGGCGGGTTGCCCGCGCGGGCAAAGGGGTTGGCCAAGAACTGCGGCGCCGAGATGACCAGGATCCGGCTCGGCGACTTGGATTCGGTGGCCCCCTTTTCGGCATCTGGGAAGGCGCTGCGGAGCTGGCCCTCGACGGTGACCGCGATGTTGCGCGAGCCGTAGGGGCCGTCGAGCTCCCAGTCCTCGAGCGGCCGGATCTTCATATTGACCTGGGTGCCCTCGGCCAGGCGGCTCTTGGGGGAGGTGCGGGCCACCACCTTGAAGCTCGCCTTGGGCTGCTTGGCCTTGCTCTGGTCGGTGATCTCCAAGGGAGACGGAAACGGGAAGGCCAGCTCCTCGAGCCGGAAAAAGCCCGCAAAGGAGTTGTCGAGCAGCTGCTCGGCCTCGTCCAGCGAGGGGTCGTGCTGGCACTGCACCACGCCGAGGGCGCGGAACCACTGCAGGCCCCCGCCGTGCGAGCCCACCGGGATCATGACCGAGCGGCCGAGGTCGAGCACCGCCTCCTTCTTCAGGATGATGCCGTAGCCGTCGAGCAGCTTCTCGATGCCGTGGGTGTCGAGGTCGGCCGCCATGGTGGCGTCGTTCGGCTTCATGTTGACGGCGCCCGCGACCACCACCAGCGCCTTGTCGCCCCGCATCAAGAACTCGTCGATGCGGCGCAGCTCCTTTTCGGTGTAGTCCTTGCCGGGCTGGGTGAGGATGATGCCGCGGAGGTTCTCGTCGATCTCGGCCTCGCCGCCCTCGAGGTCGACGTCCTCGATCTTGTAGAAGGGAAGAGCCTGCTGGAGGATGCTCCGCATGCTGGGCCCGCCGCGGCCGCCCTGCGGCGGCACCAGGTTGGCGTCGGACAGCTTGAGCTCCTCCTTGCCAGTGATAACGCCGACCTTGTATTCCCGCTCGTCGGCGCGATCGCGGACCTCGCGGATCTTGTTGGTGATCCAGAACTCCAGGCCCACGGTCTGCTCGGGCGAGAGCAGCGGAATGGTCGCCTTCTCGGAGCCGTACTTGAACACGATGCCCATGAAGCCCTTGGCGATGGTCGCCTGATCGCCCCGGTCGCTCTGCTCGCCGAAGTGGGCCTCTTGCAGGCCGGCTTCCTTGGCCGCTTCTTTCTGCTCGTCGGTGGTGGGCTCGATGACGACGTACTTGAATTTCTCGCCCGAGGCCTTCTCGTACATCTTCATCAGATCGAGCAGGTCCTCGACGAACACGTCGTGCTTGGGCAGGCCGCGGGTGACGTACACGTCCACCAGCATCTCTTGCTGCAGACCGTTGCGCACGAGCTCGGCCGAGCCCTTGGACAGCGTGTAGCGCTCGTTGCGCGTCATGTCCCAGCGCTTGTTGGCGGAGTAGGCCACCAGGTTGATGAGCACGAGGATGGCAGCGACCGCGAGCAGCAAGGCCCCGGAAAGCGTGGCGGCTTTGGCTTTGCGTTCCATGGTGTTTCTCCTACGCCCACTTGCGCCGTTCGAGCGCCCAGACCGAGCCCATCAAGCAGCACGCCGTCAGGGACACGAAGTAGCTCAGATCGCGCGTGTTGATCATGCCCCGCACGAAGGGCTCGAGGCGCGCGTCAAAGCTGATGAACGACACCACGAAGCGCGCGCCCTGCGGCAAGAAGTCCAGCGATAGGGCCATGCCCATCAGGTGCAGGACGACCAGGATGACGAAGGTGAGGAAGAAGGCGATGATCTGGCTGCGGGTCAGCGCCGAAATGAGCAGGCCGATGGAGACGGCCGCGGCGGAGTAGACGAGCAGCCCGAGGTAGCCGCTGAAGACGGGACGCCAGTCGATGTTGCCCAGATCCCACGGCCACTTGAACATCATCAGGGGGTAGAGCAGGGTGGCAAACACCAGCACCAGCACCAGCCCCCAGGCCGCCAGGAACTTGCCGAGCACGACCTCGTGGTCCTTGACCGGCAAGGTGATCAGCATCTCCAGCGTGCCGCTCTGCTTCTCCTGGGCGATCAGGCCCATGGTGATGACGGGAACGACCAGCAGCGACAGGCCGCGCGGCACCCACACGAACAGCTGCCGCACGTTGGCCTGGTCGGCCTGCCAGTAGCCGCCCGCCCAGTGGAAGAAGAAGATGCCGAGCAGCGCCAGGCCGACGCAGATCACCACGTAGGCCAGGGGCGAGTCGAAGTAGGAGCGGAACTCGCGCTTCGTGATACTCAAGGTCGCCATCATCGCCAGCTACTCCCGGTGGTCGGATTCGGGCTCGTCGGCGTCCGAATCGCGCTCGTCCTCGTCGTCGTCGAGCTCATCCTCGTCGTCGTCGAGCTCGTCGTCGTCGTCGAGGTCGTCGTCGTCGAACTCGTCGTCCGCGGCCCTCAAGGGGCGATTTCGATCCAGGATCTCGTCGTCCTTGGTGAGCGACTTGAACACGTCCTCGAGCCTGCGGGTGTCCCGTCGCATCTCGAGCAGCAACCAGCCCTTGTCCACCGCCAAGCGGTAGATCTCGGGGCGCAGATCGTCGGCGCGGCGGCCGCTCAAGGTAAAGGCGTGCGCCGTCTCGTCGGTCGGCGTCTCGGTCACCGCGGTCGCACCTGTCAAGCCCTCCAGCGCGGCCTGGACCTCGGCGGCCGCGGGCGGGCGGCCTCCGTTGGAGCTGTCCAGCACCTGCTGCTCGTCGATGGTCAGCGAGTAGCGGACCCGCCCGGAGCGCGCGCGGATCTCGTCCAGGTTGCCGTCGGCGACCAGCCGTCCCTTGGAGATGATGATGGCCCTCGCGCAGGCGGCCTCCACCTCGGCCAGGTTGTGGGTGGACAGCACCACCGTGCGCTCCTTGCCGATCTCGCGGATGTAGCGAATGACCTCGGCCTTCTCGTTGGGGTCCAGATCGCTGGTCGGCTCGTCGAGGATCAGGATGGGCGGGTCGTGGACCAGCGCCTGCGCCAGCCCCACCCGCTGGCGGTAGCCGTGCGATAGGGTGCGGATGTCCTTGCCCAGCGATTTTCCGAGGCCGCAGATCTCGACCACGCCGCGCATCTGCCGCTTGAACCGCGCGCGGTCGAGCTTGCGCATTTCGGCGACGAAGCACAGGTACTCCCATACGTTCATGTCGCCGTACAGCGGCGCCCGCTGCGGCAGGTAGCCCAGCGAACGCCGCACCTCGAGCGGGCTGTCGAACACGTCGTGGCCGTGGACCTTGGCCGAGCCGCTCGTGGCGGACAGGTAGCAGGTGAGGATCCGCATGGTGGTCGACTTGCCTGCCCCGTTGGGGCCCAGGAATCCGACGACTTCACCGCGGCGGACTTGGAAGCTGACGCGGTCGAGCGCCTGCAAGGTGCCGAAGCGCTTGGTCAGCTCCTTGGCTTCGATCAGAACGTCGATGGTCAAGCTGGCTACCTCCGGTTGCTGGAAGGGCTCATGGGGCGCGCGCCCGAAGACCCATGGATGGCGCAGCGCGGCGACATACCAGGTTTCTCGCCGAAACGGGAGTTCAAGTACGGCTACTGCTAGTCCGCCCACACCCGCGGGCCATCGCGGCCATCCCCTTGGGGGGCTGCGGGATCCTAGTCATCACGAGATCGGTGTCAACTAGTGCCAGCCGCTTCTGGGGCCGTGTGATACGGTACACCTGCTATCGGGGGGAGGTGCTTTGACCTGGGACGCGATGGTTGGGCGGGAGGCGACCCAACGCCCGCGAACTTACCCCTCTCAAAAGGAAGGTGACTCCAGATGAAAACTCGAATGGCTTGGGCCCTGGGAAGCGGTGCCGCGGCCGCGGCGGCCGTTGCTCTGGCGGCGGTAGCGGGCGGCTGCGCTGACAGCTCTTCCACGGACAACGGCAACGGCAGCGGTGCGGCGGCAGGCACGGGCGGCACCAGCCCCACGACCTCGTCGGTCACGGGTGGCGGCGGCGGAACCGGAGGCTCGGGCGGCGGAGGCGCTTGCGGCGCAGCCGAGCTGCCTGCGGTGACCGTCGAGCAGATCGCGCGCGGCGACGAAGTGGGCCCTGGCGTGGAGGTCAGGCTCGAGAACGTGGTGGCCATGTCCCACCTGTTCCTGGTCTCGAAGAGCAGCACCACCTACTCTTGTCTATGGGGCGTATTCCTCTCGGCCCCGGGCCTGAGCGAGACCGACGAGTACCAGGGCATCTTGGCGCTCAGCTACGGCGACGACGCCTCCGTGCCCGAGGGCGGCAGCACGGCCTACTGCCCCGTGCTGGGGCTCGAGCCCACGGGCAACGCCATTCCCGATGGGGTAAAGCCCGGCGACGTGCTCACCCTGGTGGGCGAGACCGACTACTTCGTGCTGGACCAGTGCGAGTCCGAGCCGAACGGTGCCTCGGCGCCGCAGCGACAGCTGTCCAAGGTCGAGTGCGCCATCATCACGGGTGAGGCCACCCCGCCTGAGCCCGCGGTGATATCGTTGGCAGACATCCCCAAGCTCGGCGATCCGGACGACACGGACTTCCACGACCGCTGGGGTGGGGTCAAGGTCCGCGTCGAGGACGTCTCGGCCGATGCCATCGGAGCTGGCGGCGGTGGCGGCGGCACCGTGGTGGGCGACTACGGCATCATCACGCTCAACCAGGGCGGCGTCGAGGTGGGCAACAAGATCTACTACCGCGGCTACCTCAAGTACTCGAACTACTGCCACAACGGCCCCGTGTTCGACACCGACAGCACCTACGAGTGGAGCTACATCCAGGGCTTCAACGTGCTGAACTACTGCACCTGGGGACTTCAGCCCAACGAGAAGTGCGGGGACTTCGATCCGTCCAGCGAGGACTGCGTCGACGACTACTGCGAGCCGACTATGCCGTAGCCCGGCTACCAGCCCCAGACGTACTCGGCGCGGCCGAACAGCGCGAGCTGGGCGATGGTGCCGCTATCGGCCGGGCCGAAGAGCAGCAGCCGGTAGCGGCCGTCAAAGCCCACGGTGAGCTCGCGCAGCAGCTGGTAGCCCAGCCCGAAGGGCAGGGTGAGGCCCAGCCGCACCTCGTCGGGCTCGTCCTGGACCATCACGTCGGCCGGCCCTGCCGCCAGACCGACGTAGGGCACCCACTCGAGGACGTCGATGACGTACTCGATGCCTGCCGCGGCGTTCCAGATGAGCGTGTACGCCGCTGGGTCGGGCAGGTCGAAGGCCGTCAGATCGGTCGTCACGCGCAGGTTGAAGGCGTCGGACAGGCCGTAGCTCAGGTGTGGCCCGCCGCCGAATCCGCTGAGGGTGCCCTGGGGCAGGCCGGCCATGGCGTAGCCGAAGTCCGCGCCGAGGCGCCACTGACGCTCGGTGGCCGCGGCTGGCCGCGCGGCGAGCGCGGTGCACGCCGCTGCGGCGAGCAACGCCAGCGGCAGGATGCGTGAGGTGCCCATGCGATCCATTGTCCTGTTCACAGACCCAGCTCCTCCCATAGCACGGCGGTGACGGGCTCGGCGGCTTGTCGCTCGAGCCAGCGGTAGCGCTCGAGCCAGCGGTGGTGGGCAGGCCGATCGCCCCGCCAGCGGGCGGCCTGGGCGCGGGCCCAGGTGTAGGCGCGCTTGCTCATGCGGGCCGCGTCCACGGCGTAGTAGGCGTCGAGCCATGGCTCGACCTCGGCGGGGTCGTCCACCAGCAGACCCGCGAGCACCAGGTGGGCGACGCGAGCTCGCGGGGCATCGCCACGGCCTTGGAATGCCCGATAGCGATAGCTGCGGCGAAGCTCGCTGGGCGCGGAAAGCCACGCGCGCCAGCACCCGAGCAGCTGGTCCAGCGTTCGCTTGCGCGCGGCAGGCTGGACCCAGGGTCGCGCTGGGCCCAGGACGGGAAGCCGCAGGGGCGGCGTCGTAGCGTCGGGGCTTTCGGCTGCCGAGCCCGTGCCGCCGAGCGCCTCGAGGGCGAGCTCCACCCACGCGGCGCGCTCGGCGAGCGAGCTCAGGCCGCTGCGCTCGGCTGCGCGGCGCGCCTCTTTGGCCAGCGTTCGTGCCTCGGCGGAGCGGCCCCTGGCAGCCAGCATCTCGGCTCGGGCGAGCTCGGCCAAGGCGTGGGGAGAGCCCTGCTCGAGCGCGGAGCCGAGCCGGTCGAGGGCAGCGTCGGCTCCGCCCGCCAGATGAGCCACGCTGGCGCGGACGAGGGCTGCCTCGACCGGATCGGAAAGCGCTAGCGATGCGGCTCTGTCGGCGTGGCGGGCGGCTCGCTCGGGCTCGCCTCGGGCGGCCAAGGCAGCGGCTGCACGCAGGTGGCACGCGCCCGCTGTGCTCTGCAGCGCGACCGAGTCCGCGGCCAGGGCTGCCAGGGCTGCGCCCGCCCGAGCCCACCCGTCCGCCGACAGAAAGGGGGCATCGCCGCCTCCGTGGTCCAGCCACTGGTCCACGGTCAAGAGCAGGCGCGAGCCGAGCGCAGGCTCGCCTGGCAGCGGCGTGGCAAAGTGCGCCGCGAGCTCGGCGTTGACGAAGTAGGGGGCCACCGCGGCGGCGAGCTCGAGGCGAAAAGCCAGCCGCACGCCCGAGCCCAGCCGATCCAAGATGGCCCTGACGGCCTCGGCCACTGGCTCGGCAGCCAGGCACGACTGGCGCTCGTCCGCCCGGTCGCATCCGGCCCTTCGCTCGGCTTCTTGCAGCCTGAGCACGGCCAGCCGCTCGGCCTGGTCGAGCTCGCCAGCGTGGCCCCAGCCGGGCACGGGCGGCGCGGAAAGCTCGGTCGTTGCAGCGCAGGCTTCCAGCAGCACGCGCGCCGAGCCGAAGTCGCGCGCGAAGTTGGCGTGCCGCTCGCCCGCTCGGTCTTGCTCGACGGTCTGGATCTCCTCGATGCCGCGGGCGGCCTGTCCGTCCAGGCACAAAAGCGCGCCAACCCAGAGCCGGAGATCGGGATCGGGTCGTCCCGCGTAGCGTCGAGCCAGGCGCACGGCGGCGTCGCGGTCGGCGGCGAGCAGGGCCGCATCGATGGCCCCGCTGGCTGTGCTCCAGTGCGTCCAGTCCTTGCCGTGGGCCAGCAGCGAGGCGCGATCGCCCGAGCTGGCAGCAAGCGCGCCCGCGTCGGGCGCGGGCATGGCCGGGCCCAGGTCGCCCAGCCGCAGCCGGCCCGAGCCCGACGCCACCGCCTGCTCGGCTCGTCGCAGCTCGTCGAAGCGCTGGCGCAGATGCTCCGGGTTGGGGCTTCCCACGGCCGCGTCCAGGTAGCGCGCCACGGCCACGCGCGCGCGCAGCTCCTCGATGCGGCGGGCGGCATCGCGCTTCGTCCAGGGCACGAGCGCAGGCAGGGCGAACCAGCGCTCGGCGCTGCCGCATTCGGGCAGCTCAGCGCTTCTGGGCTGCTCGAAGCGGGCCAGGCAAGCGCGCGCCCGCTCGCGGCCGATGCGCTCCGAGGCCACTGGCCCGACCAGCACCGCCAGGGCCACGGTGGCCGCGGCCAAGCGTACCCATGAACGCCGTCTCACTGGCGATGCTAGCTACCACCAGCGGGCCCCGGCCCGCAAATGCTGGCCGCCGAGCGATCGGTAGAGCAGGTTCGCATGCACGGAAAAACGACCTGCCATGACATCCCCATGACATGCCTGTGCCAGATCCATAGGTGCGCCCTCGACGCGCGCCCGTGTCGCCATGACCGATCATCTGCTCGTCCTATCCGATTTTCATCTGGCTCTCGCCTCCAAGGGCAAGGGCGTGTGGATGCGGTTTCGCCAGCCTCGGTATTTCCCCGATGAGCCATTTGCCGCTCTGGTGGAGCGCTTTGTCCAGCTCGTCGGCTCGGAGCCCGTCGAAGTCGTCTTCAACGGCGACACCTTCGAGCTAGACGGTGCCGATGCCTACGCTGGCGACAGCGGCTGCCCGGACAGGGACCGGGGAGGCCCTGAGAACGAGGCCCGATCGCTCGAGCGGATCCTCGCCGATCACCCCACCTTTGTGGCCGCCCTGGGCCGCTTGCTGGCCCGCGCCGAGCGGGTCGTCTTCGTCGCTGGCAATCACGACACCTCGCTGTACTGGCCCGAGGTGCAGCGCGTGCTGCGTGCTCGGCTCGTCCGTGCCGCGCGGCAGTCAGGGAGCGGTATCGAGGAGGGCGAGCTCGGCCGCCGCATCTGCTTCCGCCAGTGGTTCCACCGAACCGAGGAGGGGATCTACATCGAGCATGGCCACCAGTACGATGGCTCGAGCGCCCTGCCTGATCCGCTCGTTCCCAGCCGCGCCGATGGCGCCGGACTCTGGCTGTCCATGGGCTCGGCGGGCTACCGCTACATCATGAGCGGCATCGGAACCATGAACCCCCACGTCCCCGGATCCTTCAAGCTCGGCGGAGCCCGGGAGTACGCCCAGCACTTCTTTCGCTACTACTGGGGCAACGGTCGGTCGCTCCTGGGAAGCTGGCTTCGGGGCTCGTGGGCGGCGGCACGGCACGTCCTCGGGCAGCGCCCTGGCATCAGTGATCCCAGCCCGGTCGAGACGCGGCGCGAGCAGCTCGCCCAGGCGCGCCGCTACGGCTTGGCTCAGGCCCGCTTGCGCGAGCTCTGTCGCCTGCACGCGCGGCCCATGTCGCGGTCGCCATACGCCGTGCTGCGCGAGCTGTGGCTCGATCGAGTGGCCATCGTCGGTCTAGGCCTGCTGGCGGCCGTGGTGACCGCGGTGCTGGCTCCTTGGCCCGCCGTCTTCGCGGTGCTTCTTACGACCGTCACGGCACTGCTCGCCTACGAGCGCCTGGCTCCCCAGGACGACTATCGCGACTACGAGGCCGTGCTCGACGAGCTGCCCCGCCAGATCGCCCGGCTCGCGGGCGCCCAGGTCGTAGTGCTCGGGCACACCCATCGTGCCCGCCAGGCGCGACAGCCCGGGCTCCGAGTCTTCGACACAGGCCACTGGTGCGCGGCCTACCGCGACGCCGAGTGTACGGTCCTCGAACACCCTGCGCGGACCTTCCTGTGGGCGCGCTCGGAGAACGGGGTGGTGCAGGGGGCCGAGCTGCTCGAGTGGCGCGACGGGGCGATGCGACCTTTCACGAACGACCTCTTGGTGGCGGGCACCCGAGAAGCCCTACCCCTCGTCGATGCGCCGCGCCTGGCCGACAGCGGATAGCAAAGAGGAGAGCGCGGCGGCCGCTCACTACCGCATCACCGCATCGCGCGCGCGGTTACCGCTCGCACGATGCGCCTTTGCGTGACGGCGAACAGCGCCAGCACGGGCGCGCTCAGCACCAGGTTGCCCGCCATGACGATGTGCCAGCGGATCCCCGTGCCCTGCTCGCGCAGTAGGGCGATGCCGAGCGGCAGGGTGCGCACCCGGTCGTCGGTGGTCATCATCAGCGGCCAGAAGTAGTCGCTGTAGTGGAAGACGAAGCTGAACAGGAACAGCGCGGCGAGCGTGGGCCTGACGATGGGGCCGAGCACGCGGTAGACGATGGTGAGCTCGCTCGCGCCGTCGAGGCGGGCGGCCTCGATGATCTCGTCGGGCACGCCGAGCAGGGCCTGCCGCACCAGGAAGGTGCCGAAGGCGCTCACGCCAAAGGGCAGCACCAGCGCGGTCATGGTGTTGAGCAGGCCGAACGAGCCCAGCATGGTGAACACGGGCACGAAGGTCACCTGCGCGGGAATGATGAGGCAGGCGAGCACCAGCCCGAAGGCAACGCGGCGCCCGACGAAGCGCAGCTTGGCCAGGGCGTATCCAGCAGGCAGGGCCAGGGCGATCTGCAGTAGCGCGATGGCGGTGGCCATCACCACGGTGTTGAGCAAATAGCGGCCGACCGGGATGGCCACGAACACCTCGCGATAGGCGCTCAGATCGAAGCTGTGGGGCAGGGGATAAGCGGGCGCGGCCACGATCTCGGGCAGGGTCTTGAGCGAGGTGGAGGCCATCCACAGGTAGGGGCCGAGCCAGAGCACCGCCACCAGCACCAGCACGGCGCTCGACAGCGCCGAGCGCAGCCTGCGCGGCTCGCCTACCACGAGGCCTCTCCCCGTCCGCCCCGCGAGGCCAGGCGCCAGGCCCAAAGCTGCACCGCGGTGAGCGCGAGCAGCAGGGCGAAGAACACCACCGTGAGCGCGCTGGCGCGGCCGACCCGCAGGTTGATGAAGACCTGCTCGTAGATGGCGTAGACGAACACCGTGGTGGCCCGAATGGGCCCACCCTGGGTCATCACCCGCACGATGTCGAAGGCCTGGAAGGACAGGATCAGGCTGGTCGTGCCCACGAAGGCGGCCGTGGGCCGCAGAAGCGGCCAGGTCACGTGCGCGAAGCGGCGCCATGGACCGGCACCGTCGAGCGCGGCAGCCTCGCCGAGCGCGGGCGGGATGTCCCCCAGGCCCGCCAGGAAGATCACCATGGCGTAGCCCGTGATCTTCCAGACGCTGACCCCAGCGAGGGTGTAGAGCACCACGTCGGGATCGCCCAGCCAGTCGGCCGCGGGCAAGCCCAGCGCCCGCAGCGCGCGCGAGAGCACGCCGCCCTCGGCGTCCAGAATCCACAGCCACAGAAGGGCCACCGCCACCCAGGAGATGACGTAGGCGCTGAAGACCGCGCCGCGCACCAAGGCGACGATGCGGCCGGCTCGGTTGAGCACGACCGCCAGGAGCAGCCCGAGAGCCATCGACGGCAGCACCACCGCCACGGAGTAGCGCAGCGTGCGCCCGAGCACGCCGCCGAGCTCGCCGGAGTCCCACAGCAGCTGGTAGTGCGCGGTGCCGACGTACTCGGGCGGGGTCAGCAGATCCCAGGCGAACAAGCTGCGGTAGACCGCCAGGCCGAGCGGGTAGATGAAAAACAGCCCCAGCAGGGTCGCGGTGGGCAGCAGCAGGGCGTAGGGGTGCCAGGCGCGCGCGGGCCTCATCGCGCCTCCAGGCTCTGGCGAGCGTGAGCCAGCACCGTCTCGGCGTCGCGATCGCGCAACACGGCTTCCTCAAGCCGCGGCTGCACCACCTCGCGCTGCACGCGAAACAGCTCGGGCGCCCAGGGCCACGGCTGGGCAAAGGCGAGCTGGTCCAAGGTGACCTGGTCGTTGGGGTGGCGCTGGTAGTAGCCGGCTTGGCGGAGCTGGCGGAGCCCGGTCTGCGACACGGGCATGTAGCCGGTTCGGGTGGCCCAAGTATTGGCCTGAGCCGGGCGCATCATCCAGCGCAGAAACTGAAGCGCGGCCCGCTTGTCGTCGGGGTGCAGCCGCTTGCCGCGGGCCGGTCGCGGCACCACGAACATGGTTCCGCCCGTGGGCACGGCCGCCCGCAGCTCGCGCGGAAGCGGGGCCGCCCCCACCTCGAAGCTGGCGTTTTCCTCGAGGTAGCGAAGGAAAGCCGTGGAGGTCCAGATCATGGCCGCCCGACCGCCGAGAAAGTCGGCGTTGGTTGCCTGCCAGGCGTCGTAGTCGCGGCCGGGCGGCGGCTTCATGGTCCGATCGCGGTGGACCATGTCCTGCCAGAGCCGCAGCGCCTTGACGCCTGCTGGCCCTCCCAGGGTCACCGCCCCGTCGCTGCTGCGGATGAGCTCACCGCCTGCCTGGCCCACTAGAGCCACCCAGAACCACCAGTCGACCGGGCACTCGAAGCCCCAACGCGAGACGCTGCGGCCCGACCCAGAGCGCTGCATGGCCTGCCGCGCCACCTCGCGGAGCTCCGCCCAGCTCCTCGGTGCCCGCAGCCCCAGCTCGTCGAAGGCGGCCTTGTTGTAGTAGGCGATGGGCGTCGAGCGGTTGAAGGGCAGGGCCACCAGCGGCTGCTCGCCGCCGCGGACGAAGGTGCCCGCCTGCGAGAGCGCGGGAACGAGATCGTCCAGCACCTCGGCGCCGACGTCGTCCAGGTGCTCGAGCACCTCGGCCTGGGCCAAGTAGGGCACCACTTCGCCCACCACGTGGCTCACCGTGGGCGGCACCCCGGCGAACATGGCGGACCGAAGCTTGGCCAGCCCCTCGAAGTAGTCGCCCTGAAAGGTCGGCACGACGCCCACCTCGGACTGCTCGGCATGAAAGCGGTCGACCAGCTCGAGCAGCACCTTGCGGTTCTTGCCGCCGTAGCTGAACCACAGCGTGATCTCGCGCTCGGCGCGGCGTCGCGCCTTCGAGCAGCCGAGGCTCGCCCCGGCGACGCAGGCAGCGGTGCCCGAGAGCAGGGCGCGCCGCCCGACGGCTCGCCGTGGCGCTCGAGC
>CAYTYV010000153.1:1835-13158 GCA_964441055.1 uncultured Polyangiaceae bacterium | reverse complement strand
CGCCACGAGCTCGGTTTCTTCTGGCGAAAGGCCCAATGCTCGGCAGACGAGCTCGTCGAGCTCGGCGCGCTCGTCGTCCGCGATGCCCTGGTTCCTCGCTCCGAGGCGCTCGCCAATAGCCGCAATGGTGGCCGCGGCGCCCTCGCTCGGGGCGGGAAGCGCGCGCAGGTGGCCGATCTTGACCTGCGGCATGCCCTGCTGGGCGTCGCGCTGGCTGTGGATGTGGATCCAACGCACGGCGGTGGCGTTCAGATAGGCCAGGAGAAAACCCGCGCTCCAGGGGCCGCGTCCAAAGCCCGCGAGAATCGAGTTGCGGAAGGCAAGCCGGGCCGATCTGGCGGCAATGGGATAGCGGGCTGTCTGGCGGATGAACACGTCGACGGGCTGCCATTTATCGGCGCGTTGCACCTCGGGAAGGGCGGTCGGGTCGGCGTGGGCGGTAGGCGCCAATAGCTCGAGCTCCCGCACGCTGGTGCCTTCGTATAGCGGCGCCGTACAGGGGCCTTCGGGGACCGCGCACTTGCGAAACTTGCCCGCGTCGGCCTTGCTGGACCGGTATCCGCGCTCGCCGAACAGCGCGGGCGGGAGCTTGGGGCGCTCGGCCAGCCTCTCGAGCAGGCGCCGAGCCCGCGGGTCGATGCCCGATTGGCGCAGGTGCCACGGCGCGCCGTCCCGAGCGGCTACGGGTAAGGCCTGCTCGCGGCAGGTGGAGACGAGCGCCATGCACGGCTGGAAGACGCCCGCAAAGGCATCGGCGCCAAAGTCTGGCAGATCGCGCTCGGGCTCGCACAGCGCGTCGTGTCCAGCGCGCACGTCGGCGTAGCGCGAGGCATCGGCGACCGAGCTCGGCATCACTAGGCCGAGCCTGCCGCCGCTCCGCAAAAGGCGCCCTGCCCGGGCTGCAAAGACGCCGTGGGTCGACAATGTCCGCGCCGATCGGCCGTAGAGCGCCTTGAGCGCCTCTTTTTCGTCCGGATCGATGGGCTGCTTGCCCTTGCCCGCGTACAGCACCCACGGCGGGTTGCCGATGATCGCGTCGAAGCCTCGCTTGCCCATCTTCTGCGCCCTGCTAGCCGTCCAATCCCACGCTCGGCAGCCGTCCCCGCTCCGCCCTAGCCGTCAGCTTGGGATCCTGCTGCGCCCGCGTGCGCCCGCTTGACCCGCCGAGCCCGCGCCGTCGCTCCTCGGCGGCGCGCTCGGCGTTCAGCGCGAACAGCCGATCGATGAGCTCGTCGCCGAAGGCCTCGATCGCCCTGCGCTGGGCTGGCCCGCTCGGGCAGTAGGGCGGCACCTCCAGATCTGACCAGCCGTAGGCCTCGCACACGGCGCGATCCATCTGCTCGTGCAGGCCGCGGAGATCGAGCACGGCAGCGTCCTGGCAGCTCGGGTCCTTTAGCTTGTTGTAGGTTCGGGTGAGGCCCTGCCGACTCTCGCGCATGTAGGCGGCGCGCCGCTCGTAGAGGCGGCTTCCCATCTCATTCAAAGGAGCCGAGCCCCCATCCCAGCCAAACGGTGCAACAAAGGTCTCAACACAGCTCGTCGGCGTGTAGCGAAGCCCTTCGCCCATGGAGGAGGAATGCAGCCGAGCCCACGCCTCGTGAGCCCGCGACTGCAGCACGGCAAAGCTCGCGTAGCTCTCGAGCGCAAACGCGCAGAGCTGGTCGGAAAACACCCGATCGGTCGGCAGAAAGGCGAAGGTCAGATGCTTGGTCACGCGCGGCGCCACGATGCAGCGCCCCAGGCCGCTCAGCGCCGCGCGGAGCTCCGGACGCGGATTGGCGAACTGCCACCAGCGTCTTTTGTGGGCGAGATCGATCCCGCGGTCCTTCAGCTTGTCGCGCTCTGGGCGAACCCTCTGCGACACCAGCGCCAGCAGATCGGGCCAGGCTCGCGCCTCGCCGAGCGGCAAGGAGCCGAAGTCGATCACATAGCGACCGAAGGCCTGCACGGGAGAGCCGTTGACCTCCTCGCCGCCGAGAAAGGGGCGAACGCACTGCGCGTTGCGCTCATCGCGCAACAGCGCCGCGGCCTCGCTAGGCTCCAGCACGAAGCCGCGTCCCCTCAAAAAGCAGCCGATGAAGCATACCCCCGCGCTCGCCGCGAGCGGCACCGCGTCCTGCCTCTCCTGCATCGCCCTCAGCATGGAGTTGATATGGGCAACCGCGCGCCCGTCGAGCCGCGGGCGCCGCGAGCTTCGCGGGAGCCCCTTGGCGAGGTGAACGACCGCGATGTGCACGGCGGCCTGCCCGGGCCACGGCTGGCTCCGCCGCGCCTCGTAGATGAGCTGCTGGGATTCGGAGACCAGGAAGCGAAGCCCGTCTCGCCGCGTGTCCCCTTCGGCAATGGTATTGGTGGCGACCAGACCCGTCGTGCCGCACGAGCCGAGCAGCCCATCGGCGCGGCGAAAGAAATGCGCGGCGAGATCGGCGTTCTTGGAGGCGCGGTGCAGGGCGCCGAGCCACTCCGCATACCGATCGCCGTGCTCGGTCGAGATGCGCTTTCCGCCCAAAAAGGGCGGGTTGCCCACGATGGCGTCGAGGTGGGTCGCCCGGCTCCCCCGGGCGCTATCGAAAGGGTCGGGGCGCTCCTCGAAAAACACCTCGGGGTACTCGAGCATCCAATGGAACACGGGAACGCGCGCGCGGATCTCCCGCTGAAGCTCGCGCAGCTCTGCCTCGGCGGCCGCGTCACCGCCAAGCCAGCGCTCGGCAAGCGCCAGGCGCCGCAGCCGCTCCTTTTCGCGGGCTTTTTCCGTCGACTCCGCAAAAAAGGCCCCGACGATCACATCGCCGAGCAGGCGCGCTCGGTCGCAGGCATCGGCCGCATCGGCGAGCAACCGCTCTTTGTCGCGCTGGGCAGCGGGGCGCGGGTCGGCGGCCAGCTCGGCCAGGCGGCGCCGCACGGCAATGGCCTCGGCGAGCGCCTCGCCCAGCACCCCCGCGGCGAGCGGGACCTGCTCGCCCGACTTCCAGTGAAAGGCGCGGATCTGGTCGAGGTCGAGCCCCACCAGCGAGTCGCCGTGGCGGAGGGCGTGATCGACAAAGGTAAAGGGTCGGTCCTTGGCCAAGGTGACCAGCCATAGCGAGAGCTTGGCAAGCTCGACGGCCGCGTCGTTCTTGTCGACGCCATAGAGGCAGCGCTCGGCCACCAGCCTGCGGGCGCGCAACACCGGGTCCTCGTCTGCGGCGAGCGCGAGCTTGCCCTCGCGGGTCCAGGCGGCCACCACGCGGTCGGCCAAAAAGCGGCAGGCCTCGACCAGGAAGGCGCCGCTTCCCATGGCCGGATCGCAGATCTTGAGCCCGAGAATGCGGTCGGAAGTCGGCTCCTGTCCGAGCCGCGCCAAAAGCGGCTCAAGCGTGCGCCTCACGATGGGCGCCGAGAGGCTCCGCGGCGTGTAGTGCGAGCTGGTCCGCCTGCGCTCGGCCCCGGGTTGAAGCACGAGCCGTCCCTGCTCGGCCGTGACCAAGGAGCGATTCTTTCTGCGGCCTGAGGTCGAGTGCTCACCGAGCCGAGCGATCACGGCCTCAGTCGTCTCGGCGCCCTCGAGGCCTTCAGCGATTTTTTCCGCCTGCGCCTTGGTGAGGCCCACCGTCTCTTTGAGCCACTTCGCGCGATGCGCGGGCGGCACGGCCATGAGCTCCTCGGCGCTGAGCCACACCCGATTCGGCCGCAGGCACACGGCTCGGGCGGGCAAGCGCAGGACGTGGTAGCCCATGAGCGCCTCGTACACGCTGCCGATCTGCTCGACGTCGAGAGTGCGATAGGAAAGCCGCTGGCCCTCGAATACGACCAGCCTTTCGAGCACGCGATGCACCGTCTCGTCGTCGACGGTGGGCACCTTCACCTCGGCGCGGCGCTCGGCCGCGGCAATGGGCGCGCTGCCCGCGGGTCCCCAGCCTTCGATAAAGGGATAGCGATTGGGGTCGAACAGCGCGCCGCGACGGGGCGGCATGCGGAGCCCGCCGTGATGGGCTCCGACAAAGACTGCACGAAACAGCGCTAGAAGCTGACCCCAGGCGCCGAAACGACGGCACATCGAGTCGGGATGGGTGCCGCGATCCCTTTGCAGACGATCGAAAAGCGCGAGCACGCTCAGGTGCTCAGCGTAGACGGGATGATCGGTTGGCATGAGCCCGCGGTCCTCGGCGTAGAGCAGAACGACCAGCCGGAGCAGCACCGTGAGCAGGCCCTTGTAGAGGTGGTCGCCCTCTCGGGCGAGGGCATCGTCGAGCAGGTCGCGACCATCGCGTTCGGCCGCTGCTTCGAAGCCGCGCAGCAGGATCTGCAATGCCTCGAACACCTGCTCAGCGAGATCGCTCGTGACGTTGGCCTGCCGCTTGCGGCTCTCGCGCAGAAGCGCGGGCAGGCTCTGCTCTTCGGCCACGCCGAAAAAGCGCGCGGCCGACAGCAGCATCACGAAGCCGTCGAGGATGGGCCGACCGCCCACCGTGGCCATGTCGTCCAGGCGGAAGCTCAAATGACCGCTAGACTCGCCGCGGGGGGCGTAGACGAGCCGCACTACCTGGCGGTTCGTCAAGATGCCAATGGGCACGCGGCAATGACGGAGCAGCCGATCGAGCTTGGCCGAGGCCGGGTATTCCCACGGACCCGTGACAGTCTCGGCTCGGTCGAGATCCAGGCCGATGGCCGCGCGTTCGTCGTCGGCTGCCGCGGCCACGTCCCAGACGAGCGCCAGGTAGCGCTGGCCCGCTCGGCTCGAAGCCGTCGACTCAGCGAGATCGTCCTTTGTCGCCTCTTCGGCCTCGAGCTTTTTGAGCGCCAGGGTCGGGCGGATCGTCTGGCGCCCCTCGGGAACGACCAGGCATAGCTCGGGCGGCAGCGCCTCGGGCCCATCGAAGCGGTCGGGCCCCAGCCCCAACAAGTCCTCGAAGAAGGCCCCCAGATCGCGAATGCCTAGCCTCCTGGCACCGCCGCTCGCCTGCTCCGATGGCGGGCAGAGCTCGAGCAGCGTGTGCTGCACCTCGGGCGGCTGCCGCTGCACGCACTGGGCATCGACCAGCACCGGGACCGAGACGACCAGCCCCTCGCTGGGCTGTACCATGCCGAGCCAGGTCTCGTGGAAGCGCTTTTCGACGTCGCTCATCCTCGGTTGCCGCTCGCGCCCGCCCTGCCTCGCTACTCGGGCGGCACGTCGGGCTCGGTGTACTTGGCGAGATCGCCGCCGCCGATCTCGTACAGGCTGCTGCCGCCCGCCATCCAGAAGTGGTTCAGCGCGCCAAAGCCCATGCCCTCGACGTAGTCGCCCTGCTCGTTGTTGTACTCGAACAGGTTGACCTGGGTCCAACTGCCGCCGCGGTCGCGCTGGTACTGGCCCAGGAAGTCCGAGGTCATGTCCGAGACGTAGACGTACGAGGCGCCCGTGTTGGGATCGATGACCACCTCGAGGCCGTCCATGTGGTCCCCGGCTAGATCGGGGTAGGCGAACTCGGCCACCCAGGTGTTGGTGGATCCGTGCAGGGAAAAGACCCGGCGACCGGACTCGGAGGAGGCGTACCATCGCTGCTCCACCTCGTCGTAGGCCAGCTGCGAAAAGGGGATGGCCGTGGCGCTGTCGATCGCGGTGCTGATCGAGCCAGAGCCGATGACGTACTCGAAGATGTCTCCCCAGTAGCTCTGCGGCATGTCCTGGGAGTCGAGAAAAAAGACGCGGTCCGAGGCGGCGAACAGCTCCGCTTGCGACTCTTTGCCCAGATTGACGTCGTAGGTCGCCAGGTGGGTCAGCACGCGCTCCTCGATGGGACCCGGATGATCGGGCGAGTGCGTGTGCTGGTTGGGCTCGAAAACGCCGTCGCCGTCCGAGTCCAATAGATCCACGCGGTAGACGTCCAGGTGTGTCCCTCCGCGGTTTACGTAGATGGTATTGCCATAGCAATCCACGTCGTAGCCGCCTAGAAATGGGCTATTGCTGCTCGTGAAGTAGGCGTACTGATAGTAGGTGCCCGTAGGCGTGTTGGCGCCGATAATGGTGAGTGGAACGCAGGCTCCCTGGGCGGGGCTGCATCGCTCCAGCGAGGTGGGATTGCAGGTGTCCACCGCCTCCCAGGCGGGCGGCGGGCCCACGTTGCACAGCCGCAGCTCGTTGCCCTCGCACGAGTACTGCCCCTCGATGCACAAGACGCAGCCCGTCCCTGGCAGGCAAACCTCGGCGCCGCAGTCCTCTTCGCTCTCGGGCTGCTCGTTGGCGTCGCAGCTGATGGCGGTGTCGCCCTCGCAGATAACCTCGCCAGGATGGCCGACACACGGGTTGGGCGCGGGGTTAAAGCCGCCGCCCTCGCCGCCTTGGGGCTCGGTCGCCCCGCTGCCCGCGCCTGCCCCGCCCCCGCCAGACGGAGCGCTGCTCGCTCCCGCGCCCTCCGCGCCCGGAGCGATGCCGCCCGCGTCACAGCCGTGCATGGCCACCCCGCAAAGGGCCGCTGCCCCAACGAGGCAGGGCTGGCAGAGCTTGTCGAGGATTGCGGTGGACCTGCGAATCATGACGTCCCCTTGTTCGATAGCGCCCGTCGAGCGACAAGTGTACCATCACCACGGCTGCTTGACACGCCACCGCCACGGCCCGCACAGGGCCTCGGACCGAGTCCTCACCCTGGAGCCAGCCATGAAGCTCACCGTCCCATTGGTACTGCAGCTCCTCGCGCTCGGCACCGCCGTGGCCGCGGGCTGCGGCGAGGATGCCGATGGCACGGGCGGCGGTGGCACGGTCAGCACCACCAGCAGCCCCCAGGGCGGTCAGGGCGGCGCTGCGGGCGAGGCTGGCCAGGGAGCTGGGGGCGGCGGCGGCGGAGCGGCCCACGGCGGCGGCGGCTCCGCACCCGCGTCTTCGTGCGATCCCGACGTCGAGCACGGCCTGGCGTGCCTGCCCGGCTCGGCCACCTGCGAGATGGGCTCGGGCTGCTGCCAGTGCCGCGTGGTCTCCGGCTGCGGCTGGGATCCCATCTGGGTCTGCGTCGAGCCGCCAGGAGATCCGGGCTGCTTTTCGACACCGCCCGCGTTCAACGAGCCCTGCGGCACGGACGGGCTCGTCTGCGAGTACTGCATCGCGGGCGAAGCGCGCCTATGGCGCTGTCACGGCGGCGTCTGGACCGAGCAGATGCCGAGTTGCTAGCCGCCGCCTTGACGATGGGGGCTCCGGGCGTCGCTTCGCTCCTTCCTCTGCCCCCAAACCCCCGCGGGAGTTTTGCGAAGGGCGGAAATGAGGGTTCTAGCAGTGGTGCTAGCCGCCAGCCCTCGCGCTTGCCGCCTTTAGCGCGGCGAGCTGTTTTTCGACTTGTCGAAGCTGCTGCTCGGCGCGCTCGCGCTCGGCAGCGAAGCGCTCGGGCGCGTACGCCAGCCGAACCGCGCGCAAAGCGGCCCGGGCCCGCCGCAGGTTCAATGCGCGATCGCCGCGAGGGTAGCGGCCGAGCTCCTCTGCGACGCCATAGCTCGCCCGAGCGGCCTCCTCGCCCAGGGCGCGGCACAGCGCTGGGGCGCGACGAGCCGCCAGCAGCAGATCGGCATAGAGATGGTGCTGTGCGCTTACCTCGCCCTGCGCGCGCGCTCGCTCGAACAGCGCTGCGGTCTGCTCAGCATGGCCGAGCTCCAGCGCCTCTTGTCCGTCGAAGGGCTCGGCAAGCTCGTCCTCCAGCAGCCGACGCACCAGGCGATTGAGCTGCGCGCTGTGCCGACCGCAGGCGACCAGCGATCGAGCGGCCATGCCCTTGAGCAGGCCTTCGACCTGTGACGCGACGATCCCCGCGACCCGACCGACGAGCTCCGCGGGCGCCCCCGCAGGCGCGCAGACCCGCAGCGCTTCGACCAGGCGGCGCTCCGGCTCGCTGAGCTCGCCTAGCGATCGCCAAATCACCTCGGCCACTGCAGCCTCGCCATCGGAGACCATGCCGCGCAGGGTGTCTTCCAGTCCGTCGGCATCGAGGTAGCGACCCGCCAAGCTCAAGGCCATGGGGTGACCCGCGAGCCGCTCGACGATCTCGTCGGCTTGGCCGTCAGCGATGCGCTCTCGCAACCGCGGCGCTTTTCTGCCGAGCAGGGCGCGGGACTCCTCGGGGCTCATCCCGCCCAGGCGAACCGCCTCTGCATCTCTCGCCTGTTGCAGCGGGCGCTGCGCGGCACGGCCGATCACCAGCACGGCGCAGCGCCCTGGTCCAGCCGGAAGCCAGTCGGCCAGCTGGTGCTCGTCGACCGAGTCCACGTCATCGACGATCACCAGGTACTCACCCGACTTGAGCTTGGAAAACACCCGCCCGAGCCAGCTAGGCACACGGCCAGCCGCGGGCCCCGGCTCCTTTTCTTCCGCTGAAGGGGCCAGCCCAAGGGCCGAGGCCACGGGGGCCCAGCCGGCCAGGGGACCGGCCTCGAAGCTCAGCCATACGGGCTCGAGCCGCGGCGACAGCTCCTCGGCCAGCCGCGCCGCCACGGTGGTCTTGCCCGCACCCGTGGCGCCGTAGAGCACGCAGGTGACCACCTGGTCTTGCGGCTCGAGCAGGGCGATCAAGTGCTGGAGCACCCGTTCGCGACCCACGAAGCCCGCGAGGGGAGCGGGCTCGTCGAGCTCCAGCTTGCGGGTGCTCTTGGCGCCGAGCTTGCGCAGCATCCGCCAGCAGGTGGCATCTCGCTTGAGGTGCAGATGGGAGGCCAGCTCCGCCAGGCTGGGCTCTCCAGGGGCCTCGTCCATGCGGCCCAACAGCTCGAGCGGGCGACGCAGCAACACGCTCTGGTGCCTGGAGCGGGCCAGGCGATGAACCAAGCCGTGTTGCAGCGCGCGCTTGAGCGCCTCGTCGCGACCGAGTGAGCTGGCCCTGGGCCCAACGTAGCGGTGGGCCTCCTTGCCCGCGACGGCCAGCGCCACCAGCCACTCGACGATGCGCTCGTCCACGCCGCGCAGCAGCATGCCGAGCGCAGCGGCCAGACCCGCCGATAGCAGCGTGGCGTCGCTCGCGTCGGGATCGAGCAGCCAGTGGCGGCGCGCCCCGTCCAAGAAGCGCAGGGCCGTGGCTGGCGTGTCCGTGGCCATGCTCACCCAGGGAACCGCCTCGGCGAAGCGCTGCCCGCTGTACTGTCGACCCACGCACTCGAGCAGCGCGTTGCGCAGCTCTAGCAGCTCCTGCGGAAGCTGCAGCGAGCGCGTGCCCGACCGCCAGGGCCGCGCGACGAGCACCACCGAGTCGGCCACGGCCGCGGGCGCGGGCTGGGGGCCCAGCGGCACGGGCAGCACGAGCAGGGCCGGACCGTCCAGCCCACCGCGGAGCGCGTCGGCATCGGCCAGCACGCGCACCCGCAGCCCGAAGAACAGCGCCAACAGATCGACCGTATCGTCCAGCTCGGCCCGACCGAGCGCGGTGGGAAGCTCGATGACCTTGCCCGAAAAGGCGCGCGTGACGCCTTCGGCCACCGCGCGAAAGCACGGCCAGCTAGCGAGGTAGCCGGGGCGCAGGCTGGGCAGGGTCACGCCCCGGCTCCAGGTTTAGGCCCCCTGCTCCAGGCGAAGCGCCTCGTGCAAGTAGGCGGCCAGCGAGTCGATGACCACCATGGGGTTATCCGGGTCGCCCGCCATGGCCGGTCGCAGCAGTCCGGCCTGCTCCAGCGCCAGCTGCTCGCGCTCGGTAAAGGAGTACGGCGTCGGGTCGAGCGGCGTCATGGCAGCGCAGGGCAACACGTGCTCCTCGGGCATGACCTGCGCGAGCTTGACCAAGGCTTGGGCGGCCTCGGGGTAGAAGTCCTCGTTGACGTGACCCACCAGCAGGTTCCACGTCGTCTCGCTCGCCCAATCGTGGGTGCGGTACACCGCCACCAGCATCTGCAGGAAGCGGAAGGGCACCACCACGGGCGCGTTGTTGGCGAAGGGCTCGAGGATCTTGTCGGCCAGTCGCTGCAGCTGAGCGACCTCCTCGGCCGACAGCGGCGGCTGCTGCACCTCGGCCCAGGCCTCGATGGACAGCGCCGTAGCGCGTCGACTCATGGCGGGCACGTGCGTGGTGTCGAACTTGCGCTTGATGTCCTCGTGCATGTACTCCTCGCGCAGGCCGAGCACCAAGCAGGTGGGCTCGAGCTCGCTCAGCGGACCGAGGATCCAGCTGAGCACGCGGGAGCGGTCGCGCACCGAGGGGCCGACCGAGGAGGTGAACTCGTCGAAGTCGTCGAGCACCAGCACGGTGGGCAGGCCCGCCCGATCGGTGGCGCGGAACAGCTCGTTGAGCGGCCAGACGACCTGCTCGGTGTGCACCCGCCAGCGCCGCTCTACGCTATTGGTCGCGCGCATGGACTCGCCGCTGCGGCGAATGACGCCTGCGGCGATCGCCAGGGCCAGGTCGGCCTCGGGCGTGTCGGGCAGCGAGGGCGTCTTGGCCTTGAGCTGGGCCTTGATGCGGGCCTCGGCGTCGCGCTTGCTCTCGCCCGTGCGCTCCACGCTCAGCGTCTCGACCTGGGTGGAGCCGTACCAGCGGCGGACGAAGTCGATAGCGTGGCTCAAGGACTCCAGCGTGCTGCGCACCTTGTTGTAGAGCTTGGCCTCGCGGCGGCGCAGCAGCTTGTGGATGATGGGCAGCTGCACCGCCCCGGGAACGTCGCGCTCCATGGCCTCGGTCACGTCGTCGAAGAAGCTGAGCATGGGCTCGGACGGCGGCCCCGCCGCGCTCACGTCCGAGTGCAGGTCGCCGTCCGCACACAGCGAGATGGAGCTCTGAAAGGAGCCCGCCAAGGCGTCGATGCTGCCCACGTTCTTGCCCGAGACGCGGATGACCAGCCAGCGCGGTCGGTCGTTGGGCTCGGGCAGGCCGCTGAAGTCGGGAATGCGCTGGCCCTCTTGGCTCAGATCATTGCGCAGCATGCTGAGCGTCTGCAGGATCAGCGAGGATTTCCCCACCCCCATTTGTCCGAAGACCACGTGCTTATGCCGAACCCCGGCCTTGCCTTCGCGCACGGCATTGCCCGCATCGACCAAGAAGCGATACAGCCGCACGAGCTGCGTTTCACGGTCGGCAAAGGCGTGCGCCTGACCCGGCTCGGCGTATTTGGGAATCGCGATCCAAGACATCCCCACTCCCCTGCAAGCTTATTGTATCAGAATCCAAGGGGTGGCGCTCAGCGCTCGGCCGCCCCTTGGCCATCGCGCTGCTCATCGGCCGGGTAGAGCTGCTCGATGGCCCGCTGTAGCTCCTGCTCGCTGTCGTGGGCAGCATTGTCCAGCCGCTCGATGCGCCGATCGATCCGGGCCAAGAGCTCGGCGGCGACCGCCTCGTGGATCACCCCGCTGTGGGCGGTCTCCTGAATGGCCTCGCGCTCGATCGTCGCCAAAGCCCGCGCCCCGTCG
>CAYTYV010000153.1:0-1825 GCA_964441055.1 uncultured Polyangiaceae bacterium | reverse complement strand
AGGAAAAACCAGGGCTTGCGGAGGGTGTTCCCGGGACCGTTCTAGCTGGCTTCGAGCAGCCGCTCGGCGCGCGGGCTGTCGCCTACTAGCGCGCGCGCCTCGGCCTGCTGAACGTCTTGCTCTTGGCGGTACCAGCCGGTCAGGCGGCGATGGGTAGGCTCGTCGAGCAGCCCTCGGGCGAGCAGCCGGTCCGCTTCGCTGAGCACGCGGCGGAAGGCCAGCGAGCTACCCCGAGCCATCTCGTAGCTCGCGCCCTCGGTGGCGCGGACCTCCCGCAAGCCGAGCCGCCCCATCAAGGCGGGCATGGTCAGCCCCTGCAGGAAGAGCGAGACCGCCACCACGCCGAAGACCAAGTTGATGAGGAAGGGCCGCATGGCGAAGTCGGGATCCAGGCCCAGGATGAGCACCATCGACAGCGAGCCGCGCAGCCCGCCCCAGACCAGCACGTGCCGCCACGGCTTGGGCAGGGGGCTCGTGAGCCGGTCGACCAGCGGCAGGCCGCCGTAGACCACCACCGCACGCGCCCCCAGCACCGCCATGAAGCCCACCGCAACGGCCGTCGCGTCCGCCAGCAAAAGGCCGGATTCGAGGTGCAGGCCCATGAGCAGGAAGATGAAGCTGTTCGATAAAAAGCCCATGTATTGCCAGAAGTCGCGCACGGCCATGCGCGTCGAAGCGCTCATGCCGAAACGGGCGCCAAAGGAGCCGAGCACGATCCCGCCCGACACGGTCGACAGCACGCCAGAGACGCCGAGCGTCTCGGCAACCAGGAACGAGCCCCAGGCCACCAGGGTGGTCAGCGTGATCTCGATCAAGTGGTCGTCGATGGCGCGAGAGAGCACGCTCGCCAGCGCGGCAATGCCCGCGCCTACCAGCACGCCGCCGATGCTGGTTCGAACGAAGGTGGCCACCGCGTAGACGACGATCTCGCGACCGGACCCCAGCTCCGCCGACGCGCCGTGCCCGGCCTCGACGCCCAGCACCGCCGCCACGATGGCGAACACCACCACGGCCACGCCGTCGTTGATCAGCGACTCGCCCTCCACCACCTGGTAGAGCCGCCGCGGCGCGCCGAGCTGCCGGAAGATGGCGAGCACGCTGATGGGATCGGTGGCCGCGATCACCGCCGCGAACAGCAAGGCGTGCGACCAGCCAAAACCGCCGTAGAGCCCGGTCGTCCGCAGCCCCGCGTAGACGAACGCGGCCGTCAGCCCCACGGCCACCAGCACGCCGATGACGGCCAGAAACAGAATGTGGGCCAGGTTGCGCCGCAGCTCGCGAAACGGCAGGTGGTAGGCCGCCTCGAAAAGTAGCGGCGGCAGGAACAACAGCAGCAGCAGCTCTGGCGTGAGCGAGAGCCCGGCCAGGGCGTCGAGGCGGACGAAGCTCAGGCCCAGCCCCGCCGCCACCAGCGCCAGCGTGTAGGGCACCTTGAGCCGACGCGCGCCCATGCCCACCAGCGAGGCGATGAGCAGCAAGATCAGGACCTGTACCTCGAGGTGGTGGATCACCTTGCGTCCCTCGGTCGCCCGCTAGCCATCGCCCCGAACCGTCGCGAAGGCGCTGGCGGAATCGGCACGTTCCTGCTCTACTTCGGGATTGTGCCGAGCCCGAGCGCATCGTTTCCCTTTGGGTGGATCCGCATCGGGCTGGGCACCGGACTGTTCTACTGGCTGTGGAGACGACAGCGAGACGACAGCTCGCCGGCTCGCGTCTTCGAGAACGGCTTTCTCTTTGGCCTGGTATTGCATGTGTTTGCCTCGCGTGCATTCACGGGAGCTCATTTGGCGTCTCTGTTCAGCGTACTGGGATTGCGGTTCCTGTT
>CAYTYV010000152.1:0-13159 GCA_964441055.1 uncultured Polyangiaceae bacterium | reverse complement strand
CCAGTACGATCTGGTGGCCGAGCGCAAAAGCGTGGGTGAGCACTGCGTGGTCTACGTCGAGCGGGGCATGTCGGTCGGCGGCGTCGCCTCGACCATCGAGGTCTTCGACGACGAGGTCTATCCGATCGAGACCGAGCTGTTCATCGCGGCGCCCGACATCGACGAGAACGGCAAGATCGTGCTGCTCGGGCTCGACGGCGACGACTACTACGGGGGCTACTTCAGCCCCATCAACGCCTACCCCGACGAGCAGACCATGGAATGGTGGGGCTACAACTCCAATGAGATGGAGATGGTCTACATCAACGTGGACTACTCGGGCACACTCGATACGGACTCGGTTGTCCCCCACGAGTTCGGGCACCTGCTCTATCACGAGCGACACGGCCTGTACGACTCGGACTGGGACTACCACAACGAAGGCCTGGCCGAGGCCGCGGTGCTGGCCGTGCACGGCTCCTATCCGATGGCGCTGTGGTACTACGTGACCGATCCCTACGGCACCTTGCGCCAGGGCCCGTCGCTGGTGCACTGGCAGTGGGGCAACTACGACCAGTACGTGCTGGCCTTCGTCTTCTGGAGCTACGTTGCCGGACAGCTCGGCGGCGTGGACGCCTTCAGCGCCATCTTCGATCAGTCGGGGCATCCCGAAAACATCGACGTGTTCTTGCAGGCCGAGCTGGGGACCGACTTCACCACCACCCAGCTCAACCAGCTCATCGCCTCGTGGGTACGGGCTCCTAGTGGAACGCAGGGCTTCGCGGGGATCCTGAGCCTGCCGGGGCTGCCTCCGGTGGTCTCGAGCAGCACCGAGTCCTTGGACTTGCCAGCCCTGGGAGCTGCCTTCTTCCAGCCCTCGGTCTCGCCCGTGGACTATCCCGGCACCGAGGGCCCCCACATCGTCTACGCGGGCATCGACGGCGACGACGCGGTGGATCTGGAGGCGCCCTTCGAGGTCGATGACGGTGCCCTCATCGTCTACAACGCCAACTTCGATCTCGACGACCCCGATCCCGAGCATTCCGGGCCCGATCTGCTGCCGGGCGCGAGCAAGCACCTGCCGCCGTCGATCCCGCCCGACATTGCAGCGCGCATCGTCGGTCGCAATCCGGCCTGGCTGCACCCGCCACCGGTCCGTCCCGACCGCCACGAGAGCTTGCGCCGCTGGCAACGCGCCACGCGCGCCCTGCCCCTGCCGTAAACTGAGCACGTCGATCGGAACGCAAGCCCATGGCGGACGAAGGCTCTCACGGCGAACGCCCCCGTCTGTGGGTGCCAGGCCTTTTGTACGTGACCGAGGAGGGCCAGGTGACCTGGGGGGCGCACGTCGGCTACAACGGTCGCGGGCCTGCCTTCCGCTACTCGCCCTGCGGTGCGATGCGCGCGGTCGACGACTGGACCCACAGCGCCTGGCTGGTGCCGCGCAAGCTCGTGAGCGCCGCGCTCGTCGAGGAGCATGCCATCGTCCTGCCCGAAAGCCTCATCGACCGCCGCGAGCAGCCCCACGCCCATCGCTGGCTGCGCGCCCAGCGGCTGGTGGCGGTCTCGGGACTCAAGGCCGAACGCCTCGTCCAGGCCGGCATTCGGCTCTACCAGGTGGACTTCAACGTGGCGGGCGACGAGATGCTTACCGTCGAGGCGGCAGGCGGGGCAGAGCCGCCGTTTGCGCTGCGCGCCTCGCTCCGCGATCTGGGGGGCCGCGAGACGGCAGCGACCGAGCGCGGCCCCTTGCTGTCCGAGCCCTATGCCCCTTCGCCCATCGATCGGGCGCTGCGGGTCATATCAGACGGCGCGCTCGACGAGCTCGGCGTGGTCAACGCGCTGGCGGCCCGATGCCTGGTCGAGGACGGCTACGGCTACCGCGGCGCACCAGCTGGCACCTTCGTCACCATGGGCGAGGCCCAGCGCAAGCTGCGGGCCCTGGATGCGCTGTTCGCTCAGATCATCGCCCGCGCCGAGGCGCAGCGCCCGCAAGCCGAGGCGCTACGGCAGGCGCTCAAGCGTGCTCCGCTCGATCGACGCGAGCTCAGCGTGCCAGTCTACGGCACCGCGCGCGCTGAGCCCGTGGCCGAGCGGCGCATCGCGCTGGCGACGGGCGAGCACGAGCGGGGGCCCCGCTTCGAAAGGAGCGGCCAGCCCCATAGCGAGCTGGTGCTGCCCGCCGAACGACGTTGGTTCGTTAGCGGGGTGAGCGACTGGCAGCCCGCGCTGCCGCTCGAGCTGGAGCGCAGGCTGGCCGCCGAGCTCGACCGGCAGGGAGCCAAGCTAGGCGGCTGGCGGCTGGCCCTGCTGGCCGTGTTGGCGGTAGCGCTCATCGGCCTGTCGCTCTACGCCGCGCTCGGCCGCTGAACGCCGCTAGAGTCCTCGAAGAAGGGCTTCATTGAAAAATGAAGTTTGTCCTTCGAAGACTCACGCGGGGGCTTGGGGGCAGAGGGAGGAGCGTAGCGACGACCGGAGCCCCCATCGTCAAATCAACCCAAGCGACAAGCAGAGCTCGCCCTTTGGGGCCCATCGGCTGGACCTCACCTGTCTTGGGGCCAGTCGATGGGCCCCAAGGGGCTGGCGAACGCCGTTGGGCTTACTGCCCGGGCTGCTTGACGATGCGGAACTCGACCCGGCGGTTCTGCAAGCGCCCGTGCTCGTCGTCGTTGCTCGCCACGGGCACGCGCTCGCCGTAGCCCATGGCCCGCATGCGGTTGAACGCGATGCCCTGGCTGACGAGATAGGTGCGCACGCTCTCGGCGCGCTGCTGCGACAACAGCAGGTTCTCGTGTTCGTCACCCACCGAGTCGGTGTGTCCGCCGATCTCGATCAGGGTGATCTGCGGGTTCTTCTTGAGCACCTCGACCACCTCGTTGAGGATCGGATACGATTGCGGCAGCAGCACGGCGTTGCCAGTCTCGAACTGGATGCGGTCGCTGATGGTGATGTAGTCGGGCAGCGGTGCTGGCGGTGGTGCCGCTGGTGGGGGCGGCGGATCGGGTGGAGGCGGCCCCATCTGCGTGTTGACGCTGGTGGTGCAGCTCAACAAACCGGCGGTGGCGAGCATCCAGGTTGCGCAGGCGATCCCTTTTATCATCTTGGGCCTCCTCGGCAATCGGTTGTAGACAACCCCGCCTGCCCCAGCAACGGATTTGTCGGCCTCACGCGTCGGTCTCGCGCTCTTGGAAGCGGGCCGCCAGCGCGCGGATGAAGGCGCTCATCCACGATTTCATCGCCCCCACCTCCTGCTCGAGCGCCGCGCGGTTGACCTCGAAGGCCACGGTGTGCTCGAGGGCGATCACCGTGGCGGTGCGCCGCGAGGCGGCCAGGATGGCCATCTCGCCAAAGACCTCGCCCGGCCCCATCTCGCGGAGCTTGCGCTGTCGGCCCTCGATCATCTTGAGCACCTCGCAGCGACCCCGCTCGATGATATAGGCGGCGTCACCAGCTTCCCCCTCGCTCACGATGACTGCGCCCGCTTCGAACTCCACCCGCGGAAAGTCCAGGCCACCGCGGATGAAACGCACCAGATCGCGACGCAGCGCGCCGATGGACGGATAGCGATCGCGCGGCTCGGCAGCCATGGCCCGAACCACGATGCGGTCTAGCTCGGGCGGGACGCCGTCGGCTAGCGCGGCTGGCGCGGGGCTCTCGCCTAGGCGAGCGAGGCGCAGGGCCTCGCGACGGCTGGGCGCATCGATGGGCGGACGACGGCACAGGATGGCAAACAGCAGCGCGCCGACCGCGAAGACGTCGGTGCGCTGGTCCACGCCGCGACCGGTGGCCTGCTCGGGGGAGAGGTAGGCGGGCGTGCCCTGCGACGCGGTGCCATCGGGCAGGTCGATCGAGCAGCACACCTGGGCCAGCGCGGGCGGCGGCGTCACGCAGACGAGCTGGGCGATGCCCCAGTCCATCAGGTGGACCTGCCCGTGCTGACCCACCATCACGTTGCCGGGCTTGACGTCGCAGTGCACGACCCCGCGGCTATGTGCAAAGGCCAAGGCATCGCAGACCCGAAGGACGACGTCGAGCAGGTCGAGCAGCCGGTCGTGCGAGAGCCGACCCGGCGGGAGCGAGCGTATGCAATCGCTCAGCGTCCGACCCCGTACCAGCTTCATGATGAAGCACAGCCGGCCGTCGGGGGTGCTGGCCAGGTCGTGCACGGGCACGATGTTCGGGTGGTCGAGCTGGCCCGTGATCTGCGCCTCGCGCACGAAGGCCCGCACCGCCACCTCGTTGGACCGATGCTCCTGGCGCAGCACCTTCATGGCCACCGTTCGCATGAGCGTGCGGTCGGCGATGCGCTCGATCGTGCCCATCCCCCCTTGGGCAAAGCAGCCGTGCGAGACCATCCGCCCATCCGACGGACGCAGCGTGTCCCCGAGCAGCCCCTGGATCCGCGGGTCGTCGACCTCGATTGCCGTGACCAGCGAGAAGTTCCGCGACGCGCCCAGCCCTTCGAAGGTCTCCGCCGTCTCGGGCACGCTCGGCTCGGGCTCGCCCGCCTCGGGCCGAGCGGTCTCCAGCTCGGTGGCCGTCAGATCGGGAGGGTCGGTGTCGGTGGCCTCCAGATCGCGTCGCAGCTGCGGCACCGTCTGCAAGAGTCCGCCCGCGTTGGGCTCGCCGCGGGCGCGGTCGCGGGAATCGTCGGCCACGGTGGGCGGAGCCTACCACAGGTCACGAGACCGTGTACGCCTCCCACGGCAGGCATTCGAGCTCGCCCGACGCGAAGCGGTCGAGCGAGCTCACCAGCAGGTTGGCGACCTGCAGATTGGTCAGCAGCGGAATGCCGTAGTCCACGGCGTGACGGCGGATGAGGTAGCCGTTGTCGAGCTCGCGGGCGCCCAGGTTCTTGGGGATGTTGACGACCAGGTCGACCTGGCGCTCCCGAATCAAGTCGAGCGCGTTGGGCGAGCCCTCGTCGAGCGGCCACGCCACGGTTTGGCAGGGAAGCTCGTGACGGCGAAGGAACTCGGCCGTGCCACCGGTGCCGTAAAGCCGGATGCCGCGGCGGTGCAGGATGCGCGCGCTGGGCAAAAAGCCCGCCTTGGACTCGACCGGACCGGTCGACAGGATCACGGCGCGCTCGACCAGGCGACTGCCCGCCGACAGCCAGGCCTTGAGAAAAGCGTCGCCTAGCTCGGTGCCAAGGCAAGCCACCTCGCCCGTAGAGGCCATCTCCACCCCCAGCATGGGATCGGCGCCGCCGAGCCGCGCGAAGCTGAACTGCGGCACCTTCACGCCCACGTAGTCGAGATCGAACAGCGACTTGCTGGGCGGCTCGATGGGCAGACCCATGATGGCGCGAGTGGCCAGCTCGGCGAAGTCGATGTTGTAGACCTTGGAGCAGAACGGAAAGCTGCGGCTGGCGCGCAGGTTGCACTCGATGACGCGAACCCGGTTTTCCTGCGCCAGAAACTGGATGTTGAACGGCCCGCTGATGCGTAGCGCCTCGGCGATCTGCCGCGCGATGCGCTTGATGCGCCGTATGGTCTCCAGGTAGAGCTTCTGCGGCGGCAGCACCACGGTGGCGTCGCCGGAATGCACGCCCGCGGTCTCCACGTGCTCGCTGATGGCATAGGCGACCAGCCGCCCGTCCGCGGCCACCGCGTCGATCTCGATCTCCTTGGCGCCCGAGACGTACTCGCTCATGACCACCGGGTAGCGGCCCGAGACCTCGGCCGCGTGCGCCAAAATGCCCTGCAGATCGGCCTCGCGAAAGGCGACCGCCATGGCCGCTCCGGACAGCACGTAGCTCGGACGCACCAGCAGCGGATAGCCCATCTGGCGGGCCTGCTCGCAGGCGTCCTCGACCGAGCTCACCTCCCGCCACTCGGGCTGGTCGACGCCAAGCGAGTCGATGAGCGAAGAGAACTTGTGGCGGTTCTCCGCCCGATCGATGTCGCGCGGCGCCGTGCCGAGCACGGGCACTTTTTCGTGGGCGAGCCGCGGCGCCAGCACGTTGGGGACCTGCCCCCCCATGCTGACGATGAATCCCCGCGGGTGCTCCTTGTCGCGAATGTCCAGGATGCGCTCGAGGGTGAGCTCCTCGAAGTAGAGCCGGTCGCACACGTCGAAGTCGGTGCTGACCGTCTCGGGGTTGTGGTTGATCATCACCGTGGGGCAGCCGAGCTGGCGGAGCGTGCGAAGGGCGCCCACACAGCACCAATCGAACTCGACGCTCGAGCCGATGCGGTACGGACCGCTGCCCAGCACCACGACCGGTCGCTCTTCGTCGGGGAGGGCGGGACAGCAGAACTGTACGTCGTCCTCTACGCCGCCGTAGCTCAGGTAGAGGTAGTTGGTCTCGGCGGGGAACTCGCCCGCGGTGGTATCGATCTGCTTGACCGACGGCACGATGCCCATCTTTTGGCGCAGCCGCCGGATGGTCATCATCTTGTCGTGCGGGTCGGCCGGTAGGTAGGCCATCACCGCACGGGCGATCTGGAAGTCCGAGAAACCGAGCCGCTTGGCGAGTCTGAGCTCGTCCGGGGGCAGGTCCTTGTCGCTGTACTTGGTCAGCTTGCGGAAGACGTCCACCACCCCAGCGATGCGGCGGAGAAACCACGGGTCGATGCGGGTGAGCTCGTGAATGCGCTCTACCTCGTAGCCGCTCTCCAGCGCCGCGGCCACGGCCAGAATGCGCTCGTCGGTGGGCTGAGCCAGGGCCTCGTCCAGCTCGTCGAAGCGGATGCGATTGCCCACCAGCCCGTGAAAGCCCCCGCCCACCATGCGCAGCGCCTTCTGCAGGGCCTCCTCGAAGCAGCGGCCGATGGCCATCACCTCGCCCACGCTCTTCATCGAGCTGCCGATGCGACGGGAGACGTGGCGGAACTTGGCCATGTCCCAGCGGGGCATCTTGACGACCACGTAGTCCAGCGACGGCTCGAAGCAGGCGCAGGTGGTGCGCGTGACGGCGTTGGGGATCTCCGGCAGCGATCGACCCAGCGCCAGGCGGGCGGCCACCGCCGCCAGGGGATAGCCCGTGGCCTTGGAGGCCAGCGCCGAGCTGCGCGACAGCCGGGCGTTGACCTCGATGACCGCGTACTCGTCCGAGCCCGGGTCGAGGGCGTACTGCACGTTGCACTCCCCCACGATGCCCAGGTGGCGCACGATGGCGATCGCTCGCTCGCGCAGGTGGTGGTAGTCGTCGTTGCTGAGCGTCAAGCTGGGCGCGACCACTACCGACTCGCCCGTGTGGATCCCCAGCGGGTCCAGGTTCTCCATGTTGCAGACGGTCACGCAGTTGTCGTAGGCGTCGCGCACGACCTCGTACTCGACCTCCTTCCAGCCGTGCAGCGAGCGCTCGACCAAGAGCTGGGGGCTGCCCACAAAGGCTTTGCGGGCCGCCTGCAGCATCTGCTCGCGGCTCTGGACCAAGCTCGAGCCGAGCCCGCCGAGCGAGTAGGCGGCCCGCACGATGACCGGGTAGCCGATGGCCTCGGCAGCGGCCACGGCCTCGTCGGGGCTGGAGGTGGCGATGGACCGCGGCACGGGCACGTCGAGCTCGCCCATGGCCTGCACGAACAAGTCTCGGTCCTCGGTGGCCTCGATCGCCGCGACGGGCGTGCCCAGCACGCGCACGCCGCAGCGGTCGAGCAGGCCCGAGCGCGACAGCTGTACACCGCAGTTGAGCGCGGTCTGCCCGCCGAAGCCGAGCAAGATCCCCTCGGGCTTTTCCCGCTCGATGACGCGAGCGACGAAGTCGGGGCTTAGCGGCACGAAGTAGATCCGGTCGGCCAATCCCTCGGAGGTCTGGATGGTGGCGATGTTGGGATTGACCAGCACCACCCGGACGCCTTCTTCCTTGAGCGCCTTAATGGCCTGCGATCCCGAGTAGTCGAACTCGCCCGCCTGACCGATGCTGAGCCCACCCGAGCCCAACAGCAACACGGTGTCGACGTTCCTCACAAACTCCCCCCTCGCGAACCGCGCACCTGCTCGATGAACCGGTCGAAGAGAAAAGCCGTGTCCACCGGACCGCAGCGGGCCTCGGGGTGGAACTGCACGGCCGACAGCGGCCGGCTCCGATGGCGGACGCCCTCCACGGTGCCGTCGTTGGCGTTGAGAAACCACACGTCCCAATCGCGGCTCAGGGTGCGGGCATCGACCGCGTAGCCGTGGTTCTGGCTGGTGATGTAACAGCGACGGCTCGAGGTCTCGACCACGGGTTGGTTCTGCCCGCGGTGGCCGAAGCGCAGCCTGAAGGTCGACGCGCCCGCGGCCAGCGCCAGAAGCTGACAGCCCATGCAGATGCCGAAGATGGGCGTCTCGCGCTCCAGCGCCGCGCGGAGGTTTTCGATGGTGCGGTCGACCCGCGCGGGATCGCCCGGACCGTTGGTCAGCACGATGCCGTCGCAGTCAACCGCGGAGAGATCGGTATCCCACGACGCCACGGTGAGCTCGGCGCCGCGCCGCAGCAGACAGCGCAGGATGTTGTTCTTGACGCCGCAGTCCACCACCAAGAGCCGGGGATCGCCGCCGGGGTTGAGCACCGCGGGCCGACCGCAGCCCACCTGGGCGACCAGGTTCTCGCTCGCCGGGTCGTAGCCGTCCGGCTCGCCGTCCACGACCAGCTTGCCCAACATGGTGCCGTGGGCGCGCAGCCGCCGAGTGAGCGCGCGGGTATCGACGTCGCAGAGCGCGGGCACGCCCGCGGCCCGTAGCCAGTCCGACAGCGACTGCACCGCCTGCCAGTGGCTGTAGGCGGGCGAGTAGTCCGCCACCACCAACCCCGCCACCTGGATCCGCTCCGACTCGAGCGCCACGGGCAGGCCGAAGTCATCCAGCCGGTCCGAGGGCACGCCGTAGTTGCCGATGGACGGAAAGGTGAGCGCGAGGATCTGGCCGCGGTACGACGGATCGGTGAGCGACTCGGGGTAGCCGACCATCCCCGTGGTGAAGACCACCTCCCCCGCGGCCGACACAGGCGCCCCAAAGCTCCGCCCAGACAGGGTGTAGCCGTCCTCTAGAACGAGCTTGGCGGCGCCTTCGGAGGGCACGATCGGGCGGTAGGGTGGTCGAAACGCCCCGTGCTGGCAAGGGGCCGGAGCCAGTACGACGGAATCGATGCCGATGCGCCGCGGAACAGGCCATGGTCGCGACGCGCTCGACGGCGCGATCGCTGTCTGCCCGTGGTGTCTGGGTGTACCATGTGACCCTAAGACCCAACTGCGGCGCGGCCATCGCGGCCCGTCGCCAGCAACTGCGGGAGCAAGCGGTGCGTGGTTTGATTCGACTCTCTTGGCTTTGGCTCGGTCTTTCGCTGGCGATGCTCGGCTGCGGAGCCGACGAGGAGGCGCCGCCAGGCGATAGCGGCGATGCAGGCCCAGAGCTGCCCGAGCCCATCTGTTTCGAGCCGGGCGACGGTCCCTACCCGCTCGGCTTTGCCGACGTCACCGCCGAGATCGGGCTGGCCAGCCTCGGCATGACCGGCAGCAACGTGACCGTTGCCGACATCGACGGCGACCGCTGGCCGGATCTGATGCTGACCAAAGGCCGCAGCGCGCGCGAGGATCCGGGCGTCCCTGCGGGCCTGTACCACCTCTACCGCAACGAGGCCGGTAGCGGCTTCAGCGATGTCACCTGGTCGTCGGGCCTTTTCACCGCGCGCGACGGCACGCCGGGACGCGCCACCACCTACGCCGTGTTCGCCGACGTGGACAACGACGGCGACGCCGACGCCTTCAGCGTGGTCTACGAAGACAGCGGCAGCGAGGATCTGCTCGACCACACCGCACTGCTGTTCAACGACGGCTCGGGCCACTTCACCATCGGCCCCGCGCAGAGCTTTTCCGCGGGAAGTCGCGATCCGCTCGCGTCCACCGCTGTCCTCGACTACGACCGCGACGGCCTGCTGGACCTGTTCGTCGGGCACCACTACGGCACCTACGGCAGCCTGTCGAGCACCATCCAGGACAGCCTGTTTCGCGGCGATGGCTTTGGCGGCTTCGTCGACGTCACGACCCAGGTGGGCCTGGAGACCCTGCCCTTTTCGTCCGAGCGGGCCGCGCAGGGCATCAGCCACAAGCCCACCTGGGGGGTGAGCGCTTGCGATCTCGATGGCGACGGCTGGACCGATCTGATGGCCTCGAGCTACGGTCGCCAGTTCAACGCCCTGTACCGCAACGCCAGCGGGCAGTTCGAGGACCTGACGCTCAGCTCCGGCTTCGGCTCGGACGGCAACGAGGACTACGGCGACAACCAGTTCTACCGCTGCTTCTGCCAAGCGCACCCGAGCGAGGCCGTCTGCGAGGGAGCGAGCTCGCCGCAGATCAACTGCTCGGGCCTGGAGAACGCCTGGAACGTCGGCTTCGACGACCAGCCTTGGCGACTCGGCGGCAACAGCTCCAACGCCGTCTGCGGCGACATCGATGGCGACGGCGACATGGATGTGCTGGCCGTCGAGCTCGCCCACTGGCACATCGGGCAGTCCTCGGACCTGACCGAGCTGCTCATCAACGACGGCTTCCCCGCCCAGCCGCTGTCCCGACCCGGCAACGAGGCCACGGGCCTCGAGCGCGACCGCGTCACGAGCTGGAACGACGGCGATCTGGGCGGCGCGCTGTGCGACTTCGACAACGACGGCCGGCTCGACGTGCTGGTGGCCTCCTCCGACTACCCGCACACCAGCTCGCTGCTGTGGCAGCAGCAGGCCGACGGCAGCTTCGTCGAGATCGGCGAGGGCGCGGGGGCGCGCATCGACCGAGCCCACGGCATCGGTGTGGTCGACTACGACCGCGACGGCGACTACGACCTGGTGCTCGGTACCTCGCTCATGCGCTGGTCGGCGAGCGACAACCCGCCTGCCCCCGACGATGCCTACGCCTACCTCTTGCGCAACGATACCGGTCACGGCGTCAACCGACTGATGCTGCACCTCGAAGGCGCGGGCGCCCCCGATGGCTCAAGCCGCGAGGCCGTGGGCGCGCGCATCACCGCGACAGCTGGCGGCAGGACCTTCGTGCGCGAGGTCGTAGGCGGCCATGGTCTGACGGGCTTCCAGCACGATCGGCTGCTCATCATCGGCATCGGCCCGAGCTGTGGGGCCGACGAGATCACCATCCGCTGGCCCAACCCAACGGGCGACGAGCAGACGCTGACGGACGTGCTCGCCAACTACGTGCTGGTCGTCGATGAGGGGGTGGGCTGGAGCTACCAGTCGCTGGCCGAGTACACGGCGCAGCAGCCGCGCAGCGCGGGCCCCTCGTAGTCGGTGGTGCAGGTGAATACGTCCTCGGGCTCGAAGGCCTCGGCTGTGGCCGGCCAGGCCCAGCAGAGCAAGCAGGCCGAGCCGACGATGCCTCGCAGGGCGGCCGCACCGCCGATCCATGGCGGGGTCAATCGAAGTCGCGTCATTCGTCGTCGTCCTCCGAGCCGAACCGAAACGCAGCCCACCCGGCGACCGTCACGCCGGTCAGGCCGAAGCGATCGCCGTCGCGGTCCTGCTGAGTCGACAGCAGCGCGCCCAGGCGAACTTCCCGCCGCGCTAGCGCGGGCCGAGGTCGATCTGACCGGTCATATGGAACTCCTGGGCAACCCGGGTATGGGCGCCTACAGCGCAAGGCCCTATGCCCGCAACATCTGGGATCTCCAGACGTTCGACGGACGTCTCTACATCGGCGATGGTAACAGCAGCAATTTGGACCCCGATCCAAACGCTGGACCGGTCGACCTCTACTACTGGATGCCCGAGGGGACCGGGTTTGTGAATCATTTCACCATCGAGGATGAACAGGTCGACGTCTTCCGCGTGATCGACGGTAGTCTCTACATTCCGTGTCACGACCCACTGGAAACCTGGGCTATCCTCCCCCGGTGTTGCCCGACGTTGCCGTCAGACGGACAAGGGGCGTAACATGTCATGAGGCAGCGTGGTGGCGAGGCACAGGGACATGAAATACACGAGCTTGGTGGTCGTAGCCACGTCCCTTGCGGCTGGCTGCAACGCAGGGACCGATAGTGCCGGTGTTGGCGGCAACGGTACGGGTGGCAAAGGTACAGGCGCCAACGGCACGGGCGACGTCACCGACGGCGGTGCGGGCGAGGACGCTGGCCCGGAACCAGTGTTCGTGGGCTGGAACGCGACAGTCTCGGGAACGACCGAGTATTTGTCAGCGGTGCACTTCGTCGATGCCCAATGTGGATGGGCCGTAGGGAACACCGGCACGATATTGAGAACCACCGACGGCGGCTCGGAATGGCAGTCTCAGATGTCGGGAACCACCCAGGGGCTGTTGGGTGTCTTTTTCGCCGATGTGAATCACGGATGGGCCGTGGGATTCAGCGGCACGATCATCACGACCAGCAATGGCGGCGAGAGTTGGACGCCCCAGAGCTCCAATTCGAACGACTCGCTCTACGACGTCTTTTTTACCGACGCGCAAACGGGTTGGGCCGCAGGCAACCAACTGTGGAAGACAACCAACGGGGGGCAGCAGTGGACCGATACTGGCCTAACCTTGCCCGAGGGCAAGTTCAACGACATCTTCTTTTCCGACTCGCAGCATGGCTGGGTATCGGCCACGTTTGGCCGAATAGCTCGAACCGTCGATGGGGGCCAGAATTGGACGGTATTGGAATCGGGCTATGCGAATTCACTCAATGGCGTACATTTCAACGGTGATCACCAAACCGGCTGGTTTGCCTCCTGCGGAGCGCGCATCTTTCACTCTACCGATGCAGGAGAAACGCTAGTAGACCAACTGTTTGGGGCCGAGCCCTATTGGAAAGCGATTACGTTCGTCGAAGGCACCATCGGCTGGGCTGTTGGCACCGGTGGCGGTATCGTGCATACGACAAGTGGCTCCAGCTGGATGGCACAAGACTCGAACACCACCTCCCATTTGAATGACGTGCAGTTTTGGGACGGGCAGCGGGGTTGGGCAGTGGGACACGAGGGCACGATCTTGAGGACGACGACCGGCGGAGAGCTACAGTAGCCCCAGCACCCCCCAGAACGCCTCCATGTCCCGACAAAGGGGTGCCCAGCCCGAACTGTCCACCAAGGCGCAACGAGCGGCTAGGACATCAAAATCGGCAATTTTGCACCGGAGGGGCGTGGCGGCTGGCTAACGGCGGCGGTGGTGGCCGTTCGGGGTGGCTCAGCACAGGTCGCTACGCCCCGAAGCGCAGCACGAGCTGCCCCTTGGGCGGCGCCCGCGGCACCGGTCGGCGG
>CAYTYV010000151.1:0-13164 GCA_964441055.1 uncultured Polyangiaceae bacterium | reverse complement strand
GGCTACGCACAGCTCGCCCCTTGGGGCTCATCGGCTGGCCCTCACCGGTCTTGGGCTAGCCGATGAGCCCCAACGGGCTGGCGGATGCCGCTAGTCCTCGTCTGTCTCGCACTCGGCGGGGTAGCTCTCTTCTACCCCGGCGAACACGGCCGCGGGGACGCCCTCTTTGAGGAGCGCCTCGGCCTTGGCGCAGGCGAGCTTGCACTCCTGGCTGGGCTCGGGCTTCTTCATTTCCTTGTGGCAATCCTTGATGCCTTGGGTAACCGAGTCGGCTAGGCCGAGCTTGGCGCACTGGGCGATCAGCGATTGCTGGTGGATGGCCGCCACCTTGTGCAGGTCCTCGTTCTTGCCGTCGAAGCCCCTCATCACCGCCTCGGCCTCGGCCGCCGAGGCCTGGCAGGCCATGACGAGCTCACCCGCGGTGACCTTGGAATCGCCGCGCTTGGCAAAGTAGTCCTTCTCCGTCTTGCCCGGACCGACGGCCCGCTCGAACGGAGCGATCGCCTTTTTGGCCGCCTCGGTGACGGTCCCCTTTTCGCCGATGAGCGGAAACGCGGCCAAGCCGAGGGCCTTGCCCTTTTGCGCGGTTTGCTCGAAAGCCGCCGCCAGGTCCTGGACCACCTCCACGCAGTGCGCCACCGCCGCGTCGTCCCGCGGCCTTGCGCAAGCCACCGCCACGTCGACCAGCGGCTTGGTCAAGCCCAGCGACACGGGCGAGACGACGCGCTGGCGGGCCAGGTTGGCGGTGTGGCGGATCTCGTTGGCGGCGTGGCGCGACGCCTCCTGTAGCTCGGGGCGCGACTTGGGCGCGTAGGCCTGCTTGTCCTCTGGCAGGCTCAGATGGGGCAGATAGGCCGTGATCAATGCCGCGGGCTCGCGGAGCTCGGCGGCCGCTTGCTCGTAGGCCGCCAGATCCAGCTCCTGAGCGCCCTCGGCAGAGCCCCCACTGTCACAGGCCCCCACCAGGGAAAGCGAAAACCCCATTGCCACGAGCAGTCGCACGAGCGCGCCATTGCCTTTCACGGTCTTCCTCCTACGGGTTGGTGGGTAGACGACGCATCCTTCACCGTCAAGCGCGGCTACCGATACGCCTTGACGTCGATGCCGTGTCGCTTGAGGTAGGTGCGGACGTGGGCGCGCTCCATACCCGCGCGACGCGCCATCTCCGAGACGTTGCCCTTGGCCTCTTCGGCGAGCCGCGTGAAGTACTCGCTGGCAAAGCGGGACAGCACATCGCGCTTGGCTTCCTGGAACGGGCAGTCGTAGCTCGGCGCGGGCGGAGCGCCACCGCGGGGGCCCGGGCCGTCGGCCTCGGCCAGCGCGCCTAGGTGGGCGGCGATGTCGATCTCCCCCCCCTCGCTCAAGGCGAAGGCAACCGCCACCGCGTTGCGCAGCTCGCGGACGTTGCCAGGCCAATCGTAGCGCATGAGCCGCTCCAGCACGGCGTTGCTGACGCGCCCGTAGGCTTCCTCGTCGCCGAGCTCCTTGAGCATGCCTCGCACCAGCACGGGGATGTCCTCGGCGCGCTGGCTAAGTGGCGGCAGCTCCACCTTGACCTGCGCCGCGCGGAAGTACAGATCGCTGCGAAAGGAGCCCGCATTGACCGCCCGCACGAGATCGCGCCGCGTGGCGGCGATGACCCGCACGTCGATGGGCTTGTAGCTCGAGCCACCGACGGCCTTGACCCGCCGCTCCGACAGCGCCCGCAAGAGCTTGGGCTGTACCTCCACGGGCAGCTCGCCCAGCTCGTCGAGAAAGATCGTGCCGCCGCGGGCGTCGTTAAAGGGCGAGGCGTGCCGATCGATGGCTCCCGTGAAGGCGCCGCGCTCGTGACCGAACAGCGTGGCCTCGGCCAGGGTGGGCGGAATGGAACCGCAGTCGACCACCACGAAAGGCTCGGCCGACCGCCGGCTGGCCTGGTGCACCGCCGCAGATGAGCAGGGTGAGATCGGTGGGCGCGATCTTGGAGAGCTTGTTGAAGATCTGGCGCATGGCCTCGCTCTGCCCCACCAGCGGCCCGAACGCGGGAATGGCCGGGACGGTGACCCGCTCGGGTCGCAAGGGCTCGAACTGCATCTCGGTCGCGCCGAGCCGCAAGGTGCACGCGGCGGTCAGCAGCACCTCGCCGATGCGAACGCCGCCGATGTGCGTGCCGTTGCGGCTGTCCAGATCCCGCACGCTCACCCCGCGCTCGGTGGCGACGAACTCGACGTGGACGGCGCTGACCTTGCCGTCCTCGACCACCACCTGGCAGGCGGGGTTGCGCCCCACGACGAGGGGGTCGCTCCCGACCTCGATCCACTGCCGATCCCCGCCGACCCGAATGCGACCGCCGCGAATGTTCAAGCGATTGCGCAACCCGACTGTTTCGTCTAGCCCACCCAATGTCCTGTCCTTTCCTAGGCCGAGGAATCAAAGCCATTGCCCGAGGTGTCGGCCCTTCGAACGGGCCACGCCCCCGACTGCTCCGCCGGCTCCGATCCGTCGCCCGCCGAGCTCGGCCCGTTGCCCGAGACCTTTTGCCCGCCGACCGAGGAGCCAAGCCCATGGGCCGAGGGGCCCGTGCCCGGGCGATCCTCGCCCCCGCGGCCCGCTGCCCAGCCGCCCGCGACCGCCACCTCGGTGCGCGTCGGCGCCCCATCGATCATCGTGTCGACCGCCGTGTCGCCGCTATCGAAGAAGGGCTCCACTCGCCGTCCCAACGAGGCTGGCGACGGACGCTGCATGAGGGCGGCTTCGGGCTGCAGCGCCCGCCAGGCCTCGAGCGCCTCGAGCGCCGAACCGAAACGCGCCTCCCTGTCGCGCTGCAAGGCCTTGCCGACAAAGCGCTCCAAGCCCGCGGGCCATCGCTCGTAGGTGACCTCCAACAGGGTTGGCGCGGGCCGATCGACCTTGAGGGCCATCACCATAGCCGCATTGGCGGCCACGAAGGGCAGGCGGCCGGACAGCGCTCGGAAGGCCACCGCCCCGAGCGCGTAGATGTCCGCCCGAGCGTCCACCCGCGCCGAGCCGCGCACCTGCTCGGGCGCCATGTACGCGCAGGAGCCCAGGGTGGCGTCGAAGTCGGTAAAGCTCGGCTCATCGCTGCCCGGGTCCTTGCGGCGCAGCTTGGAGATGCCGAAGTCCAGCACCTTGGCGCGCTCGGGGCGGCCAGGCTCGCCCGTCCACTCGAGGAAGATGTTGCCGGGCTTGAGGTCGCGATGCACCACGCCCGCGGCGTGCGCAGCCGAAAGCCCCTGGCAAACGTCGTCGATGATGGGCCCGAGCTCGGCAAAAGGCAGGTAGGTCTCTCGCTCGAGCCGCTCGGCCAGCGACTCGCCTCGCAGCCGCTCGAACACCAATAGGTGCGTGCCGTGCTCGTCTCGTTCGTGCGCCAGCAGTCGACAGACGTAGGGGCTCTGAATGGAGGCGGCCACGCGGGCCTCGCGCACGAAGCGCTGCACCAGCTCGGGCTCGATCGCCGCCTTGGGCCGCAGCACCTTGATGGCCACGTCCTCGCGCCGCTGCTCGCAGCGGGCGGCCCACACCTCCCCCATGCCTCCCCGCCCCAGCATCTTGCTGACGCGGTAGCCCGCTAGAAGGTCGCCTGGGTGGATCGCCACGGTACCTGGATCGCGATGGTACCAGACGAGGGGATGGCGGGGAAGCTGCCTCGTGCGGGCGACGCGGTGAACGATTTGGGCTAGTGTGGGCTGTCATGCCGCGCACCGCACAAGACATCGAGAGCTATCTGTATCGAATGAACCGCCCCTTTGACTCCGAGGGGGGGACCTATTTCATCTATGGTGGTCGGGATCGCCCGCCCATCGCCCTACACGTGGCCGACCCCGTGGTGGTGGCGCGGGTGGTCATCGGCCGGGTGCCGGATGGCGAAAAGCTGCAGCTCGCCCTGTTCCGCGAGATGCTCGAGCTCAACGCCTCCGATCTGGCGCACGCCTCGTACGGTCTGGACGGCGACGAAATCGCGCTGACCGCCACCCACGAGCTGGCAAACCTCGACGAGAACGAGCTGGACGCCATGTTGAGCGACCTCGACATCGCCCTGTCGCGCCAGGTGCCCAAGCTGCACGAGCTGGCCAGGGAAAAGGGCGAGTCGAGCTAGAACCGCGTCGACGTCGACCGCTACGGGAGCTGGATCATGGGAATCTTCGCACGCCTTGCAGCGCTCATCAAATCTAACCTCAACGACCTGATCAGCAGCGCGGAAGACCCGGAAAAGATGCTGAATCAGGTGCTCATCGACATGGGCAACCAGCTCATCGAAGCGAAGAAGCAGGTTGCCATGGCCATTGCCGACGAAAAGCGGCTGGCCAAGCAGGCCGAGCAAGAAGCGGCCAAGGCGGCCGAGTGGGAGCGACGCGCCATGATGGCGGTGCGCGCGGGAGACGACGCGCTGGCCAAGGAAGCGCTCGGGCGCAAGAAGGAGCACACCACCCTGGCCGAGCAGTTCAAGGAGCAGTGGGCCAAGCAGAAGAAGTCGGTCGACCAGCTCAAGCTGGCCCTGCGAATGCTCAGCAACAAGATCGAGGAGGCCAAGCGCAAGAAGCAGATCCTGATCGCGCGCAAGCGCCGCGCCGAGGCGCAGAAAGCCATTCAGGAGACGCTCTCGGGCATGAACGAGGCCTCGGCCTTCGAGACCTTCGACCGCATGGCGTCCTCGATCGATCAGATGGAGGCCGAAGCCGAAGCCGCCAGCGAGCTGGCCGAGGAGTATACGGGCGACGTCTTGGCCCACAAATTCGACCGGCTCGAGGTGACGGCGGGCGCCGAGGAGGACCTGCTCGATCTCAAGCGCAAGATGGGCCTGGCCCCACCTGCCGCGCCTGAGCCCGAGGCCGCGCAGGTGCGGGTCGCCGAGCAGGCCGAAGCGACCGAGCTCTCGAGCGAGGAGGAGGCCGAGCTCACCGCCGCGCTGGCCGAGCTCGAGGCGCAGGAGCAAGCCGAGCAGGCTCGCATGAAGCGTTAGCGGCGACTAGATCCCGCCCGAGACGCCGAGGCTTGGGATGGTGATGGGGCCGATTTCCTGACCGCCGCAGCTAAGCCCTCCCCGTCCGCCCAAAAAGGACGCGATGCGGCAGTCGAAGTCGACGATCTCCTTGCGCAGCGTGAGGTTCATCCCCTCGAGCACCACGCTCACCCAGCCGGTCTCGCCGATGCGCCAGCGCTTTTCCAGACGGGCGTCGAGCCGGTAGAAGATGGGGCGGCGTAGCGCGTTGCGCTTGCCCACCAGGGTGGGCACCTCGGGCTCGACCGGGTCGTCAAAGGCCAGCAGCGAGTAGGGACGGCCCGAGTAGAAGCTCAGGCGCGCACCCGCGTGCCAGCCCGCCCCCAGCTCGACGCCCAGGGCGCCGTGGAAGACGTGGGTCCTGTCGAAGTCGGCCAGGGTCGTCTCGCCCATGAAGGTGCGCTCGGAGCGCGACAGCGTGTACGAGACGAAGCCGCCAATCTCGCGCGTCAGCGGGCGCCGCACCATCACCTCCAAGCCGTAGGCGCGTCCATCGGCGCGGTCCTCGAGGCGGCATCCGTCGATGCCCGCACCGCAGGTGGCGAGCAGATCGGTCAGGTTCGAGTAGAAATGCACGAAGCCGCTCAGCGAAGCGGACCAGTCGTCCGGGAAAGCGAGCTCCAGCCCCTGGACGAGCTGCAGCGCCTGCTGCAAGCCGCCGCCGAGCACGCGCGGCTCGAGCCCGGGCACGGCCAGGGCGAGCGCGGGTCGCTGGTGCGCCAGCCCAGCGGCGGTGGTGGTGGTGAGCCAGGCAGTCGGCCGCAGCCGGAAGAGCCCGCGCGGAGCCAAGCCCCCGGCCGCCGCGTCCTGCTCGGCGTAGCCCTCGGCGCGCAAGCCCGGCACGATCTCCACCTCGGGCAAGGGTTGGATGACCGCGTCGAGGTAGGCGCCGAGCGCCAAGCTCTGACCCGAGCCGAACACCTGGTCGAAGTCGAAGTCGAAGGGCTCGTCGTCCTCGGGTGGCTCGGTCTCGTCCTCCGGCTGCTCGTCCTCCGCCTCTTCTTCTTCGGTGTCGTCCGCTGCCGCGGCCGGATCGGTCGCGGCGATCTCCGGCCCCGGTACGTAGATGCGGTCGGCCACCTCGAGCTCCACCCCACCGCGAAGCCGTAGGTGCTCGCCCGCGGGGACCTCGGCATCCACCCGCAAGCCATAGCTATCGGTGTGGAGGATCCCCTCCTCGCCCATGCCCGTGCGGTCGTAGCCGTAGGTGGCGCCCAGGCGCACGCGAGCCCCTCGGCCGAGCCCGCCGCCCCGGGCTCGCTTTTCCGGCTCGCGCTCTAGACGCAGGTGGACGCGGTGGAACTGCACGGCAAACAGCTCCTGCTCGCGCCCGCCTTGCACCTCGCCCAAGTAGTCGTTGCTGCCAAAGGTCAGCAGGCTCAACCGCTCGTTGGGTGCGACCCGATAGCCTCCACCAGCAACGTAGTCCCAGTAGCTGAGCCGCGTATCGGGAGCGAACAGCGACAAGATGGGTCCCGCGAAGGAGTAGCGGCCTCCGGCAAAGGCGTGGGCGCGTTGCTCTGCGAAAGGCGTCTCGAGAAAGGCGCCCGCGTCGAACAGCCGCACGTTGGCCACGGCGCGCACCCGCGGGTAAGGCGGCCGGGTCGAGGCGGCCGCGATAGCTCCGGCGTGCCGACCGTACTTGGCTGGAAACGCCCCCGGATAGAACTCCAAGCCGTGGATCACCGCGGGGTTGATAACGCTGGGACCCACGCCCAGGTGGAACAGAAACGGCACGCGGATGTCGTCGATGTAGTAGCCGGTCGACGAAGCGACCGCCCCGCGAGCGAACAGGTGCGGCAGCCCCGAGGCCAGCGGGGCGACGCCCGGCAGCACCTCGATGACCCGAAAGGGATCGCCGAACGCGCCTGGGACCCGCTCGATCTCGCGCGGCTTGAGGCTGTGCTGCGCGGCGGCGCGGCCCACGACCATGGGCTTCGTTCCCTGGACCACGACCTCGATGGGCTCCTGCTCTGGCGGGTCGGTGGAAGCCGGGGCTTGCTCGGTGGGCTCGTCCTCGGAAGCCGGCTCGGCTGCGGGAGCTCGGGGCGAAGCCCTGGCGAGCGGCGCAGGCCCGAGCGCGAGCAGGCCGATCAGGACCCACGGGGCCACGGCGCCAAGGGCTCGCGCAAGGCCCAGCCAGCCGCGGTGCTCCGCCGTGCTCACCTTGGCGACCAGGGTAGCCCAAGTCGCCGCTGAGGTAACTACCGACGCCGCGCGGGTTCCGAGTCGCTGGCGCTGCGTTGCGCGCAACGGCCGTCTTTCGCTGCCTTTGGCAACGGCTTGGTCCCCATGCTACCGCGACAGTGCGCGATTCGGGGACCGCCATGAACACGGGCTCATCAACGTCGGCGATCGTGGCGGCCGTGCTCGGCGGCGCGGCGCTGCTCGCCAGTGGTGCGATGGGCTGCTCGAACCGGCTCGACCAAGGCGCGCCCGCCCCCCACCGCACCGACGTGGTGGCGCCGAAGCCATCCGCATCGGCGCCCCCGCGCCTGCCGCCGCCTCGCTGGACCGCCGAGCTTCCCGCCAAGCAAGTCTGCTGCGCACCCGGCACGCGCGTGTGGGCTGCCCCTGCCCAGCCGGGTACGGAGATGGCCGAGGTGGGCATCTTCACGGTGCACTCTAGTCAGGGCACGACGGCCATGCTGGTCGACGCGATGGACCAGAAGCTAGCGGGAGTTCCAGGAGCGGTGATCCATCCGGCGAAGAGCGCTTCGCCGCTTCGTGTAGGCCAGATCGCGCTGTGTTTTTCCTGGGCTACGCCCGCCGTGCTGGGGCGCGTGGCCAGGGTGGACGCGGCCGGGGGCGTGGTGGTCCAGCACGACTGGGCTGGAGCGACCGCGCAGGCGCGCGTAGACCACGCCGAGCCGATGGCTCGCGGCCTGGCGCCGCTCGCCTTCGTCGAGTTCCCGCGGTCGGGCGGAAGCTCGCGGGGCATTGTGATCGCGCTTTCCGACCGTCGTGGCTGGCTGCGAACCGATAGCGGCCACATCGAGATCCGCGACCGCTCGGTGCTCCGCCCGCTCGAGCTGGACGGCAGGCCTCTAGCCGTGGGCGACGCCGTCCGAGCCTACTCTTGGGTGGGCGGATTTCGGCGCGGCGTAGTCCGCCGAGTCCTCGAGCCGGGCCTTCGCTACGCGGTCCAGACCGCCGAGGATAGGCCCGAGCAGATCCACTTCTTCGATTCCCTGGTGAAGGCCCGCTAGCGCCATCGGCTCCTCCCGCGCGAGCGGCGGTTTCCGATGCGCGGCCACCATTGATGCGCTATCGGTATCGAGGATCCACCCGCGAGCGCGACCCGATGGACAAGCTCGGCAGCATCATCGCCAAGGCGCGCGAGCTCAGAGCGCCCGCGCAGCTGCAGACGCCTCCGCTAGCCCTGCGAGAGTGGGAGTGCGCCGTGGGCTCGCGCATTGCCGCGCGGGCTCGCCCCGAGCGCTTGCAGCGAGGAATGCTGTGGGTGCGCGCGGCCACCGCCGCCTGGGCCACCGAGCTGTCGTTGTTGGCCGACGTGATCGTCGATCGACTCAAGGAGCAAGGCCTCGAGGTCAAAGGCCTGCGGTTCTCGGTGGGCCCGGTCGACGGGCCGAAGGTGGGCTCGCTGCCCGAGCCGCCGCCCGAGCAGGCCGCTCCTGTCGCCGTCCCGCTTCCCCCCGAGCTGCGTCGGCGCATCGCCGAGGTGGGCGATTCCGAGCTCCGACGAGCGCTCGGAAAAGCGGCAACCGTCAGCCTCTCGGCTCGACCAAGCGACGAGGGGGACGAGCGCTAGCCCGCCAACAGCCGCAGCAGTCGCCACACGATGCGCGGGTGGGTCGCCAGCCCGTAGACCTTGAGCTCGCTGGAGCAAAGGTCCAGCACCGTCCGTCGCCACACCGCCGCGAGCGTGGGACGGCCCTCGGACGCGCGCGCTGCGCGGCGTCGCTGGCGGGAGCGCCGCAGGTCGGCCAGGCCCACGATCAGATCGTAGTCGCCGAAAAAGGTCACGTCGGGGATCCCCACCATGCCGTCGTGCACCGTCAGCCGACCGTGGTCAAAGCGCAGGGTGGCCGACAGGCGCCGATCCCGCGCCACCATGGCCACGGCCGCCCGCAGCGTCAGCAAATCCCGCCGACAGCGTGCGCTCTGGGCGACGTGCTCCGCCACGGCCTGCCCGGCCCACTTCGCCAAGGGATTGTCCTCGGCCCCAGGCGCCCATCCGATGCTCGTCTCCACCCTCATACGGGAGCAAACTCCGCCCGGGATCGCAAGCCGACCGAACAAGCCTGTCACGAAGAGGCCTTTGCGGGGGTTTGGCCGCCAACCCCCGACCGCTCTTTCGGCCCGTAGGCCCGAGGTCGACTACCATGAGCCGCGTGGAGCTACGGTTCGTATCGCCCCTGCTGGGCGAGCTCGACAGCCTCGAGTCCGAGGTACTGGCCTGCACCCTGTGGCAGGACGTGCGCCCCTGCGACGGCGTGGCGGGGCTGTGCGACTGGCGGCTGGCAGGCCGGATCTCGACGCTGCTCCAGCGCGGCTTCATCACGGGCGAGCTGGGCGAGGTGTTGCTGGTCCCAGGCCGACCGCGCATGAGCTTCGAGAGCCTGCTTTTCTTTGGCGCAGGACCGCAGAGCCGTTTCGACGAGGAGGTGTTCGGCCGCATCGTCCGACACATGCTCGCGACCATGGAAGGGCTGTGCGTGCGCGTCGCCGTGGTCGAGCTTCCCGGAAGGCAGTGCGATCTCATCCGGCCGGAGCAGGCCGCGGACATGCTGCTGGAGCCAGCGGGCCCCCAGCGAGAGCACGAGGTCTGGACCCTGGTGGACAACGCCGAGGCGAGGCGGCGGATCGCCCAGCACATGATCGAGCAGCGTCGACGGGTGAGGCGGCACGGTCTCTAGGTCACCGGGGCGAGCGAGGGCGGAATCCGCTCGCCGCGGCGCTGCGAACGCTCTACAAGGTCGCCATGGAGCGAGCCGCACCGATCTTCGGCTTCAACGCCGACCGGACGAGGCTCGTGCGCGAGACGGTGGAGCGAGTGGTCGGGGCCACGGGCGACCCGCTGTACGTGCTCAACGACGCCGCCTACCACGAGACCCGCCGATTGGACGGCGCGAAGCGACCGAGTGACGTCGCCGAGCTCGAGGCCTGGCGCACCGTGGCCCGCCGCTTGGGCAAGATGAACCCGGCCGAGTGCATGGACAAGCTGTGCGAGGTCGCGGGTCGCTACGCCAGCGACATCGCCGGAAGCTTCGACCCGCGGGTCTTCCGCTTCACCACGAGCATGCTGCCCACGCTGGTGACCGCCCTGCTCTCACCCCAGGACCTGCTCAAGCACGCCCGCACCCCGTCTCGGCTGCGGCGCCTCGGTGCGCTCGGCGACCGGGTGGTGGTGGAGGGCGAGCTGGAAACGCTGCGTCGGCTGGCACCTAGCGGAACCCTCGTGTTCGTGCCCACGCACCTATCCAACATGGACTCGGTGGTGTTCGGCTACGCCCTGGAGCGGGCCGGGCTGCCACCTGCGACCTACGGCGCGGGCAAGAACCTGTTCACCAATCCCATCTTGTCCTTCTTCATGCGCAATCTGGGCGCCTACCGGGTCGATCGGCGGCTCCGCCACCAGCTCTACAAAACCGTGCTCAAGACCTACGGCTGTTTGCTGCTCGAGCGCGGCTATCACTCGCTGTTCTTTCCGGGCGGCACGCGCTCGCGCTCGGGCAGCCTGGAGCGCAAGCTCAAGCTGGGCCTGATGGGCACGGGCATCGAGGCCTTCACCCGTACAGTGATGGCGCGGCGGCCGCGCCGGGTGTTCTTCGTGCCCGCCACCATCAACTACTTGATCACCCTGGAGGCCGAGACGCTCATCGGCGACTTTTTGAGCCGCTCGGGCAAGGCGCGCTACATCATCGAGGATGACGAGTCGAGCCGGCTCGGCCGCATGGCCAGCTTCGTGCGCAAGCTGCTGACCATGCAGGACTCGGTGGTCATCCGCTTTGGCGCGCCGCTCGATCCGCTCGGCGGCGAGGTCGACGACCGCGGCATCTCCTACGACCGCCGCGGGCGAGCCGTCGACCCGGTCAGCTACCTGACCGATCTGTCGGGCAACGTCCGCCTGGACGACTCGCGCAACGCCCAGTACACCCGCGAGCTGGGCCGCGAGGTGAGCCGGGCCTTTGCACGCAACACCGTGGCTATGTCGACGCACGTGGTGGCCGCGGCCTGCTTCGAGCTGCTGCGCCGCAAGGCGCCCACCAAGGATCTGTTCACCGTGCTGCGGATGCGAGACGTCACCGTGCCGCGCGATGTGCTGTCCCGAGAGGTCGTGCGCATCCGCGACGAGCTGGGCGAGCTCGAGCGAGACCACGAGATCGTGCTCTCGCCCCAGGTGCGGACCTGCTCGGGGGGCGACATGGTGGAGCAGGCATTGCAGGCCTTCCGCGGCTACCACTCGGCGCCCGTCATCGAGTCGCGCAGCGACGGCATTGCCCTGCACGACACCAACCTGCTGCTCTACTACCAGAACCGCCTGGCCAGCCACGGCCTGGCCTATGATCCGCTGGCAGCCGACACCACGGCGGCGGCACCCGATGGGGCGACATGACCTGGGCGGGCGTGTTGGGCGGCGGCCCTTGGGGGGTATCGCTGGCGCGCGCGGCGCGTCGCGCGGGGGCCGACGTGGTGTTGGCCACTCGGCGGGAGCAGGGCGGCGACTTGGACGGCATCCGGGTTACGGCCACGCTGCGGGATCTAGCCGATTGCCGACTGATCCTCATCGCGGTTCCCTCGCACCTGGCGCGGGAGGCCGCTCGCGAGCTGGGCGACCATCTCGATGGCAGCCACCTGCTCGTGCACGGCAGCCGCGGGCTGGTCGGTAGACGACTCCAGAGCATCTCGGAGATCCTGCGCGAGGAGACGCCCGCCCGCCGTGTGGGCGCGCTCGGCGGCCCGGTCCAGGCTACCGATCTGGCCAAAGGGCGGCCATCGGCCATGGTCGTCGGCTCGGCCTATCCCGAGGTGGCTCGGGCCGTGCGGGACACCTTGAGCAGCGATCGGCTGCAGGTCCACACCACGAGTGATTTGCTGGGCATGGAGTGGTCGTCGGCGCTGATGGGCTGCCTCGCCATCGGCGTGGGATTCGCCCAGCAGGCCAGCGCCACGCCAGGCCTTTTGGCGGCGCTCATCTGCGCGGCGGTCGCCGAAGCGGCGCAGATCGGCGCCGCCGCTGGCGCCGAGGAGCGCACCCTCTACGGCTTGGCCGGCTACGGCGACCTGCTGGCTTCGATGGCCCTGCCCGACCGCCCCGAGGTGGTGCTGGGCCGCGCCCTCGCCCGCGGCCTGGGCCTTGCCGAGGCTCAGGCCGAGGCGCGCCTGCGCATCGAGGCGGTCGACCTGGTGCCGCGCATTACCCGCTTCGCCCAGCGGCAGGGCGTCAAGGGCCAGATGTTCACAGCGCTCGGCTGGATCCTCGAGGGCGCTCCTGCGCCCGACATCGTGCGGCGGCTCTTCCCCTCGCCGCGCGATGCCGCATCACCCAGCGCCCAGGCTATCGGGCGCTTCGGCGGCGAGCTCGACTGAATAGAGCCCATCTCAAAAACCCTCGGTCCGGGTCTTTGAGATGGGCTCAGCGGCTACTCGCTCCAGTCCGTTGCAACATAGAGCAAGAGCTGCTTCAGGTAGTCGTAGTGGGTCGGGTCCTCCAAGTTGTGGCTCGACAGGTTGTGGACGGTCACGACGGCATTGCAGCCATCGAGCACCACCACGTCGCGGTTGGTCGCCCCCCAGAGCGCACCAACGTGGGGGTCGGGGATCAGATCTTGCATTAATGGCAAGTCGGCCTCGGCAGCCATCAGGCCGAAGTTCGCCGTGCCATAAGGACTGTTGATGCCCAGAATCTTGATGGGAACGCCCGTGGTATTCTCGACCTCGAGGTCCTGCTGCATCTGGTCCAGGTAGCCAAACTGGCTACGACAGTAGCCTCACCCCGCGTTACCGAAGTAGTACGCGGACACCATGTCCAGGAAGTCCCGCGGCGAGACCGGCTGCCCATAGGTTGGCGAGGTGGGATTGTCGTCGGTCAGCGTGAAGTCGGCGACCGGGACACAATCCGCCCCTCCCGCTCCCGCATGACCGCCCGCCGCGGCACTGCCACCCCCGACCCCGCCCGCGCCCGCCGCTGCGCC
>CAYTYV010000150.1:0-13195 GCA_964441055.1 uncultured Polyangiaceae bacterium | reverse complement strand
AGCGCCGTGCTGACGCCCGTGCTGCTGTGGCGCAGCGGCATTCGCCACGGGCCCGTGGGGGAGCACTTCCAATGCCACCCGGGCGTGTCCATGGCCGGACGCTTTGCCAAGCCCGTGCGCCTTTGGACGGGCGCCACCCAAGGCCACGAGGTCACGGGGCTACGCCACGAGGGCCTGAAGTTCGAGGCGCTGGGCTACGACATGGCCCTGGTGGGCATGCGGCTCGGCGGTGTGGGTCAGCGCTTTTCCGAGGCGCTGACGAGCATGGCGCACTGGTGTCAGTGGGGCGCTGCCATCCGCGCGCGCGCCGAGGGCCGGGTGCGGCCGTCGCGGCGCGGAGCCTCGGTGCGCTTCGCGCTCACCCCCCAGGACGTGACCAAGGTGCGCCGCGGGGTGCGCGTCTTGGGTGAGCTACTGCTCGCCGCGGGCGCCGAATACGTCAGCCCCGGGGTCTACGGCTGGCACGAGCGCGTCGTCGATCGCGCCGTGATGGCCCGCTTCGAGCAGGACGGCCCGCGCGACCCCAAGGCCTACACCATGGCCGCTACGCACCTATTCGGGACCTGCCGAATGGGCAGCGATCCCACCCAAAGCGTGGTCCGCCCCGACTTTCGGCACCACGCGCTAAGGGGGCTCTATCTCGCCGACTCCAGCGTCTTTCCCAGCAACATCGGGGTCAATCCGCAGACCAGCATCATCGCCCTGGCCAAGCTCTGCGCGCGCTCCATCGCGCGTTGATCTACGGCGCCAACATATTTTCGGCGAACAGCTCCTCGCCGAGCTGCTGCATGCGGCGGGCCAGCAAGGGGTTGCCAAACAGCGCGTGCTGCACCAGGGCTGTGCCCGCCAGATCCGGGTCGAGCGCTGCGGCGCCCTGGGCGTCAATGCGGAAGCCGCTGGTGGCCTTGCCCAGCTCGGGCTCGAGCGCCACCAGCACGAGGTCGTAGCCGCCGCTGTTGTCGGTGTCGTAGTAGGACCAGGCGATGCCGTTGCGCAGAAAGTAGGCGAACTCGGTCTCGAACTTGCCGTCCGTCACCGTCTGCTCGACGTCGACTAGCCTGGCGGGCCGACCGAGCAGGCTGTTCTGGTCGAGGTCGATGAGGTAGCCGTTGGAGCCCTGCCCTTCCACCGTGACCACCGCCTTGGGAGCCTGGCGGAGGTCGAGCAGCGCGTAGCCAGCGCCGCGGTGATCCTCGACCGGCTCGGGGAAGGAGCCCACGCCGTCGTCCGAGGCCGACATGATGTGGAGCAGGCCCTCGCCCACCATGGCGCGTAGGGCCTCAGCGAGGGCTGGCTCGCGAAAGATGCCCGGCCGCATGAGCTTGCGGCCGACGTGCTCGGCCGCGGCGGTCCGCTTCCCCTCGACGTCCACGCTCCAGGCCTCGGCCGCCACGTACAGCCGCTCGCCTGGCGAGTGCAGCAGCAGATCCCAGCGGCCGTCGTCGTCGCTGTCGTACCAGACCCACATCTGGTTGGCCTGGCTCACCACCGCCACCTCGGCGTCGATGGCCTTGCGAGCGCGCGGATCCGAGACATCGATCTCGGAGCTCAGCTGCGGCACCGAGCTCTGATCCAGGTCGAGCAGCAGGCGCTTGCTAAAGGCGGTGGAGATGTCCACGCCGTCGTTGCGCCCATCGCTGTTCAGATCGCCGAAGCTGACCCGACCGCTGGCGCCCACGGGATCGGGAAGCTGCGCCCCGAGCGGCAGCGAGCCGTCCAGATAGCGCGCGGGAAAGGCCCCGCCCACCATGCGGCTGAAGCGGTGGCGCAGCGCCTCGTTGCGAAACAGCGAGGCCCGAAAGAGCCGACCCGCCGACAGATCGGGGTCCTTGTTCAGGTCGCCGTCGGGCAGGATGCGATAGCCGGCCGTGATCATGCCCGTGGAGCCCGCGTCGGACATGAGCACGTCGTAGTCGCCGTCGTTATCGGAGTCGTACCAGAGCAGCGCGTCCTCCTCGAGCTGCAGGTAGACCAGCTCGGCGTCGAAGTCGCGCTTCTCGAACACGTCGTTGAGCTTGGGAAGCGGCCTGCCCGCGGCGTAGCTGTTCTGGTCCAGGTCGAAGAAGGCCCCCGTGCTCTGGCGCGGGCAGAAGCTGCACGGTTTGCGCCCCTGCATGAGCAGCATGTCGACGCGGCCGTCGAGATCCACGTCCTCGAAGCTGAGATCGCCGCCGCCCTCCTGCCACGGATCGGGCAAGAGCCGCGCGGGCTTCTGGGGACGCTTGTCCAAGAATTTGCGCATCTCGTCCAGGTGGACGTGGAAGCTGAGCAGCCCGCCGGTTTGGGGATCGCGGTTGGAAAAGGCGTTCAGCCCCACGAGCTCGCCACCCTGATTGACCAGCGGCCCACCGCTATCGCCGGGCAGCACGTTGCAGGTGGACTGGATGACCAAGCCCAGGTTGTGATCCTGCGCCACCTTCTTGAACAGCTCGCGGGCCTCCTTGCCCTCGTCGTCGTCGCGGAAGCTCGCCAGGGCGGCCAGGTGCTCGTCCAGCTTGCCCAGGGCCGAGATCTCCCCCGGCTTCATGGCCCAGAGCATGCCCGCGCTGGCGTGCCCCAGCGCCACCACCCGCTCGCCCGGCATGGGGCGCTGGGCAGCCAGCGTGACGGACGGCAGCTTGCCTGGCGGCTCGGCGATCCTGAGCAGGGCGAGATCGCGCAGCTTGTCGGCCTTGTACACCTCGGCCTCGTAGACCTTGTCGCGGCGCTCCATCGCGCCCGTCTGGGCCGAGAGCCCGCCCAGGATCACCGAAACCTTGATGCGGAAGTCCTCGCGCTCGCCTTGGGCCACCACATGGTGGTTGGTCAGCACCCAGCCGTCGGGATCGATGATCACCCCGCTGCCGAGGCCCGCGGAGACGCGGATGATCACGGTGGCGGGCGCCACGGCGCGATAGATCTCCTTGGCGGTCTTGGGCGGCGCGCTGCTCGCCCGAACCTGGTCCAAGGTATCGGGCGCCAGGGCCGAACGGGCTCGCCTATCGACCAGCTTCTCGCTGCCTACCCGAGTGACGCCAGGGATGTCATGGCCCGCTTCGGCCGCCCCGCCCTGGCCAGCATCGGCCGCAGCCGTCACCTCGGGCGCGGCTGGCCCGGGCACCTGCTCGCCCCCGCAGCCGTATGCCGCCCACGCCGCGATCGCCATCGCGGCCGCCCCTGCCCCAGCCCAACGCCTCGTCCTGCTGCGCATCGTCATCACGCCTCGTGCTTCGGTGTCCCTCGGGGTCGACGTCATACGGTAGCAGAACTATGAGCACAAACGGTCATGCTTGGTATCGACGCGCTGGTCGTGCTGGCCGCTGGGCTGGTCCTGCTCGGGACGATCGAGGCGTGGAACCACAGCCGCAGGCTTCACTCCATCCCGATCCGGATCCACGTCAATGGCACCCGCGGCAAGACCAGCGTGACGCGCCTCATCGCCGCGGGGCTGCGCGAGGGCGGCATCCGCACCTGCGCCAAGACCACGGGAACGTCGGCCCGCATGATCTTGCCCGACGGGCGCGAGGTGGCCATCTATCGTCCGGCTGGGGCGAACATCATCGAGCAAAAGCGCATCGTGGCCATCGCCGCCTCCTACCGAGCAAAGGCCCTGGTCGTCGAGTGCATGGCGGTGCAACCCGAGCTCCAGGCCCTGTCCGAGCTCAAGCTCATCCGCGCCACGCACGGCGTCATCACCAACGCCAGGCCCGACCACCTGACGATCATGGGACCGCGGCCCCGCGACGTCGCCCGCGCGCTCGCTGGGACGATGCCAGTAAAGGGCAAGCTGTACACGGCCGAGCGCGAGCACCTCGACGTGCTCCGCGAGGCGGCCCTGGCGCGAGGCGCCGAGCTCGTCCAGGTGGACACCGATGAGCTGGGCGAGCGGGCCGACGAGACCATGGCCGCGTTCTCCTACACCGAGCACGCCGAAAACGCCGCGCTGGCCCTGCGGGTCTGCACCGATCTGGGCGTCGAGCGAGACCGGGCGCTGCGCGGCATCGTGCGAGCCGCACCCGATCCCGGGGCCATGACCGAGCACCGCCTGGACTTCTTCGGCCGCCGCATCGTGTTCATCAACGGCTTTGCGGCCAACGATCCCGTGTCCACCGAAAAGCTCTGGGCCCTGGCGCGACAGCGGCACGGCTCGGTCCAAAAGCGCATCGCGGTGTTCAACTGCCGCGAGGATCGGCCCGACCGCTCGCTCGGGCTGGCCAAGGCGCTGGCCCGCTGGCCCGCGGCCGACCACGTGGTGCTCATGGGCACGGGCACCTACCTCTTCGCCCAGGCCGCCACCGGGGCGGGACTGGATGCCGCCGCGCTGGTGTTTACCGAGGGACTTTCGGTCGACGCCGTGTTCGAGCGAATCGTGGGGCTGGTCGGTCCGTCGGCGCTGGTGATGGGCATGGGCAACGCGGGCGCCCAAGGGCTGGAGCTGGCCGTCTACTTCCGCAACCGCGCGCAGCCGAGGGTAAGCTGATGCTGGAGCTTTTACCGATATCGGTGGGGATCGGCCTGGCCGTCAGCCTGCTGTTCACCGAGCTGTTCGGCCTGGCCGCAGGCGGCATGATCGTGCCGGGCTACCTGGCGCTGAACCTGGACCGCCCACTCGTCGTGCTGCTCACCGTGGCCGCGGGCTTGGTTACCTTCGCCATCGTGCGCGCCCTGTCGTCGTTCATGATCCTGTACGGGCGGCGGCGCACCGTCATGATGATCCTGGTCGGCTACGCGGTGGGCATGCTGGTCCGCTGGTCGGTGGGCTCTTTTGGCGCAGTGGGCGGCATCGAGCTCGAGGTGGTGGGCTTCATCATCCCCGGCCTCATCGCTCTTTGGCTGGACCGCCAAGGAGTGGTCGAGACGCTCGCGGCCCTGCTGACCGCCTCGGTGGTGGTCCGGCTCGTGCTGGTGCTGGCCCTCGGCATGGAGCCAGGCGCATGAAAAAGCTGTTCTGGCGCCCGCCGGGCATGTCGCGCACCGCGCTGGTGCTCATCGGTTGCGTCTCGCTGGCCGTCATGGTGGCCGTCGAGGCCTTCCCGGTCGAGCGCAAGCAGGATCGCTACGCCGAGAAGATCGCCGCGGCACGGCTGGCCCGTAGCTGCATGAACGCCATCAAGGCCGAGAAAAAGCGGCTCGGCATCGCCCTGGACCCCCAGGTCGACCCGGCCGAGACGGGCATGATCGGCGAGAGCGTCACCCTGGTGACCTCCAACACGGGCTTCATCGGCGCCAAGCTGACCAGCACCAATCCCAACTTCGCCGCGGTGGTCGTGCACCTGCTCGAGGCCGCGGGCGCGCGCAAGAACGACACCGTGGCCGTGGGCGTCTCGGGCTCCTTTCCCGCGCTCAACGTGGCCACCTATGCCGCCATCGAAACGCTCGATCTCCGGCCCATCATCATCGCCAGCGCATCGTCGTCGGAGTGGGGCGCCAACCACGAGCGCTATCTGTGGATCGACATGGACCGGACTCTGCGCCAGGCCGGACTGGTGAGCTTCGGCGTGCGGGCGGCGTCCTACGGCGGCATCGACGACCTCGGCGTGGGCATCACCGAGCAGGGGCGGACGCTGCTCGACGCCGCCATCGAGCGCAACGAGCTGCGCGAGATCACCCCCCAGTCGCTCAGCGACTCCATTAACCAGCGCATGGCCCTTTTCGACGAGCTGGCGGGCGCCCCGCCCATCAAGGCCTACATCAACGTGGGCGGCGGCTCGGCCTCGGTGGGCACGCACGTGGGAAAAAAGCAGTTCAAGCCCGGCATGAACCGCTCCCCGCCCGCGGCCGTCGGCATTCCCGACTCGGTCATGCTGCGCTTTGCCAAGCGCGGCGTGCCCGTGATCCACATCTCGCGCATCAAGCTGTTGGCCGAGAAGTACGGCTTGCCGCTCGAGCCGCGCACCCCCATGGCCATCGGCCAGGGCAAGGTCTTCGTCAACACCGAGTACAACCGCACCCTGGCCCTGGCCGGGCTGCTGGTCATCTTCGCCACCATGTGGGCGCTCTTGCGCTGGAGCGTGGGCCTGCAGCTACTACGCGGTCGAGCGCGCGAGCCGGCCAAGCCAGCCGAGCCGATGGTGTAGCGACCCCGTCGGCTAAAGCCCTCCGACGGTGATCTCGTAGGTCGAGCCCGTGCCGTCGTCGGCCAGGCGGATCTGGCGGCGCTCGAGATCCATCTCGAGGATGGGGTCGCCGCCCTGCTCGGTGCCCGTGCGGTCGAAGGCGCTGATGGGTAGGCCCTTCTTTGCGTGGCAGAAGGCAAAGCCAGTGTTCGGGGTGGCGCCATAGAGCTTGACCCCGCCACAGGAGAGCTCGATGCGGCAGTTGTACGGCACCTCGGCCGGGTAGTCGGGCTCGACGTCGATCTTCACCTGGCAGCTGTCGCCCACCTTGGCGGGCGCATCGCCCTTCGCAGCGGTGATCGTCCCCTCGGCCGAGTGGCCTGCGCGTAGCCGACCGGCCGCGTCGTCGTCCGAGACCTTGCCCCAGCAGGGCACGACCAGGATGTGCTCGTCACCCACCTGCAGGCTGGCGTGGTTGACGGTCCACTCGCCGTCGAGCTCGTCAGCCATGTACTGGCAGCGGCCGCTTTCGCGGGTGCCCTCGACCGGGATGCTCCACTGGGCAAAGCTCATCCCGCTGTTGCTCCGGGTCGATCCCGTGGGCAGACCGAAAAGCGGCATGCGGACCTCGTCGCCCAGTCGATCGGTGGCGGCCGGGCAGTCGACCACGGCATCCAGCACCGCATCGTGGTGCCCACCCAGGCGCGGAACCACCAAGAAGTAGACGGCCACCCCGATGGGGATCACCACAGCCGGGACAACGCCCAGCCGGAAGCCGCGGTGCTGCTGGTAGAAGCTCAGCAGCTTGACCGCGCGCTCGAGGTTGTCCGCCTCGATGAGCTTGCGGATCTGCGGCTCCAGCCCTTTTCCGATGCGCAGCCGCCGCACCTTGGGCAGCACCTCGCTGGCGGCGGCGCGCCGCAGCTCGGCGTCCTTATAGATGCGCGCCGATTCGATGCCGTCGATGCACTCTTGCACCTCTTGGACGGAGTCCCTGAAGTAGCCCATGGCTCACCTCCCTTGTCCTGTGCTCCCGCTCACGACGAGGCCAGCGGCGCGATGGTGGCATACAGCTCCTCGATGCGGCGGCGCGCCTCGGCCTTGAGCTCCTCCAGATCGTCCATGCTCATGCCCTCGGTAGAGATGGGCTTGCCGACCGTGAGCAGCGCACGGGCGAAATCGAAGCGCCACGAGTGCTTCTCCGCTGCTCGCCGGGTGCCCGCCACTGCGACGGGCAAGACCTCGGCGCCCGTCTCGAGGGCGAGGCGGAAGGCGCCGTCGCGGAAGGGCAGCAGCTCGCCCGTCTTCGACCGGGTGCCCTCGGGAAACATCGCCACGGGCATGCCCTGCGAGACGAGCTCGGCGCAGCGGTCCATGGCGCGTTTGACCGACCCCTTGTCGCCGCGCGCCACTGCAATGTCGCCCGCGAGCCACATCGACCAGCCCACTAGCGGGACCTTGAACAGCGAGGACTTGGCCAGCCACTTCATCTCCCAGGGCAGCATGCAGATGAGCAGCGAGTCCGCGTTGGACACGTGGTTGCTCACCATCACCGTTTTGGTCGCGCGGTAGCGGCCGAGATCGCCGTGGATCCGGAACCGCCACATGGGATTGAGGCGAACGACGATCTTGGCCATGACGCGGGTGAAGCGACCGGCGATCTTGCGGGTGGGATCGAAAGGGCAGGTCAGCAGCAAGACCGGCGCCTGGATGCACAGGCCCGCGCTCGTGACCAGGACGAGCTCCAGCCAGGCCCACGCCGACAGCACGCTGCGCACCCAGATCATCACGACGACTCGTCGAGCTCGCGTCGGAGCTCCTTTTCGAGCTCGAGCATGCGGGCGCGGTCCTTTTTGCCGAGCTTGGGAAACTCGAGCGGCAAGGCGCGCAAGCTCTGCACCACGATGTCGGCCACGCAGCGGCGCGCATAGGGTTTTTCGTCGGCAGGGATGGCGTACCAGGGCGCCCACGGCCGCGAGGTCGCGTTGAGCATCTGCTGGTAGGCCGCCATGTACTCGTCCCAGCGGCGGCTCTCGGCCACGTCGCCGGGCGAAAACTTCCAGTTCTTGTCCGGCCGCTCGATGCGGGCCAGAAAGCGTCGTCGCTGCTCTTGGCGAGAGACGTTGAGCCAGAACTTGAGCACCACCGTGCCATTGCGCGCAAGGTGCCGCTCGTGCTCGCGAATGGACTCGAATCGCTCTTGCCAGAGCCCGTCGAGATCGATCGGTCCGGGAAGCTTCTGCGCCGCCAGATACTCGGGATGCACGCGCACCACCAGCGTCTCTTCGTAGTAGCTGCGGTTGAAGATGCCGATGCGGCCGCGCTCGGGAAGCGCCCGCGACGAGCGCCAGAGAAAGTCGTGGTCCAGCTCCTCGGCCGAGGGCTGCTTGAAGGCGAAGACCTGGAAGCCCGCCGGGTTCACCCCCGAGGTCACCCCGCGAATGGTGCCGTCCTTGCCCGCGGCGTCCATGGCCTGGAAGACCAGCAGCACGGCGTAGCTGTCGGCCGCGTAGAGCAGGCGCTGTAGATCGGCGAGCTGCTTGACGCGCTTTTTGAGCTTCTTGTCGTTGCGCTCGAGGTCACTCTCCTTCTTGGGCGGACGAGTGGGCGCCTCGTCCAGTCGAAACGATCCGTCGAAGGGCACCCGGTACGGGCTCTCGGTCGGTTGGTCCATCGCGCAGAACTAGCAAAGCTGCCGCCTGGGGCCAACTGCGGCAAACCCGCGGAGCGGAGCGCGGCGCCGTGGGCGGGCGCGGCCGAAGTTGTGCCCCGAGAGCTGCTAATCCGGATAGGCTGTCCCTCGTGGTCGCTCAGGGGCGCAACAAGTTGGGGCAGACGAAGCTACGGCTCGTCTGCGGCCTTGCTGCCGCTGCGGCGGCGCTCGTGGCGGTGGCGGGCTGCGATCGCGAGAGCAAGCCCACCAGCCGGACGGGCCTCGTCGCCTGCGACGAGTACTTCGACGCGGTCGACGACTGCTTGGCGGGCGCCTCTGCCGAGGACAGGGCCGTGCTCGTGCGAAGCGTCGAGCTCATCCGCGACCAGATCGCCGCTGCGCCGTCACCCTCGGCCCGTCGGGCCAAAGCGGAGATGTGTCGCCAGGCGCACCGCATGCTGGGGGACCATCCGCTGTGCCGCGCACGAGCCGACGAGCGCTCCGCGTGGTGATAGTGAGGGACGGAACCGGGAGCCACGCGGCCTACAGCATGGCCTCGAGCCGCTGGGGGCCGCGACCGCTCGTGCCGTTTTGCACGCCCAGCCAATCGCGCAGCTTGTCGAGCGCACGGCCCTGCCCGATGGCCTGCCTACACTGCTCCACCGCTTCGGCGAGCGAGCTCGAGCGGCCTGCGACGAGCAGCACGGCGCCAGCGTTGAGGCAGGTGAAGCTCTGACAGGCGGCGTGGTCGCGGCCAGCCAGCACCGCGACGAAGCGGCGGCGCTCTTTGTCGAGGTCGCCTGTCGTGGCGATCTCGTCGAAGGACACGGGCTCGAGCCCCACGTCCTCGGGACGAAGCTGGTAGCCCTGCTCGGCCTCGGGCCCGAACTCGTGTACCTCGGTCGGCCCGCATGGCGAGATTTCGTCCATGCCGAGGCCCGAGCGCTCGTCCGTGCCGTGCACCACCATGCCGCGCTGGTAGCCGATCGCCCGCATGGCCTGGGCCACGGGCCCGACCAGGCGCCTAGAGTGCACGCCGCGGAGCCCCAGCGTGGGCCGGGCTGGGTTGGCCAGCGAGGCGGCGATGTTCAGCGTCGAGCCGAAGCGGATCTGGGACAGGATGCGACCGAGCGCGCCGGGATGCACCTTGGGGCTCATGCCGTTGAAAAGACCGATGCCGGTCTGGCGGATGGAGCGGGCGACCAGCTCCACGTCGCAGTCCACGTCCAGCCCCACCGCTTCCATGATGTCCACCGTGCCGCAGAAGGAGGTGAGCGCGCGCGCGCCGTGCCGCGCCATGTTCACCCCGCAGGCCGAGGCCACGATGGCCGCGGCGCTGGACACGTTGAAGGTCTTGAGCCGGTCCATGCCCGTGCCCGAGTTCTCGCACAAGGGCTCGGGCAGGCCCGCGGGCACGTGCTCGGTATCGAGCGCATCGATGGCCTCCCAGGCTCCAGCGATCTCCTCGGCGGTCTCGCCCTTGGCGGCCAGCGCGGCGAGAAAAGCCCCCTGCTGCAGATCGGGTTGCTCGTTTCGCAGCACCTCGGTGAACATCGCGCGCGCCTCGGCGCGGCTGAGCGAGCGCCCCTCGACCAGCTTCTGCACGCCAAGGCCAAACCTCTTGAGCTTCGCTTCGGACATCGACGGACTTCCCTCCCCCCGCTCGCTCACCGACCCGAACAAGGATGGGCTCGCTGGCGCGAGCGCGCAAGCCCGTACGAGCCCTCGTTGCCCGGCTGAGCTACGACCGGTAGGATTTTGCCACGGCGTCGTCGACGACCGCGAAGAAAATGGCTCCAGCAAAGGCCAGTAACGACACGGGCGAACGGCCGCGGCCAGCGCCCCGCCCGAGCGCGCGCGCGCCCATGGCGACTCTGGCGCGCTGGCGCCACGCCCTCAAGCTCGGCGGCTGGCCCAAGCTGCTGGTCCCCACCGCGCTGGGTCAAGCCCTGGGACTACGGGCGGCCACGGCTTGGTCGTGGTCGGCCGCGCTGGCTGGTGCGCTGTTCAGCGTCTGCCTGCTGGTATTCATCTTACTGCTGAACGACTGGGGCGATCGCGAGGTGGACGCGCTCAAGCGCCGCATGTTTCCCGACCGCTGTTCGCCCAAGACCATCCCGGACGGCATCCTGCCGAGCGGACAGGTGCTGGCCGTGGGCCTGGCGGCCGGTCTGCTCGGGCTCGGCGTGGCCTTTGGAGCGGGCTACGCGCTCGACCGACCCGCGCTCGGCCCGATGGCGCTTGGCTGCGAGGCCATCTTCGTCGGCTACACCTTTCCGCCGCTCAAGCTCAACTACCGCGGCGGCGGCGAGCTGTTGGAGGCCCTCGGCGTGGGCGCCGCCCTACCCTGGCTCAACGCCTATCTGCAGGGCGGCGTGCTCTGGCACGGCGCGCTGGCGTTGCTCGGTGGCTTTGCGCTGATGAGCCTGGCGAGCGCGCTCGCCAGCGGGCTGTCGGACGAGCAGAGCGATCGCGCAGGGCGAAAGCGCACCTTCACGGCCCTGTTCGGCAACCGCGCAACGCGCCGCGGCGTGGAGCTGGCGCTCGCGCTGGGCCTGCTCGCGTGGCTCGGGGCGGCCGCCAGCTTCCCCGAGCTCGTGCCCTGGTGGACGATGGTGCCGACAGCGGCCGTGGTCGCCTGCTTTGGCTGGCGCACGTTGCGGGCGAGCGCCGCGGCGGCTACCGGGGCCTTTGCCGCCCAGGGCACCTACAAGCTCGAGCTCCACCGCGCCATCTGGTACGGCGCCATCAGCCTGGCGCTGCTGCTCATGGCCGCTCGCTCTTGAGCGGCGAAAAGCGCTGCTGCCAGACGTAGGGATAGAAGACCGTGGCGGCCACGCCGCAACCAAAGCCATAGAGAAGCTCCTCGACCGGGATGCCGAGCAGGGTGACGTCGAGGAACTTCTCGGTGTGCCAGGCCAGGTCGAACACGCCGGGAATGAGCCAGCCAAAGAGCAGGCACAGGCCGCCGTAGACCGCCGTCGAGCTCAGCCCGCCCAGCAAGGCAGGCCGGATCAGATCCCGCCGCGGGACGACCATCGCCGCGCTCACGCCCAGCATGATGCCCACCGAGCCGTAGATCATGGCGATGCCGAGCAGGGCTGCGAGGGCGACCAGCGCAAAGGCCACGGCAAGCACCCATAGCGCGCGCACCAGGGCCGGGCGCCGCGCGGAGCCTTCCAAAGGCCGATAGCATTGCCGAAAAACCGCGGCATACACGGTGGAGGTAAAGGCGCCGAGGCCCATTACGAAGATGAGGTCCTCGATGCCGAAGCCGATGCGGTCGGCCAAATCGAAGAGAAAGCGCGGCTCCCAGTAGCTCGGGTAGAAGAGGAACTCGGTAAAGGCAAAGGGGATCGAGGCCAGCGCCATCAGCCCCATGACGCGGCGCAGATCGGACCGCCAGCCCGCGATGACGAGCCCGGGCAGCAGAAACAGCAGCGCCAGCACCAGAAAGTTGTAGGTCATGGTCCGCCGCAGAAGAGCCCGATGGCCATGCCAGCCGTCAGGCTCACCGTGGCCAAGATGGCGAAAAAGACAAAAGCGGCCAGCCGCCGCGTGCCGGGTTTGCCGCCGAAGAAGGCCAGCATGCCGACCACGGACAGGGAGGGCACGACGGCAACCACCCACGGCGCTGGTGCGCCCAGTAGCGCGCCTCGAAAAAGCGCTACCACACTGACGAGGTTGAGCGCTGCGACGAGCGCCGCTGTCGCCCGCGCGCCCAGCAGCACGGCCATCGTCCGCTTTGCGTGAGCGCGGTCGGAAGGCTCATCGGGCAGGGCCGTGGCCATGGCGCAGCCGAGGTGCGTCGGCGCCAGCACCGCCAGCACGGCCCACGGAAAACCGCCGAGCTCGCCCGCCTGCACGTAGTAGCCCAGAAGTGGCAGCACGGCGCCCACGCCCAGCGTCTGAAGCAGCTCGCCCCCGCCGCGGTAGGACAGCCGCACGGGCCCGAAGGAGTACATCCACAAAAGGACCACGGCGATCGCTACCAGCGCTAGCGCCCACGGCCGGTCTCGGCCGAGCGCCCAAAAACCCCCCAGCGCCAAGCACAGCACGGCCGCAATCCAGGCCGCCCGCGCGAGCTGCTTCGGCTGGAGGTCGCCGTCGACCAGCACTCGCGAGCCGCCCGAGAACGCCGTCGGGGTCTGGTTTTCGCGGTCGGTCTCGCGATCGGCGACGTCGTTGGCGTAGACGATGTAGAGCTGGTCGAGCAGGCCGAAGACGTGGACCAAGACGAAATCGACCGCGCTGAGCTTTGCCCCGCGCGCCTGGGCAAGCGCCTGCCCCAGCAGCAGCGGAAAGAACAGATAGGTCTGCGACGGGGGTCTCGAGGCCTTGAGCCAGGCGCGCAGCACGTCCAATGCTTCCTTAGGGCTCGCTTCGCTACCGCTCGATCGAGTATCCGCCGTAGCGCTTGAAGCAGGCGATGCCGAAGACGACTGCCCCCAGCGACTGCAGGCCTAGCCCGCCCGCCTCGTAGATCACCTCCGACCAGCCCGCGCCG
>CAYTYV010000149.1:0-13205 GCA_964441055.1 uncultured Polyangiaceae bacterium | reverse complement strand
GGCCAAGAAGCGCGGCCTGCTCGGTCGCAATATCCTGGGCTCGGGCCACAACTTCAACGTGAAGATCAGCCGCGGCGGCGGCGCCTTCGTGTGCGGCGAGGAGACCGCGCTCATCGCCTCCATCGAGGGGCGCATCGGCGACCCACGACCGCGTCCCCCCTACCCGGCCGTCAAAGGCCTGTGGGGACGGCCCACCAACGTCAACAACGTCGAGACCTGGGCGAACGTGCCGCACATCGTGCGCCGCGGCGCCGACTGGTTCGCTGGCATCGGCACGGAGAAGAGCAAGGGGACCAAGATCTTCTCGCTGGTCGGCAAGATCAACAACACCGGGTTGGTCGAGGTGCCGATGGGGGCCAAGCTGTGCGACATCATCTATGATATCGGCGGCGGCATTCCCAAGGAGAAGAAGTACAAGGCCGTGCAGACCGGCGGTCCCTCCGGCGGCTGCATTCCCGCCAAGATGATCAGCCTGCCTATCGACTTCGAGGAGCTGGCGGCAGTCAACTCGATCATGGGCTCCGGCGGGCTCATCGTCATGGACGAGAGCACCTGCATGGTGGACGTGGCGCGGTACTTCCTGGAGTTCCTCAAGGAGGAGTCGTGCGGGCAATGCGTGCCCTGTCGCGAGGGCATCGAGCGCTCGCTGGAGGTGCTCAATCGCATCGTCGCGGGCGAGGGAACGGCGGAGGACCTGCCGTTCTTGGAGGAGCTCGCCACCACCATCAAGGGCTTCTCCTTGTGCGGCCTGGGACAGACGGCGCCCAACCCGCTGCTCAGCACACTGCGCCACTATCGGCGCGAGTACGAGGAGCACATCAAGTACAAGCGCTGCAATGCAGCGGTGTGCAACAAGATCATCTCCTCTCCCTGCCAGCACACCTGCCCCATCGATACCAAGGCTCCGGTTTACATCGCCCAGATCGCCCACGGCGATATCGAGGCGGCTTGGAAGACCATTTCGATGGACAACCCCTTGCCGGGGATCTGCGGACGGGTCTGCAACCATCCCTGCGAGCGCAAGTGTCGCGCTGGCGACGGCGGCGACGCCGTTTCCATTCGCGGCCTCAAGCGCTTCGTCACCGACCAGGCCAAGGAGCAGGGCTGGAAGCCCTTCGTGCCTGGCGACGAGCAGCCCAAGCGGCAGGAGCGCATCGCCATCGTGGGCGCGGGTCCAGCCGGGCTGGCCTGCGGCCACAAGCTCGCTCTGGGCGGCTTTGAGGTGACCATCTTCGACGCCCTGCCCAGGCCGGGCGGCATGATGCTGGCGGGCATTCCCGAGTACCGGCTGCCGCGGGACATCATCGACAGCGAGGTCCAGGCCATCCGCGACGTCGGGGTGGACATCCAGTGCGACAAGCGGCTGGGCAAGGACTTCACCGTCGAGAGCCTGTTCGAGCAGGACTACAAGGCCGTGTTCCTGGCGACCGGGGCCCATCGCAGCATGCCCATGCGCATCGAAGGCGAGGACGCCGAAGGCGTCATGAAGTCGATGGAGTTCTTGACCGCGGTCAACGTCCACGGGAGCAAGGACATCGGCAAGCGCGTGGTGGTCGTCGGCGGTGGCAACTCGGCCGTAGACGCGGCGCGCGTGGCCCTGCGGCTTCCCGGCAGCGAGAAGGTCACCATCATCTACCGCCGAACCCGCGCCGAGATGCCGGCCTTCAAGGAAGAGGTGGACGACGCCCTGAAGGAGGGGATCGACATCCGCTTCCTGGCCAATCCCACCAAGGTCCATTTGGACGGTGGGCGCATCAAGGCCATCGACTGCATCCAGATGGAGCTCGGTGACTTCGATTCCAGCGGCAGGCGTCGGCCCGTCGCCATCGAGGGCTCCGAGTTCACCTTGGAAATCGACACGCTGATCACGGCTATCGGCGAGCGGCCGGACACCGGCTACGTCGGCGAGCAGAGCGGCCTCAAGCTCACCCGGTGGGACTCCATCGAGGCGAACGAGGAGACCATGGCCACCGACGTCGAGGGCGTGTTCGCTGGCGGCGATGCGGTCACGGGCCCGAACACCGTGATCGAGGCCATCGCAGCCGGTCAAACCGCTGCCGAGTCAATCCGGCGCTACATCGACGGAGAGTCGCTCGAGCGGACCTATGAGGTCACCAAGCCCTACCTAAAGGTCGATGCGGTGAGCGTGCCCGACGAGGAGATGATGAATGCCAGCCGCGCGCACGCCGAGGAGCTGCCAGTCGCGGACAGGGTCAGTCATTTCGAGGAGATCGTCCCGAAGCTGACCCTGGACGAGGCCCAGCGAGAGGCGCGCAGATGTCTGCGCTGTGATCTCGGCTAGACCGACTGCGCTATAGGAAGAGAGAAACGTGCAAGCCCGAAGCCATCGAGGTCGACCAGGAGGGACGACGTGATTTCTCTGTCCATCGACGGAAAACAAGCCACAGTAGAAGAAGGCACGACCGTGCTAGAGGCCGCCCGGTCCGTGGGGATCGACATTCCCACGTTGTGCTATCACCGCGAGCTGCGGCCCAACAGCGCCTGCCGTCTGTGCACGGTGGAAGTGACACAGGGGGGCAGGTCACGGCTGACCGCGTCCTGCGCCCTGCCCGCCGAAGACGGCATGGAGGTCCAGACGGCCACCGAGCAAGTGCTGACCGGACGTCGCATCGTCTTGGAGCTTCTGGTGGCGCGCTGCGGCGACGTGGAGGCCCTCAAGGAGCTAGCGGCCGGTATCGGCGCCAAGACCGACCGGCTCGCGGCGAAAGAGGACAACTGCATTCTCTGCGGTCTGTGCGTGGCTGTCTGCTCCCAGGTCATGGGGGCTCGGGCCATCGGCTTCTCGGGGCGCGGCGTCGATCGCAAGGTAACCCATCCGTTCGGGCGAAAGGCGGTCGATTGCCTGGCCTGCGGAGCCTGCGTCTACCTCTGCCCCACGGGCGCGATGCAGATGGAGCAGCAGACCCTGGAGCACGACAAGGCCGAGGGCGCGCTGCGTCGCTGCCGCTACATGCGAATGGGCTTGATCCCTTATGCCATCTGTCCCGCGTCGTTCGATTGCGCCACCTGCGAGGTCGATCAGCGCTTGGAGGACGCGCTGGGCACTCACCCCGCCTTCGTCGCCCATCCGGCCAAGCAGACCGATCCGGTCGACGTCGGTGGGTACGCGGTCATGCCCGACCGCTACTACCACGGCGGCCACGTGTGGGTGGAAAAGGTCGGCCACCATCTGCGTCTCGGCCTGGATGACTTCGCCCAGAAGCTGGTCGGCCCGATCGACAACGTCGTGCCGCTGCAGCAGAGCGGCGCAGAGATCAAGGCGGGCGATGACCTGTGGCGCTTGGAGCTGGGCGGCGGCAAGAGCGTGACCATGCCTTCGCCAGTGTCGGGCACGCTGCTGGCGGTCAACGAGGATATCGCCCACGACCCGACCCTGTTGCGCAAGGCGCCCTACACGCGCGGCTGGATCTGCCTGCTCCGTCCCACTCAAGCAGAGCAGGAGCTCGGCGAGCTGCGTTTCAAGGATCCGTCGGTTCCCTACTATCGACGAGAGGAGCCCGATCCGGTCCACCAGTGGCTGGACGAGGACGCGCAGAAGCTCAGCGGCATGCTCGGAGAAAACCGGGGCGCCGCTGCCATGTCGGATACCGACTGGCAGACCGTGACGCAGACCTTCTTGGGTACGCACTAGGGAGCTAGGAGAGACTAGCGATGGCAAAGGTTAAGAAGCGCAAGAGGAAGCTGGGGGCGCGAGCCAAGAGCGGTGGTACGAGCGGAAAGAAGATCACACCGCTGCGCCCATACCGCGATCCCAAGACCGCGCCTAGCATCCTGGGCTGTCCCATCGAGAATGACATCCGCGGAGCGCTGGCGTTTGTGGGGGCTAGTGAGCGGTGTGAGCGGGACTACGACCAGGCCTTCGAGCAGGCGTTCCACATTTTCGCGAAGACCAACCCCATGCCAGCCACCATCGGGCGGCTGTGCATTCGCTGTTGCGAGCGAGAGTGCAATCGGCAGTTCAAGGACGTCCAGGTCAACAACCGAATGTTCGAGCGCTACGTCGGCGACAGCGCCATCGACAAGGGCGTGGCCTTTCCCAAGCCGGAGGCGCAGCGATCGGAGGGCAAGATCGCGGTGGTGGGCTCGGGGCCGTCCGGCCTTTCCTGCGCGTACCACCTGGCGCGACGCGGCTGGCCCGTGACGATCTTCGAGTCCAAGCAAAAGCCCGGCGGGCTTCTGCGCTACGTCGCTCCCTTCCGGCTGCCCGCCAAGGTGCTGGATGCCGAGATCCAGCGGATCCTCGACCTGGGCGTCGAGCTCAAGACCGGCGTGGTCGTGGGCAAGGACGTCACCATCGAGCAGCTGCAAGCGGAGTACAAGGCGGTTTTCGTGGCCGTGGGCGCACACAAGGAGCGCGAGCTCTCGGCGGCCTGGCAGGCGGACAACGTCCTGAGTGGCGTGGAGTTCTTCCGCCGCATCGACGCTGGCGAGTCGGTCGATCTGGGCGACGATGTGCTCGTGGTGGGCGGCTGGAACGGCACCTTCGACGCTGCTCGGGCCAGTAAGCGACTGGGGGCCAAGACCACGGTCATCTACAGCCGGACCAAGGATGAGATGCCCGCCTTCCCCGAGGTGGTCGAAGAGGCCGCGGAGGAAGGCATCGACTTCGAGCTGCTCGCGCGGCCGCTGGAGCTGGTCAAGGACGGCAACAAGGCCGTCAAGCTCCTCTGCCAGCGCTACAAGCTGGGCAAGCCGGATGATCGGGGCCGCCGTCGGCCCGTGCCCATCCGCGGCGAGACCTTCGAGCGGTCGTTCTCGACCCTGATCTCCACGCTGACCGAGGAGCCCAACTATGCCAGCGCCCTGTCGCGCGTAGGGCTCAGCGACAACCCCACCAGCACGCCCGGCCAGTTCAGCACATCCATCGAGGGCGTGTATATCGCTGGCGACTCGAACAAGCTCGATCTCATCACCACTGCGATTGGCCAGGGCCGACGGGTGGCCGAGCAGATCCACGCCGATCTGACCGGTGACAAGGACGAGCCCAAAGAGCTGCCGATCATCTACAAGGACAAGCTGAAGCTCGAGTGGTACCCCGATGCGGCCCGCCAAGTGCGCGACGTAGCGCCTCTGGCCGAACGCATGGGAGACGGGTCCATGACCGTCGAGGCCAACGTGGGCCTGGGGCGGGACAAGGCCATCGAGGAGGCCAAGCGCTGCTTCTCCTGCGGCATGTGCATGGACTGCGACAACTGCTGGATGTACTGCCAGGATCAGGCGGTGGAGAAGCTCGGCAAGGATCAGCCCGTGGGCGAGCACTACAGCTACAAGCACGAGCTCTGCACTGGCTGTGAGAAGTGCGCCGAGGAATGCCCCTGTGGGTATCTGAAGATGGTGTAAGCGGGGCCCTGGATCTTTTCCAGAGCGACGACAACAGGTAATGGCGTGGCACGAGCCGAGCGGTCAGCCGCCCCACCACGCGTAGTGGTCGCGGGTCTAGCCGGCGATACTGGCAAGACCCTGGTATCGCTTGGGCTGATCGGCGCTCTGAGGGCGCGCGGCTTTGCCGTGGCGCCCTTCAAGAAGGGCCCCGACTTCATCGACGCGGCGTGGCTCGGCGCGGCCGCCAAGAGCGACGGCCGCAACCTGGACACCTTTCTGATGCCGCCGGACGCCATCGTGCGCTCGCTGGCGCACTCGGCCCGAGGTGCCGACCTGGCCGTGGTGGAGGGCAACCGCGGGCTCTTCGACGGCATGGATGCAGCCGGGACCCACTCCACCGCGACGCTGTGCAAGCTCACCAAGAGCCCCGTGCTGTTGGTGGTCGACGCAACCAAGTCCACGCGCACCATCGCCGCGCTGGTGTTGGGTTGCTGCCGACTCGATCCCGATCTGCAGATCGCGGCCGTGCTGCTCAATCGCGTGGGCACAAGCCGTCAGGAGAGCCTGATCCGCCAAGCGGTGACCGAGGAGACCGGCGTGCCGGTATGGGGCGCCATTCCCAGGCTTTCGGGCAGGCGCCTGCCCAGTCGGCACCTAGGGCTGGTCACCGCGGTCGAGCACCCCGAGGCCAAGGTCGCCATCGCGCAAGCGGCGGAGGCGGTCGAGCAGCACGTGGATCTATCGGCGATCGTGGACCTGGCGCGCGAGGCCCCCGAGCTCCGCGCCGAGCCCATCCCTGATGCCCCCAAGCCCGAGGCCACGGTGCGCATCGGCGTGCCACGGGATCGGGCCTTCTCGTTCTACTACCCAGAAAACCTGGAAGCGCTCGAGGCCGCTGGCGCCGAGCTGGTCTTCTTTTCGCCGCTTTGCGACGAGCGACTGCCCGACATGGACGCGCTCTACGCGGGCGGCGGCTTTCCCGAGGTCCACGCGGCCGAGCTGGCCGACAACCAGCTACTCCGCGAGCAGCTCGCCCGACGAATCGCCCGAGGGCTTCCCGTGTGGGCCGAGAGCGGCGGCTTGGTCTACCTCAGCCGCACCCTGCGACGAGGCAGCGACGAGTACCCGATGGTCGGCGCGCTGCCGATCACCGTGGAGCATGACCCGCGGCCCCAGGGCCACGGCTACGTTCGCGCTCGGGTAGACGGCCCCTGCCCCTTCTTTGCCGAGGGGACCGAGCTGCGGGGGCACGAGTTCCACTACACCCGCGTCTGTGACGAGCCGTCCACGCTGGACACCGTCTTGGCGCTGGAGCGCGGCGTGGGCGTGGGGCAAGCGCGAGACGGTATTCGCACGGGCTCGGTGGTGGCGACCTACACCCATCTGCACGCGCTCGGCATGCCCGGCTGGGCCGCGGCGATGGTCCGCGCGGCGCAAGACGATGCCTCCCGACGAGCTGCGACGGCCACCTCCGGCCGCGCTGCGAATCGCCCGCAAGCCCCAGCCAGAGCCGATGAGGCGCGAGGCGGGGCCGAAGCACAAACCGAGGGGCAGAGCCGCGCCGTCGCTTCTCGCGCGGGCACGGACCGCCGCACCAAGTCGCGGCAGCAGCGTGCCCGCCAGCTCGAGGAAGCCGCCCGCGGGCTGCGCCAGGGTAGGCCGCATCACAACGGCAGCTTGCGTAGCCGCATTCAGGCGCTGATCGAGCGGCGCCAATTCGATGATTTCGAGAAGCTCGTGGCCCGCGAGCCACGGGCGGTTCGCCATTTGCTCGGGTTGACTTACCAGACCGACGAGGAGCTGCGTACTGCGGCGGTTCGCGGCGTGGCCATCGCGGGCAAGTACCACCCCAAGCACGTGGGTAAGGTGATCCAGCGGCTGCTATGGGCGATCGACAGCCAGTCGGGCACCCATGCGGCCACCGCCCCGGCTGTCCTGCAGGCCATTGCCCAGGAGCAGCCCAAGCTGCTCCTGCCAGTGGTACCGGACTTGCTGCGGCTGACGACGGACGACGAGCTCAAGGACGGTCTGAGCGCCGCGTTGCAGACGGTGGCTCGTCAGTGTCCGGGCGAAGTGGGCGCCGAGCTGGTCGACGTGATCCGAGATCGGCTCAGCGCCGGAGGATGCTGCCATGGCTGAACGCGAATCGACGCGCATCGTGCTCGAGCGACTTCGTCAGGAGGTCGCTGACCACCCCGATTCGGCCAAGGCGCACACCCGGCTGGGCGTGGCGCTGCTCAAGCACAAAGGCACCTTGAAGGACGCCGAAGAGGCCTTCCGCAAGGCGGTGGAGATCGACCCCAAGTGCGCGGAAGCGTGGGTTAATCTAGGCGGCGCGCTGTTCAGCCAGTTCGACTTTTCCGGCAGCGTGGAGGCGAATCGTCAAGCGGGGGCATGCCAGCCCGAGCTGCTGCTGGCGCACTACAACGAGGGACTGGGCCACCTGTTCCTCGGACAGAGCGAGGAAATGGTGGCCTGCTTTCGCCGAGTGCTCGAGCTCGATGCGGAGCATCCGGGGGGCAACTACCACTTGGCCGTGGGCTTGCTAGGCCTCGGACAACTCGACGAGGCGCAGGTGTACCTGGCCAAGTCGGTGGCCCTTGGGCATTCCCCCCAACCGGAGGTGCTCAGGACCATCGAGCGCGAGAAAAGACAACGGGCTCAACGGGCGGAATCCGCCGCCCAAGGCGAGCCAGACAACCACAACTGAGATACCCGACACGGGAGGACAGCCATGCCAGACTTTCAAGTTGGCGACAGGACCCTGGACATCGATGAGGACGGCTTCATCCAGGAGCCCGAGAAGTGGGATGAGGAGGTAGCCAAGGCGCTGGCCTCTACCGAGGGCGTGGACGACATGTCCGACGACCACTGGAAGGTGGTCAACTACCTACGCGAGTACTACCTCGAGTACGGCGTTGCCCCGATGATTCGCAAGCTCTGCAAGTCCACGGGCTTCAAACTGAAGAAGATCTACGAGCTCTTCCCCTCTGGCCCCGCCAAGGGCGCTTGCAAAGTAGCCGGACTGCCCAAGCCCACCGGCTGCGTGTAGCCCACGGCGACCTGCACATCCAGGCGGGTCACCCTGCCCGCAGCTCACTGGGTCACGGGGCGGTGCGGTTCGATTGGGAGCAGCGTCGGCTGGAGTCCCATCGAAATGACGCTCAACGACCTTTTTGTGGAGAGACGAGCCGCCATTGCCAAGCGGTGGCTCGACCTTACGCTGGAGACCTATCCTCCCGACACGTCCGCCTTCCTGAGCAGAGTAAAAGACCAGTTTGCCAACCCCGTAGGCCAAACCCTGTCAAACGGGGTTCAGGCCATCTGGGATGGTCTGCTCGGGGAGGCGGGCGCGGACGAGCTGTGCGCTCCGCTTCGAGACATCATCAAGATACGGTCCGTGCAGGAATTCACGCCTGCGCGGGCGGTCTCCTTTGTGTTTCTCCTCAAGCGGGCCATTCGCGAGGAGCTGGGACCCGAGCTGCGGGACCCCGAGCGACAGACGGAGCTCTGGGCGTTCGAGAGGCGCATCGACCAGGTGGCCCTCTACGCCTTCGACATCTACACCCAATGTCGCGATCAGGTGTCTCAGCTCCGCATCAACGAAATCAAGAGACGGGTCTCCGGACTCTTGCGGAGAACGGGTTGGACTTTGGACGATCCGGACTAGTGCGTCGGGCTCGCTCCGACCATCGCATCATGCGCCCCTACCGACAACGAGGGAATGGCCGATGAAAATAGGAATATCACTTGTCGCCGTGCTCGTACTCGCGGCCATAGGGTACTACGGAGGCAAAACCTCGGGGTTTTTCTTCGGGGTGGTCGTGCCGTACCTGGCCCTGGCGGCCTTCCTGGTCGGCGTGGTCATTCGTATCCTGCAGTGGGCCAAGGTACCGGTTCCCTTCCGCATCCCAACCACCTGCGGGCAGCAGAAGACCCTGGATTGGATCAAGCACGACCGGATCGAGAACCCCTCGAACAACCTCGAGGTGCTCGGCCGCATGCTGCTCGAGGTCCTGTTCTTCCGCTCACTGTTCCGCAACACCACCGCTGAGCTGCACAAGGGGCCGAAGCTGGTCTACGGCGCTACCAAGTGGCTGTGGCTCGGCGCCCTAGCCTTCCACTACGCGTTTCTGGTGGTGCTTCTGCGGCACTTGCGCTTCTTCGTCGATCCCGTGCCCCGACCGATCCTGCTGCTGCAGAAGATCGACGGGTTCCTGGCCATCGGCGTGCCCTACATGTTCATCACCTCCGTGGTGCTACTGCTCGGCGTGACCTACCTGTTCGTTCGGCGGGTGGTCGTCCCGCAGGTGCGGTACATCTCGCTGGCGAACGACTACTTTCCACTGTTCTTGATCTTCGGGATCGCGCTCAGCGGTGTGCTGCTGCGCCATTTCGTGCGCACCGACATCGTCGGCGTCAAGGAGCTCACCATGGGCCTGCTCACGCTGCAGCCGGTGGTGCCAGACCTCGATCCGCTGTTCTTCTTGCACCTGTTCCTGGTCTGCGTCCTGTTTGCGTACTTCCCGCTGAGCAAGCTCATGCATGCCGGTGGCGTGTTCCTCAGCCCGACGAGAAACCTCGCCAACAACAACCGTGCGGTGCGTCACGTCAACCCCTGGGGAACTCCCGCCAAGCTTCACACCTACGCGGAGTACGAAGAGGAGTTCCACGACAAGCTGGTCCAGGCAGGGATTCCACTGGATAAGGAGTAGCGCCGTGGCAGAAGCAACGCCCGATCAGATGGCATACTACCAGCACGACAAGCTGCTGGACGTCGACTACACCCCGCCGACCACCGACTGGCTGGACACGCCCGCGGACTTTCGGCCGGGCTCCTTCATCTACCCGGCCAAGGCCAAGCACCTCGAGTACCTGGGGATGGACAATCCCCGGGAGTGGGCGCCCGCCGAGCGAGATTGGAAGCTTCCCAAGGACTGGAAGCAGCGCCTGCTCAAGGGGCTGCAGGAGCGGTTGGAGAAGTACCGGTCGCTCAAGGTGTTCATGGACGTCTGCGTGCGATGTGGCGCCTGTGCCGACAAGTGCCACTTTTTTATCGGCGGCGGCGATCCCAAGAACATGCCCGTGCTGAGGGCCGAGCTGCTGCGGTCCATCTATCGCAACGACTTCACCCTGGCGGGCAAGCTGCTCGGCAAGATCATCGGCAAGCAGATGGGCTGCCGGGAGCTCACCGAGGACGTGGTCAAGGAGTGGTTCTACTACTTCTACCAGTGCACCGAGTGTCGGCGGTGCTCGGTGTTTTGCCCCTACGGCATCGACACGGCCGAGGTCACCATGATCGGCCGCGAGCTGCTGCATCTGGTCGGCTGCAACGTCAACTGGATCCTGGAGCCCGTGGCCAACTGCACGCGGACCGGCAACCACCTCGGCATCCAGCCCCACGGCCTCAAGGACACCCTGGACTTCTTCGCCGACGACATCGAAGAGGCCACTGGCATCCAGGTGGACATTCCCATCAACGAAAAGGGTAAGGACATCTTGTTCGTGACGCCCTCGGGGGACTTCCTGGCCGATCCGGGAACCTTCTCGTGCATGGGATACATGCTGTTGTTCCACTACTTGCAGGAGAAGTATGGCTTCACCTTCACCTGGAGCAGCTACGCCTCCGACGGCGGCAACTTCGGGCTCTTCACCTCTCACGAGGCCATGAAGAACCTGAACGCCAAGATCTACGCCGAAGCCAAGCGCCTCGGCGTCAAGTGGGTGCTCGGCGGCGAGTGTGGCCACATGTGGCGGGTGCTCAACCAGTACATGGCCACCCACAACGGCCCGGCGAACCACCTCGAGGTGCCGCGCAACCCCATCACGGGCACGGTGTTCGAAAACGCCCGCGACACCAAGATGATCCCCATCACGGAGTTCACCTCCGATCTCGTGAAGCACGGCAAGCTCGAGCTCGACAAGAGCCGCAACAAGAAGCTGCGCGTGACCTTCCACGACTCGTGCAACCCGGCGCGGGCCATGGGCATCTTCGAGGAGCCGCGCTACGTCATTCGCAGCGCGGTCGACCATTTCTACGATATGCCCGAAGGCACCATTCGCGAGCAGACCTTCTGCTGCGGCGGCGGCGCTGGGCTCGGCACGGACGAGAACATGGAGATGCGCCTGCGGGGCGGGCTGCCGCGGGGCAATGCCGTGAAATACGTGTACGACAAGCACGGGGTCAATCGGCTCGCCGCCATGTGCGCCATCGACCGGGCGACCTTGACGACGGTCTGCGAGTACTGGGCGCCAGAGGTGGAAGTGACCGGCATCCACGAGATGGTCGGCAACGCGCTGGTGATGCCCGGCGAGAACAAGCGAGAGGTCGATCTGCGGCTCGAGCCCATCGACGAGGACGAGGAGGACTGAGGCGATGTACGACGGCGGAAAGATCGGTGTCGGGTTGGTCATCTTCCTCGGCGGAGTGACCTTCCCGATCTGGTACTCGGCGGCCGCGGGAGACACCTGGCAAAGGCCGGAGCCGGCTCTTCCCGAGAAGGCGACGGAGTGCGTGGAGTCCCGGGCCTACATGAAGGCCTCGCACATGGATCTGCTCGATCGCTGGCGCGACGAGGTCGTGCGCGAAGGACAGCGCACCTACACGGCCAGCGACGGCAAGACCTGGGACCGCAGCCTTTCGCGTACCTGCATGCAAGAGGGCTGCCACGCCAACAAGCAGCAGTTCTGCGACGAGTGCCACATACCCCTAGGCGTAACGCACTCGTGGCTGGTGGACGAGCTGGAGTGCTGGGAGTGTCACGTGGCCCCCGAAGGGAGGAAGTGAGCGATGGACGAGAGCAGAAGGAGCTTTTTGAAAATCGCCGGTGCCTCCGTGGTTGGGGCGGGCTGTTGTGTGCCGGTCCTGTCCGCGTTGGCCCGTAGCCCGGGCGGAGGACACGGCGGTCGTGAGCCCGGCGAAGAGCATCGCTGGGCCTTGGTAGTCGAGACGGCCAAGTGCCAGGCCAAGAACGGCTGCCGAGCGTGCACGGAGGTCTGCCATGGCGAGCACAACGTGCCGACCATCCCGAACCAAGGGGCCAACCAGCGGCACCAGGTCGAATGGATCTGGCCGGTGCCCTACCACAACGCCTTTCCCGAGCAGCAGCACCACGAGTTCGACAAAGAGCCCGGCGAAAACGACCCCGTGGTGGTGCTGTGCAACCACTGCAAGAACCCTCCGTGCGTGCGGGTGTGTCCAACCCAGGCCACCTTCAAGCGCCAGCGCGACGGCATCGTGCTGATGGACATGCATCGCTGCATCGGCTGCCGCTACTGCATGGCCGCCTGCCCTTACGGCGCGCGGAGCTTCAACTTCTTGGACCCCAGCGCGTACATCAACGACGGCAAGCCGCACGACCGGTTCCCCCAGCGGACCAAGGGCGTCGTCGAGAAGTGCAACTTCTGCGCGGAGCTTCTGGCCAAGCAGCTATCCGGTCCGAAGCCGCAGACGCCCGAGCCCTACTGCGTGAAGGCCTGTCGCGAGGCGGGCCACGATGCCCTGCACTTCGGCGATCTGTACGACGACAGCTCCTCAGTACGGAAGCTTCTGGAGAGCCAACACACCATTCGACGCAAGCCCAACTTGGGAACCATGCCCAGCGTCTTCTACATCCTGTGAGGTCGTCATGCTGGAAAAGGCTCTGAAAGGAAGCGCGCGCTACTGGGCGCTAGTGGTGCTGTTGCTGGTGCTGATCGGCATCGGCGTCGGGACCTACATCTGGCAGTTCACCGTGGGCCTGCAGATCACCGGGCTCAGCCGCGACGTGAGCTGGGGGATCTACATCGCTCAGTTCACCTTCATGGTCGGCGTCGCCGCCTCGGCGGTGATGGTGGTGCTGCCGTACTACCTCCACAACTAC
>CAYTYV010000148.1:0-13273 GCA_964441055.1 uncultured Polyangiaceae bacterium | reverse complement strand
TACCGCCGAGTCCGCCGAGCCCACCCGGACCGCTGCCACCCGTCGCAGCGCCCCCACCGGCCGCTCCCGCCATACCAGCGGCACCGCCCGCGGGACCGCACTCGTCATCCAGCTCCCACTTGCCGTCAGCCGCGCAGGTGGCCGTGAAGTACAGCTGGCAGCCCGTGGCGTCGTAGTAGGTGCAGACGAGCCCCGCCTTCGGACAGGCCGCGCCCTCCACCGGGACCTTGTTGGGACAAGGCACGCCCTGCCCATCGGACTCTTCCTCGCCGTCCGAGCAACCCGGACCCGCTGGTGCCGCGATCGCCGTCACCACCGCGAGAGCCGACACCGTCCACCATCTCCAGGCAGCTCCGCTTGCAGAGAGCATGGCCCATTATGGCACAAGTGCCGCCAATTCACGGCTCGCGCAGTGACAGCTCCTTCATCTTGAGCTGCAGGCCCTTGCGGGAGATCTTGAGCAGCCGCGCCGCGTGGGTCACGTTGCCGCCAGTCTGCTCGAGCGCCCGCACGATGAGCTCGCGCTCGAGGCGGCTGGTGACGGCCTTGACCTGCTCCTTGAGCCCCTCGCTGCCCACCTCGGGCGGGGACGGAGTCTCGGCCACCTGGACGACGTCGGGGACCAGGTCCGCCACCGTGATCCCGATGCCGTCGGCGAACAGCACCGCGCGCTCGATGACGTTCTCCAGCTCGCGGATGTTGCCGGGCCAGGCGTACTGCTCGAGCTTGCCGAGCGCCTCGGGCTCGATGAGCTCGACCTTCTTGTTCAGGCGCCCGTTGAACTTCTGGACGAAGAACGCGGCCAGGTCAGCGATGTCGCTGCGCCGCTCGCGCAGCGGCGGAAGCAGCACGGGCACCACGTTGAGGCGGTAGTACAGGTCCTCGCGAAACGCCCCCTCGGCAATGGCCGCCTTGAGATCGCGGTTGGTGGCGGCGACCAGCCGGACGTCGACGTGGATCGTCTTGACGCCGCCTACGCGCTCGAACTCGCGCTCCTGCAGGACGCGCAGCAGCTTGACCTGCATCTCCTGCGGGATCTCGCCCACCTCGTCGAGAAACAGCGTGCCCCCGCGCCCCAGCTCGAAGCGGCCCGGCTTGGAGCCCACCGCGCCCGTGAAGGCGCCCCGCTCGTAGCCGAACAGCTCGGACTCCATCAAGTTCTTGGGAATCGCCGCGCAGTTGACCTTGATGAAGGCGCTGGCCGAGCGGCTGGAGTTGTCGTGCAGCGCGCGGGCCACCAGCTCCTTGCCCGTGCCGCTCTCGCCCGTGATGAGCACGGTGGTGGGCGTGTCGGACACGCGCTCGATGATGCTGTAGATCTCCTGGATGCCCGGGCTGCGGCCGATGATGCCGAAGCGGGCGGCGCCCTCGTGCTCGTCCGTGGCCTGGCGGCTGGCGTCGCGGCTGGCCAGATCGCGCGTGCGCAGCGCCTTGTCCACGATTTGGCGGACCTCGCGCTGGTCAAAGGGCTTGGTGATGTAGTCGAAAGCCCCGGTCTTGAGCGCCTCGACCGCGGTGTCCACCGTGCCGTGGGCGGTGAGGATCACGACTGGCAGGGTCGGGTCCTCGTGCAGCGCCAGCCTCAAGAGATCCATGCCGCCGCACTTGGGCATGCGCAGATCGGTGATCACCAGATCGACGTGGTGCTCCTGAAGAAAGGCGAGCCCGGCCTCGCCGTCCTCGGCCGTGTGCACCTCGTAGCCGTCGCGGGCGAGCTGGGCCGAGAGGACGCGCCTGAGGTTGGCCTCGTCGTCCACCACCAGAATCTGCTTCTTCGCAGGTAGCATCAGCCAGGCCGAGCTATACCAAAGACGCCCGAGCGGCGCGACGAAGGAACCGATTACGCCGCGGCCGCGGCAACGAGGGCCCGCCGAGCGGGCGCGGTCGAGGCGGCGATGCAAGGGCTCGCGCGAGAGCTCGCCCGGCCCGCGCAAGCCCCAAGATTTGTCTCTTGGGGACGGCCGAACTAGGATGGTTCCAAGGCCTTAGGCCATCTCCGTATCCATCCGCCAGTAGCGCGCCCTTCTTTTCACGGCCACTCCGATGTCGCTGACACCTACGCAACGTTCTGCGCGGCCTACCCTGGCTGCGGCCTTGCTGCTGTTGGCGGTGGCGGGCAGCGCCCAGGCCGACACCTATCCGGTTTGCGACCGGGAGCCCACGCCGTCCGACATCGAGGGCGCCAAGGGCGCACACAAGGCGGGCGAGCGCTTCTTCACCAAGAAGATGTACAGCGAGGCGATCCGCTCGTGGATCGACGCTTACCGCTTCGACTGCAACGCCCATCGGGTGCTCATCAACATCGGCAACGCCTACGAGAAGCTGGGTGAGCGCAAGAAGGCCATCGAGGCCCTCCAGACCTACGTGGATCGAGAGGGCCCCAAGGCCCGAAAGACCGCCGTCGACAAGCTGGCCGAGCTCAAGGCGCAAGAGGAGGCGGCCACGCGTCCGCCCCAGCCCCCACCCACGGCCACGGCAACTCCCACCGCCACGGTCTACACGCCCCCCAACGGCGAGACGGACGGCGAGCCCGTGTTCTGGCCGCCGTGGGTAGTGGTGGGCCTCGGTGGCGCGGCGCTCGTCACTGGAGCCGTGCTCTTCGGAGTGGGGAAGAACATGTACGACGATGCCGAAGCCGAATGCCCGAAACACGGCGAAGACGGAGAGTTCTGCGCTGAGGAGAACGCGGACAAGGGCAACACGGGCCGCACGCTCTGGAACGTTGGCGGGGGCGGCCTCGCTTTGGGCGGGGCGGCCATCGCAGGCGGGCTGATCTGGTACTTCGTGCACGAGCCCGAGCAAGCCGACCCGAACGAGGGCCAGACCACCGTCGCGCCGCAGCTCGGCCCGTCCTTTGCCGGGCTGTCGGTGAGCCAGAGCTTCTAGCGCCGATGAGCAATAGCGACGACGCTCGCAGCCAGGGCGCTGGGCCAAGCCCAGAGGGGATGGATAAGGCCGCGCGCGCAGCCCTGGAGCTTCTGCGCGATGGCATGCAGCTCGGCCTAGGCACGGGACGCGCGGCCGAGGCCTTTGTGCGGCGGCTCGCAGAGCGGGTCGGCCGCGGCCTGCGCGTCCGCGGGGTCACCACCTCGACGCGCACCGAAAAGCTCGCCTCCGGGCTCGGCATCGAGCTCGTCACCCTGGCCGAGGTCGTGCGCTTGGATCTCGCCGTGGACGGCGCCGACGAGGTGACCGCCGAGCTGCAGCTCACCAAGGGCCTGGGCGGAGCGCTGCTGCGCGAGCGCGTCGTGGCCCACCTGGCCGATCGCTTCGTCATCGTGGTCACGCCCGACAAGCGGGTCGAGCGGCTCGGCGAAAAGGCGCCCATCCCGATCGAGGTGGTGCCCTTTGCCGAAGCCGTGGTGCTGCGCGAGATCGAGGCCCTGGGCGGCCGCCCCACAGTGCGCCAGGGCGCGGACGGCTCGCCCTTCGGCACGGACAACGGCAACCGCATCGTGGACGCCCAGTTCGACCCCATCGACGAGCCAACCCGACTCGATGCCGCCCTGCGCGCCATTCCAGGCGTGGTCGACACGGGCCTTTTCCTCGACATGGCCGACCTCGTGCTGGTCGGCGCGTCGGACCGGCTCGAGCGCATCGAGCGGTAGGTAGCTAGCCGTCGAAGGACTCGTCGACCAGCGCGCGGATTTCCGCGAGCCGTCGCTGCTTTTCCGGATCGACGGCGGCCTTGTCCGGCTTGCCTGCCGCAGGTCCGAGCTCGCGGGCGAGCTCGTCGACCTCGTCGTCGGTCGGCACGGTGGGCCCTCGGGCGCGTCCGATGCCCAGCAGCCTCGACAGCCAGCCCCGCGCCTCGGACAGGGCGTAGGTGTCGGCCTCGAGCGCGGCCCGATCGCTGCGCACCAAGCCGACCACCCCGGCGTTGGCCTCGGCCCAGCGGACCGCCTCGTCGAAGCGCGCTCGCGGCGTCGGATCCAGGTGTGTGCGCACCGCGCGCGGACTAGCCCCGTGGAGCTTGGCGTAGACGGCCAGGGCGACGGTGATCTCGTCGACCGGCAAGGCCGTGGCCGAGCTGATGCGGACGCCGCCGCATCCCTTGGAGTAGATGTGCGAGCCGTTCGCAAGCAGCACGCCAAAGCCCAGCAGCACCCCGCCTAGGTCCACCGCGGCCTGGGCCTCGCCGGGTCGAAAATCGCCGAAGAGCCTGGCCTCGGCGAGGAAGATCTCGCTCGAAGCGCGCACCAGCGCGGTGGTGAGCACGGTGGCGTTTCGCACCTCTTGGGCGGTGACGGTCACGCGGAAGCCAGCCTCGGGGCCCTGGCCTGCGCGTCGCACGCGCCCTTGGATCTGGCTCGGCCCTGGTCCCGCGCTGCAACTGCCCGACGAGCAGCTCGCGCCCGAGGCGCCGTCCGCGCCGCCGAGCTCCAGCTTGATCGGCAGCTCGCTCAGGCCCGCGTGACCGGCTACCCGGGCGAGCAGCCTCGCCACCGACGGCGGCCTGCCGTCAAAGGGGTCGGGAAAGAACTCGGCCGTGGGCAGGATCAGGCCGCTGACCGGCTCGGCACCGCCCTCGAGCAGCCGGGCCGCGCCGCGCAGCAGCCATCGCAATCGCGCTTCGGATGGCAGGTCCACCAAAACAGTGTAGTACAGGCGAGGAGATGGACGAGACGATTCCGCAACGGAAGGCGGACCACCTCGATCTGTGCGCTACGGGCGACGTGGGTTTTCGCCACAAGACCACCTTGCTCGAGCAGGTGGAGCTGGTGCACGAGGCCGTGCCCGAGCTCGCCCTGGCAGAGGTCGACACGACCGTCGAGCTGTTGGGCAAGCCCCTGCGGGCTCCGCTTCTGATCGCGGGGATGACCGGCGGAACCGAGCGCGCCAAGGCCATCAACCGCGATCTGGCCGCCGTTGCCGAGGAGCGCGGCTACGGCTTCGGCTTGGGCAGCCAGCGGGCCATGCTGGAGACTGGCCTCGACCTCGGCTACGGCGTGCGAGAGGTGGCGCCGAGCTGTTTGCTGCTGGGCAACCTGGGCGCCACCCAGGCCCGCGAGCTATCGAGCGCCGAGGTCGCCGAGCTCGCCGACCGGGTGGGCGCCGACGGCCTGTGCATCCACCTGAACGCGGCCATGGAGATCATCCAACCCGAGGGCGACCGCGACTTTTCGGGCATCCTCGATGCCGTCGGCCGCCTCGCGCGCGAGCTCGGCATGCCGCTGCTCGTCAAGGAGACGGGTTGCGGCATCAGCTGGCGCACGGCAAAGCGCCTGGCCGACGCGGGCATCCGCCACGTCGACGTCTCGGGCGCGGGCGGCACCTCGTGGGTGGCGGTGGAGACCGAGCGCGCGAGCGGCGAACCCGGGCGCGCCTCGCTAGGCCGCGCCCTACGCGAGTGGGGCGTGCCCACCGCAGCCTCGGTGGCCTATGCCCGAAGGACGCGGCCCGCCTTTCAGACCATCATCGCCTCGGGCGGCGTGGAGACCGGTTTGGACGTGGCCCGCGCCATCGCCCTCGGAGCCCACGCCGCGGCCGCGGCCCGAGCTGTGCTGCGCGCCTGGCACCAGGGCGGCGTCAACGCCGTGCACGCGCTGTTCGACGCCGTCGAGGCCGAGCTTCGCGCGGTGATGCTGCTCGCCGGGGCGGAGAACATCGCCGCGCTTAGAAAGGTGCCCATCATCGCTGGCGATGCGCTCGAGCGCTGGCTCGCAGCCGCGCCCCGACCGTGATCGAGCCCGCGGCCGAGCGATGCTACGCTGCCGCTCGTGAACCGCAGCATCGAGCCGCTCTTGGCGCTCGCCCGCGCCATCGATCCGGCGCGCGCCGCCGCGCAACAAGAGCGCTTCTCGACCGCCCTACGAGGCTCTGCGCTCGGGCTCGGCGTGGCCCTTTGCACCGCCTATCCGGCTTGGGCTCCGCTGCTGGAGGCGCGCCCCGATGATCTCGCGAGCGCGCTCGAGCTCGAGGCCGGACCGCGGCGTGCCGACTACGCTCGCTTCCGCCAGCGGATGCGCCAAGAGCCCGACCCCGAGCGGCTTCGGTCCGAGCTTCGCCGCAAGGCCCAAGCCGAGCGACTGCGCATAGCGCTGCGGGAGCTACTGCCGACCGCGCTCGGCGGCGCCGATCTGGAGGTGACCGCTCGCGAGCTCAGCGATCTGGCCGACATGACCATCGAGGTGGCCCTGGCCGAGGCCTGTCGGAACGTCTTCGCGCAACACGGCCAGCCCCGCCGTCCCGACGGAGCTCCGAGCAGACTGGTCGTGCTGGGTCTGGGCAAGCTCGGCGGGCGCGAGCTCAACGCCGGATCGGACGTCGATCTGGTGTGCTTCTACGACACCGACGAGGCGGTAGCGCTGAGCCCTGGCGGCGGGCAGCTATCGGCCCACGAGGTGTGGAGCCGGGTGGTGCGCCGCATGACCGCCAACCTGGAGGATGCCACCGATGACGGCATGGTGTGGCGCGTGGATCTGCGCCTCAGGCCCGAGGGCTCGAGCGGCCCGCTGGTCAACTCGCTGGCCGCGGCCGAGCGCTACTACGAGAGCTTCGGCCGGCTCTGGGAGCGCGCCGCCCTGCTGCGCGCCCGTCGCGTGGCGGGCGACGCGGAGCTTGCCGTCGAGCTCGCCGCCATGCTCCAGCCCTTCGTGTGGACCCGTCGGGTGGATCCCAGCATCGCCGCCGCGCTCCACGAGCTCGGCGAGCGGGCTCGCGTCGAGCTGTGCGCTGAGCCCGAGCGGGATCTCAAGCTCGGCACAGGAGGGATCCGCGAGGCCGAGCTCTTCGTGCAGGCCTTGCAGCTCATCTGGGGCGGTCGCGATCCGCGCCTTCGCTCTGCCTCGACCATGGTGGCGGCGGCGCGGCTTAGAACCGCCGGGCTGCTCACCGAGCGCGAGGCCGATCAGGTGACCAGCGCCTACCTCGGCCTGCGCCGCTGCGAGCACGCGGTGCAATGGAGCACCGGGCTGCAGACCCACCTTTTGCCGACCGACCCGAGCGAGCTCGAACGGCTGGCGCGCAGCCAGGGATTTGCCTCGGCCGAAGCGCTGTCGAAGGCGCTGTCAGAGGCGCGGCAGGCGGTTCGTCGGCTCTTTTCCTCGCTGCTTCCGCGAGGCGGGCCCGCCGTCTCCCGTTGGGCTGGGGCCGTGACCGCGCTGGAGGCCCACGACCGGGTGGCCTTTGCCCGAGCTCTAGAGCGCGCCGAGATGCGCGCCGTCAGCTCGGCCGACCTCGGCATGCTCGCGCGGCACCTGTTCGAGCTCGGTAGGCAGCCCTCCACGCCGCTCGGCGCGCAGGGACGCGAGCAGCACCGCCCTTTGCTCGAGGCTACTTTGGACGCCGTTGCCGATGCGGCCGACCCCGAGCAGGCTGCGGCGTTTCTACGCGGCTTTTTCGGCCGCACTCGCCACCCTGGCATCACCACCCGGCTGATGGCCGACGACCCCCGCGCCATCCGACGGCTGGTGGCAGTGCTCGGCGCCAGCGGCTTCGTGGGCCAGGCAGTGGTCACGCGACCCGAGCTCGGCGACCTGGTGCTGTTCGCCCGCGAGCGGGTGGGCCCGACCCAGGCCCGCGCTGAGGTGCTCGAGGCCATGGGCGAGCCGACGGACGAGTCGCAGGAACCGCTCGAGCAACAGGTCGGCTTGCTGCGTCGAGCCAAGCAGCGCATCACCACCGAGGTCGCCCTGGCGGATCTGGCTGGCGAGATCGACACCGCGCAGACCACGACCACCCTGTCGGCGCTCGCCGAGGCCTCGCTCGAGGCGGCCACGCGGCTCGCCTTGGACGCGGGAGCCGACGACGAGCTTCAGGGGATGAGCGTGCTCGGGATGGGCAAGCTGGGCGGCGGCGAGCTCGGCTACGGCTCGGACCTGGACGTCATCTTCCTGTTCGATCCCGCCCGAGCGCCCGACGATCCGACGGCGCACTTCTCGCGTTGCGCGCGCCGCGTCATCCAGCTCATCTCCATGCCGCACAGCGAGGGCCCCGGCTACCAGCTCGACGCGCGCCTGCGGCCCTCGGGCAGCCAGGGCCTGCTGGTGGTCTCGCTCGACGGCTTTGCCCGCTATCACCGCGTCCACCTCGGCGACCGCGCGGACGGCGTGGCCGCGACCGAGGCGCCCGCGCCCGGCAGCCAGTCCGCCAACTGGGAGCGCCTGGCCCTGCTCAAGGCCCGCTTCGTGGCTGGCGATCGAAGGCTGGGCCTGGCGGCCGAGGACATCGCGCACCGCGCGGCCTATGGCTGGCGCGGCGATGTGGGCGAGCTAGCCCGCGACCTCCATCGGCTGCGGCAGCGCATGGAAGCCGAGCTCGCGCGCGAGCGCCCAGGCCGCCACGACATCAAGTTCGGCCGAGGTGGCCTGCTCGATGTCGAGCTCTGCGTCGAGCTTCTGCAGATGCACTACGGCTCCGACGAACGCGTCCACACCACCAACACGGCCCTGGCCATCGAGGCGCTCGGCGAGGTTGGGGCGCTGGCGCCGCCCGAGCTCGACTGGCTGCGCGACGGCTACCGCTTCCTCCGACGGCTCGAGCAGCGCATCCGCATCGTGCACGGCGACAGCGCGCACCTCATCGAGCAGGACGCCGCTGGCCTAGAGCCCTTGGCACGCCGCATGGGCTTTCGCGACGGGCCGGCCGCGCGCTCGGCCGCGACCCTGCTCGACGCCTACGGGCAGGTGGCCGACCGCGTCCGCCGCTGCTACCAGGCCATCGTCGTGGCCGCTGCCGAGCAAGCGGGCTGATCGCCGCCGAGCTGGCGACTGCGCTGTAAGCTCGCCTCCATCCGTCGCGTTGTCTGGCCAACAACAGGAGGAGACGATGCGACAGATTGGAATGCTTTCGTTGGCCGGGCTTTGCGCCCTGGGATCCACCTGGGGCTGCGGCGCAGCAGCCCCGCGCGCGGCGACCGAGCCAAGCGCCATCGCCGCAGAGGCAAACGCGCCCGCAGCGGCAGCCGTGGATGCCGCACAGGCCGGCCCGTCGGTGTCATCGCCTCCCGCACCCACGCTGGCGCAGCAGCCCCCGCCCGCACCGCCCGCGAGCCCCGCAGCCAAGCCCGCCGCCCGCCCCGAGGCGGCTGCTGAGCAGGCCCACCGCGCCGTCGGCAAGGCCGCGCCAGCCGCGGGCGCCATCGCTGTCCCCCTGCCCGAGCCAGCAGGCACCGAGCAGTACACCGACTACGGCGTCAACGGCTTCGTCGACCCGACCGAGGACAGGCTGTCCACCTTTGCCGTCGACGTGGACACGGCCTCCTACTCCATCGCCCGCAGCAAGCTCCGCTCGGGCACGCTCCCGCCCTTTGCCTCGGTGCGCGCCGAAGAGTTCCTCAACTACTTCGACTACGGCTACGCCGCCCCGACCCACGCGCCCTTTGCCGTGCACCTCGACGCCGCGCCCTCGCCCTACGACGCGGGCCACCACATCGTGCGCATCGGCCTGCAGGCCAAGCGCGTCTCGGCCGCCGCGCGAACGCCCGCCCACCTCGTCTACCTGGTTGACACCAGCGGCTCGATGCAGTCGCCCGGCAAGATCGGCCTGGCCAAGCAGAGCCTGCGCATGCTCACCCGCCAGCTCCGCCCTGGCGACACGGTGGCCCTTTGCACCTACGCGGGCAGCGTGCGCGAGGTGCTGCCGCCGACGGGCGGTAGCGAGCGCGAGCGCATTCTGGCCGCCATCGACAGCCTGAGCGCCTCCGGCTCCACCGCCATGTCGAGCGGCATCGATCTGGCCTACAACCTCGCCCGCCGCACCTTGGTCCGGGGACATATCAACCGCGTGGTGGTGCTCTCGGACGGCGATGCCAACGTCGGACCGGCCAGCCACCAGGAAATCCTTGAACGCATCGGCCACTACAAGGACTTGGGCATCACCCTGTCCACGGTGGGCTTCGGCCGAGGCAACTACAAGGACACCATGATGGAGCAGCTCGCCAACCAGGGCGACGGCAACTACTACTACATCGACACTCAGGAGCAGGCCCGACGGGTGTTCGTCGAGCAGCTGACGGGCATGCTGCAAGTCGTGGCCCGCGACGTGAAGGTGCAGGTGGAGTTCGACCCGGCGGCCGTGGCCGAGTACCGCCTCATCGGCTACGAGAACCGCGACGTCCGCGACCGCGACTTTCGCAACGACCAGGTGGACGCTGGCGAGATCGGCGCGGGCCACAACGTGACGGCGGTATACGACGTGGTGCTGCGGCAGGGCCGCGACCGGATGCGACCGCCCCTCATCGTGCGGCTGCGCTACCAAAAGCCCCTGGGCTCCGAGCCCGCGCGCGAGCTGGCCGTCCCGCTGACCGGCAGCCGAATGCACCCGAGCTTCGACGCCGCCCCCGCCAATCTGCGCTTTGCCACCGCCGTGGCCGGCTTCGCCGAGATCCTGCGCCGCAGCCCGCATGCCCGCTCGTGGAGCTTCGACACCGTCGCGCAGCTGGCCGCCGAGGCAGCCTGGGGCAGAAAGGACCAGACCGAGCTCTTGGGCCTGATCGCCAGTGCCAGGCGCCTGTCTGGCGACGGCGCAACGCCCGTGGCTGCCATCGCCGAGTAGCGCACCCTGCCCCCAACCGACTCCCACCCCAGGCCGCCAAGACCGCGCCCCCCAGGTCTTGGCGGCCGTTTTTCATCGCCGCCCGCGGCTAGTCGGACGCCCCCTCGGCAAGATGCTGGACCAGCACCCGCCGCACGTCGGCTGGCATGGCGCAGGAGCGCATGGCGCGCAGATCGGTCACCACGAAGGTCATCTCCAGGGTGGCGCTCAGCACCTGGTCAGCGGTGCGCAGCACGCGAAAGCCGAGCTCGGCGCTGCGCTCGCCCACCCGCGCGACTCGCACCTCGACCTGCGCGACGTCGCCGTAGCGCAACGGAGCCTTGAAGTCGCAGTGAAATCGGACGACGGGAAAGCCGATCTTGCGCTCGTTGATGGCCCCGTGGTAGCCGCCGTCGATTCCGCGGAACAGCTGCTCTTTGGCCTCGTGGGCGTAGGCGGCAAAGCAGCCGAAGAACAGGATGCCCGCGGCGTCCACCTCGTCGAAGCGAACCGGTCGTTGGTGTGCGATCATCTCGTCCGGCCTGAGCTCGGTGAGGGATCTCAAGCGGTACGGTCTCCTACAGGCCCCCAACGGGGGCAGCAAGCAGCCCGCGCCGTCCGAGCGAGGCCAGGCGCAGCCGAATCGCGCGCACCGATTTCCGAGGGCTTGCGCATCGAGGCGAGGTCTGCCATATTGCGCGCCCTCTTCCCAGCGGGCGGCCTGTCCGAGGCCAGCCTGGACCGAGTGCTTACAGAATCCCCGATGCCCACCGAAGCAATTCAGTGCAAGCCCCTGGAGGTCGTCGTCGGCGACCGGGGGATCGAGCGCGCCATCAAGCACCTCAAGCGCAAGATGGCCTCCGAGGGTATCCTGCGCGAGCTCAAGCGGCGCAGGCACTACATGAAGCCTTCGGTCAAGAAGCGAAAGAAGCAGTCCGAGGCCGCGCGTCGCCGTCGCAAGCGCCTGCGGGCCGACCAGGGCTAGCCGCCCTCGCTCCGCCTGCCCGCCGGGCCCATGCGCGTCGCGGTCGTCACCACCTCCTTTCCCAAGAGCGTGGACGACGCGGCCGGACACTTTGTCCAGGCCTCGGCCCGGGCGCTGGCCCAGCAGGGGCACGATGTCCACGTGATCGCCGCGGGCCAGGCTCGCGGAAGGGCTGCCGAGCACCGCGGCGAGCTGACCATCCACTGGGCTGGCGGCGGGAGCCTGTTCGGCTGGCCAGGGGCGGCCGTGCGGCTTCGTCGCGCGCCCTGGCGCCTGCCCGCTGCCGCGCGCTTTCTGGTCGACGGGCGGCGACGCCTGGGCAGACTGGGCAAGGTCGACCGGGCCATCGCCCACTGGATCGTGCCGTGTGCCTGGCCGCTGCTCGCTGGCACCCACATGCCGCTCGAGGCCGTGGCCCACGGCGGGGACGTGCGCCTGCTCATGGCCCTGCCGAGCGCCGCGCGCCTGCACATCCTGCAGGCCTTGCTGCGACGGGGAACGCAGTTCCAGTTCGTCTCGGGCGCTGCTCGCGAGGAGCTCTTGGCCGCCTTGCCAGCCGACCTCGCCCGTCGGCTCGACCAGACCAGCCGCGTCCGCCCGGCCCACCTCGATCTGCCGAGCACCGAGTCGCTGCGGCGCACGGCCACGGCCACGCGGCTCGACCTGGGCCTGTCGGGCGGCGAGGCGCTGCTGGTCTTTCTCGGTCGGCTGGTCCCCTCCAAGCGGGTGGACATGGCCCTCGAGGCCGCCGCCCGGCTCGACCGCCCCGTGCACGTCGCGGTGGTGGGCAGCGGCCCCGAGGCCGAGTCGCTGCAGACGCTGAGCCACGAGCTGGAGCTTCCAGCCACCTTCACGGGCAAGCTGCCCCGCCCCGAGGCGCTGCGCTTCGTGGCGGCGGCCGATGTGCTGATCCACCCCTCCCTCCGAGAGGGCGCACCCACTGCTGTGCGCGAGGCGCGCGCCCTGGGCGTACCCGTGGTGGCCTTCCCTGCGGGCGACATCGCTCGCTGGGCCCAGAGCGACCCGGGCATCTGGACCGCCTCCGCCACCGCCAACGGCCTGGCCGCCGCCCTGGAGCGCGCGCTGCCGCAGGGCTAGCCTCGAGGGGCCGCGGCCCAAGGGCTTGCAGGACTAGCTCGACAAGCCGCAACGCAGCAGACGCGTCCGCCCCGTCCGCGAACCGACGGGAGGGTTCTTGAGATGGGCTCCAAGCTTGGTAGCCTACCGGGGTGCGATGAAGCGGATGCTGGCGCCAGAGATGATGGTGACCCCCAGCGTGCGGCTCGTGCGGCCACTGGGCCGCGGGGGCATGGGCAGCGTCTGGGTGGCCGACCACTTGACCTTGCGCACCCAGGTGGCCGTCAAGTTCATCTCGGCCGAGGTCCTGGAACGAGGCGGTCGATCCATCCTGACCCGCTTCGAGCGCGAGGCCCAAGCCGCCGCGCAGATCCGCAGCGAGCACGTCGTGCACATCCACGACTTGGGCGTGATGGATGGCGGCACGCCCTACATCGTCATGGAGCTGCTCGACGGCGAGAGCTTGGGCCATCGGCTGAAAAGGGCCAGGTCCTTGCCCGCCGACCAGGTCCGGCTGGTGGTGGCCCAGGTTGCCAAGGCGCTCGGCGCGGCCCACGAGCTGGGCATCATCCACCGCGACATCAAGCCCGACAACATCTTCCTGGTCAAAAGGGATGACGAACCGCTCGTCAAGGTGCTCGACTTCGGGATCGCCAAGCAGACCCAGGTGGCGTCCTACAGGAGATATGACCGAAAGTTGTGGATCGGCGGCATGAAGAAGGCGGCGTATCCTTC
>CAYTYV010000147.1:0-13312 GCA_964441055.1 uncultured Polyangiaceae bacterium | reverse complement strand
TAGACGATGGGGGCTCCGGTCGTCGCGTTGCTCCTTCCTCTGCCCCCAAACCCCCGCGGGGCGTTGTGGCGTTCGGCGGACTTCGCCACGCAGTAGACGATGGGGGCTCCGGTCGTCGCGTTGCTCCTTCCTCTGCCCCCAAACCCCCCAGGAGTCTCTGGAGGACAAAGTTGACTAAGACCTTCCTCAAGGACTCTAGCGACGCTGCTGGGCCTGCTTCTTCTGGATGTTCGCCCAGGGGTCGCGCAGGCTGAGCGTGCGGTTGAAGACCAGCCGCTCGGCGGACGCGTCCACGGTATCCACGCAGAAGTAGCCGAGCCGCTCGAACTGAACGCGTTGTCCCGGCTTGGCCCCTGCCAGGCTGGGCTCGAGGCGGCAGTCGTCCAAGACCTCGAGCGAGTCGGGATTGAGGTTGGCGGTGAAATCCTCTCCCTCGGCGGTCTCTAGCGGGTTTTCCTTGCAGAACAGCCTGTCGTAGAGCCGTACGGTGGCGCCGATAGCGTGGGCCTCTGAGACCCAGTGCAAGGTGACGCGCACCTTGCGCCCGTCAGGGGCGCTGCCGCCCATGGTCTCCGGATCGTAGGTGCAGCGCAGCTCGCGGATCTGGCCGCTCGCCTCGTCCTTTTCCACGCCCACGCAGCGGATGAAGCAGCCGTAGCGGAGCCGCACCTCGCGGCCTGGCGCCAGCCGAAAGAACTTGCGCGGCGGATCCTCCATGAAGTCGTCGCGCTCGATGTAGATGACCCGTGAGAGCGGCACCTTGCGCGAGCCCATGTCCGGATCGCCAGGGTGGTACGGCGCGTCGAGCTCGTGCACCTGCCCCTCGGGAAGGTTTTCGATGACCACCCGCAGCGGCCGCAGCACGGCCATCACCCGCGGGGCCGTGCGGTTCAGCTCCTCGCGCACGCTGTGCTCGAGCAAGGACACATCCACCACGCCCTCGCGCTTGGCTACTCCCACGCGCTCACAAAAGGCGCGAATGGCCTCGGGCGGGAAGCCGCGACGCCGCAGCGCCACCAGCGTGGGCATGCGCGGATCGTTCCAGCCCGCCACGTGGCCCTGCTCGACGAGCCCGAGAAGCCGCCGCTTGCTCAGCACGGTGTAGCTCAGGTTCAGGCGGGCGAACTCGATCTGCTGTGGGTGGCAATCGACGTCGAGTTGGTCGAGGAACCAATCGTAGAGCGGCCGATGGTCCTCGAACTCGAGCGTGCAGACCGAGTGGGTGATGCCCTCGATGGAGTCGGACTGGCCGTGGGCCCAATCGTACATCGGGTAGATGCACCAGCTGTCGCCCGTGCGGTGATGGTGCGCCCGACGGATGCGGTAGAGCACGGGATCGCGCATGTTCAGGTTGCCCGAGCTCATGTCGACCTTGGCCCGCAGGACGTGGGCCCCGTCGGGGAACTCGCCCGCGCGCATGCGGCGAAACAGATCGAGGTTTTCCTCGACGGAGCGCCCGCGGTAGGGGCTTTGCTGTCCGGGCTCGGTGAGGGTGCCCCGCCCAGCGCGGATCTGCTCGGCACTCAAGCTGCAGACGTAGGCCTTGCCCTTTTCGATGAGCTCGATGCCGTAGCGATAGAGCTGTTCGAAGTAGTCGGAGGCGTAGTAGGGCCGCTCGCCCCAGTCGTAGCCCAGCCAGCGCACGTCTTCGGTGATGGACTCGACGTACTCCTGCTCCTCCTTGGTCGGGTTGGTATCGTCGAAGCGCAGGTTGCAGCTGCCGCCGAACTGCTCGGCCAGGCCGAAGTTGAGCACGATGGACTTCGCATGTCCGATGTGCAGGTAGCCGTTGGGCTCGGGCGGAAAGCGGGTGGCCACGCGGCCGCCGTTTTTGCCGGATCGGACGTCCTCGGCGACGATCTCGCGGACGAAGTTGCCGGGCACGGCGCCGTCGCCGCGCGCGCCGCCCGTTTCCGCAGCTGGCGCGCCTGGCCGAGCGGGGGCCTTGGGGGTGGGGGGATCGGTGGTCATCGGGGCCTCGCGGTAGGAGGGACAACACTAGCAGCGCGGGCGCCCTGCTAGCGACCGCGGAAGCGAAAGCAGGTCAGCTGGCCGTCGGTGTAGAACAGCTCGAACGATGGCGGCAGAAAGTCGCGCAGGCAGTCGGCGATGCTGAAGATGACCATGGGCTCGGCGCGGGCGGCGAGCTCCGCGGCCAGGCGGCGGTAAAAGGCGGCGCCCGGCCCCGTCGGCTTGACCGGGCGATAGAGGTAGAGAAAGTCAGCCCTTGGCACGGGCAGCTGGCACAGGTCGCCCTGCAGCCATTCGACGCGATCGTTGGGGATCCCGAGCCAGCGCTGCAGCTCTTTGCCGCTTTGCACCATGCGGCTGCTGATCTCGATCTGCACGGTGCGGGCGTGGGGATAGAGCTTCTGCAGCAGCAGGCCCTGTAGCCCGTTGCCCGCGCCGAGGTCGGCCGAGACGGTGTGCTCGCCGAGCCAGGGCTCCGCCTTGAGAATCGGGCTCAGCCCGCCCGCGTGGCACCAGTAGCCGCCAGTCTGGTCGACGCGCTGCCGCTCGGCAGCGGTGTAGGGCGCCTCGTGGCGGTGAAGGTGACAGTACAGCTCGACAAAAGCCTCCTCGATGGCCTCGGCGTCGCGGCCTTCGAGCACCTCGCGCAAGCGTTGCCGAAGCTCGTCATAGCGCGGGTACAGCCCTTCCGGGTCGGGCGGCGAGGGCAGCCGCGCGAGCAGCACCATCAGCTCGACGAGCCGCCCTCGCTCGGGCTCGGGCCGCTCGTCGTCGCGAAACGCCTGGCGGAGCTCGGCGGTCAAGGCGTCCATCGAGCGGGGGCGCTGCTCGGCCGGCTGGCGTCCTCAGCCCTTTTCCTGGCTCTCGGCGTAGCTCATGGCCGCGAGCTGGGAGTACAGGTTCCAGCGGGCGTGGGCCTCGCGCTGCGCCTCGTCCAGGAACATGGCGGCGTTTTCCGGCTGGCTCTTGGTGAGCATCTTGAAGCGCGTCTCCGAGTAGGCGAAGTCCCGCATGGAGATCTTCGGCCCCTTGGAGTCGAGCTTGAGCGGGTTCTTGCCCTCCTTGGCCAGCAGCGGGTTGTAGCGGTAGAGCACGATGTGGCCTGAGTCGACCGCGGCCTTCTGGTGGTCCAGCCCCTTTTCCATGGGGATGCCGTGGGCGATGCAGTGGCTGTAGGCGATGATGAGCGAGGGACCCGGGTAGGCCTCGGCCTCCAGGAAGGCGCGCACGCACTGGGTGTCGTTGGCGCCCATGGCCACCTGGGCCACGTAGATGTGGCCGTAGGTCTGGCTGATGAGCCCGAGGTCCTTCTTGGCCATGGGTCGACCGCCAAAGGCGAACTTGGCGACGGCGCCCTTGGGCGTGGACTTGGAGGCCTGGCCGCCCGTGTTGGAGTAGACCTCGGTGTCGAGCACGATGGCGTTGATGTCGCGGTCCGACGCGAGCACGTGGTCGAGGCCGCCATAGCCGATGTCGTAGGCCCAGCCGTCGCCGCCCATGGCCCACACGCTCTTTTTGACCAGCGCCTCGCACACGCTGAGCAGGTTCCTGCCGTCGAGCGAGCTATCGCCCGCGAGCTTCTGCTTGATGGCGGCCACCCGCTCGCGCTGGGCGGTGACGCCCGCCTCGTCCGACTGGTCGGCCTCGAGGATGCCGCCCACGAGCTCGTCGCCCAGCTGGCTCGAGAGCTTGCGCACCAGCTCGGCGGCGTACTCCTTGTGCTTGTCGAAGGTCAGCCTAAAGCCGAAGGCGAACTCGGCGGCGTCCTCGAACAGCGAGTTGTTCCAGGTGGGCCCGCGCCCGTCGGCATCCGTGCTGAAGGGCGTGGTCGGCAGGTTGCCGCCGTAGATGGACGAGCAGCCGGTTGCGTTGCCGATGATCAGCCGGTCGCCGAAGAGCTGGCTCAATAGCTTGACGTAGGGCGTCTCGCCGCAGCCCGTGCAGGCCCCCGAGTACTCGAACAGCGGTTGCAGCAGCTGGCAGCCCTTGACCGTGGTGATCTTCGGCACCCGCCGATCGATCTCGGGCATCTTCAGGAAGTAGTCGTAGTTGGTGCGCTCGGCCGCGCGCAGCGGCGCCTGGGGCTCCATGCGCAGCGATAGCCGGCTCTTGTCCTTCTTGTCCTTGCCCGGGCAGACCTCCACGCACAGGGTGCAGCCCGTGCAATCCTCGGGCGCGACCTGCACGCAGTAGACCGAGCCCTTGGGGAACTCCTTGCCCTTGGAGGCCCGCCACTTGAAGGTGGGCGGGGCATCCTCGGTGAGCTTCTGGTCGAAGACCTTGGTGCGCACGGCCGCGTGCGGGCAGACCATGGCGCATTTACCGCACTCGATGCAGATGTCCGGCTCCCAAACGGGGATCTCGAGGGCGATGTTGCGCTTCTCCCAGGCTGCCGTGCCCATGGGGAAGGTGCCATCCACGGAAAAGGCGCTGACGGGGATGTCGTCGCCGTGGCCCAGGATGATCGGCTTGACCACCTCCTGCAAAAAGGCGGGCGCCTCGGGCGCGACCGGAGGCGGCCGGTCGAAGCTCGAGGTGACCTCGGCGGGAAGCGGCACCTCGTGCAGGTTCTCGAGCGTCATGTCGATCGCCTTGAAGTTGAGCTGCACGATGTGATCGCCCTTGGCGCCGTAGGTCTTCTTGACCGAGTCCTTGATGGCCGCGATGGCCTCGTCCTTGGGCAGCACGCCGCTGATGGCGAAGAAGCAGGTCTGCATGATGGTGTTGACCCGGCTTCCCATGCCCGCCTTCTTGGCCACGGCGTAGGCGTCGATGACGTAGAGCTTGCACTGCTTGTCGATGAGGTCGCGCTGCACCTCCCGCGGCAGGGTGTCCCACACTTCACTTGGCGGCGCCTGGGTGTTGAGCAGGAAGGTGGCCCCGGGCAGGGCCTTTTCGAGCATGTCGAACTTCTCGAGGAACACCGTCTGGTGGCAGCCGATGAAGTCGGCCTTCTGCAGCAGGTAGCAGGACTTGATGGGCTTCTTGCCGAAGCGCACGTGCGAGACGGTCACCGCGCCCGCCTTCTTCGAGTCGTAGACGAAGTAGCCCTGGGCGTAGTTGTCGGTCTCTGTGCCGATGATCTTGATGGTGTTCTTGTTGGCCCCCACCGTGCCGTCAGCGCCCAGGCCGAAGAACAGCCCGCGGTGCACCCCCTTCTGCTCGGTGTGAAACTCCGGGTCGAGCGGCAGGCTGGAGCCGGAGACGTCGTCGTTGATGCCGACGGTGAAGTAGTTCTTGGGCTCGTCCTTTTTGAGCTCGTCGAACACCGCCTTGACCATGGGCGGGTTGAACTCCTTGGAGGACAGGCCGTAGCGACCGCCGATGATGGCTGGGAACTTGTCCATCGGCGCCTTGCCCGCGGCGAACAGCTCGCTCAGGGCCGTGACGACGTCCTTGTACAGCGGCTCGCCCTCGGCGCCCGGCTCCTTGGTGCGATCGAGCACGGCGATGCGCTTGGCCGACGGCGGCAAGGCCTGCGCCAGGTGCTCGCGGGAGAAGGGCCGGAACAGGCGCACCTTGACCAGGCCGAGCTTTGCGCCCCGGTCGTTCAGGTACTCCACCACCTCTTCGACCGTCTGGGCGCCCGAGCCCATGAGCACGATGATGTCCTCGGCGTCGGGGGCGCCGAAGTAGTCGAACAGCCGGTATTGGCGGCCGACGCGCTCGGCGAACTTGTCCATGGTCTTCTGCACGATGTCCGGGCAGGCCGCGTAGAAGGGGCTGAAGCGCTCGCGGGCCTGGAAGAACACGTCCGGGTTCTGCGAGGTGCCGCGCAGCACGGGTCGCTCGGGCGTCATGGCGCGGCTGCGGTGGGCGTGCACCAGCTCGTCGGGCACCATGAAATGCAGGTCGTCGTTGCTCAGCTCCTCGATCTTGGAGACCTCGTGCGACAGGCGGAAGCCCTCGAAGAAGTGCACGAAGGGGATGCGCGATTCGAGGCTGGCGGCGGTGGTGATGCAGGCCAGATCCATGACCTCCTGGACGGATCCGGACGACAGCAGCCCATAGCCCGTCGATCGCACCGCCATGATGTCGCTGTGGTCGCCGAAGATGGACAACGCGTGGGTGGCGACGGTGCGGGCCGAGACGTGGAAGACCGTGGGGGTGAGCTCACCCGAGATCTTGAACATCGACGGGATCATCAGCAGCAGGCCTTGCGAGGCGGTGAAGGTGGTGGTCAGCGCCCCGCTCTGCAAGGCGCCGTGAACCGATGCGGCCGCGCCCGCCTCGCTCTGCATCTCGATGACCGTGGGCACCGTGCCCCAGATGTTGCGCTTGCCTTCGGCCGACCACTGGTCTGCCCACTCTCCCATGTTGGAGGAGGGGGTGATGGGGTAGATGGCGATGACCTCGTTGAGGCGGTGGGCCACACTGGCGGCCGCTTCGTTGCCGTCGATGGTCAGGATTTGGCGAGTCATGGGCACTTCTCCATAGCGCGGGGTTCGAGGCCGCGTCGGCGCGGCGAGCTTGCCGAGGCGCGCAGGCCGATTGGATACGTGCCCATGCGACGAAGAGCAACGGTTTTTCGCGCTCGACGGGGCTGTCCATGCCGCGACGGCGGGATCTGGGTCCGCCCTCGGCCGGCTAGCCGCTCACGCAGGCCCCGAAACCCGTGGGGTAGCCCGTGCTGCCGCCCTGACAAGTGTGGTTGTCGGGGCAGTCTTCGGGATAGCCGAGGCGACACAGCTCCAGGCACTGGTTGATGGCCACGGCGCACACGTGGCCCTGCTGGCACGGGCACTCGTCTCCAGCCGCGCCCTCGCCCGGCTCGACGCAGCTGGTCGTGCCGTCGACCCGCACGATGGTGCAGGTCTGACCGTTGGTGCAGGTGGCATCGTTGAGCAGCTCGCAGTCCTGGGTTGGCACGCATACCGGGATCTCGGGGTTCCCGGCCTGCTCCTGCCCAGAGGTCACCGCCAGGGGCCGTAGCGCGCAGTAGGTGTGGGTGGGACAGGCCTCGAGCTCTCCGCAGCAGTACGGGCGGCAAACGCCGCTTTCCACGCAGCCGAGCCCTGGGCCGCAGTCGGTGGGCGCGAGGCAGGCCTCGGTCCAGTCCTGCAGGCCGGCCGTCGTGCACTCGCCGACCACCTCGTCCTCCTCCGCCAGCACCAGGTGACAGGTGCTGGCCTCCGCGCCCGAGCCGCCGCCAGCACCGCCTGCGCCGCCTTCGCCCTCTGCGCACGCATCTTCGGAGTCGCCAGGAATGCAGCCGCTGCCGCAGTGCTCGCGGAAGTCGAAGGCGCTCGTCGACGTGCCGCCGTCGTTGCCCAATTCGGCGTCGATGCCCGCGTCTACGCTTGCCCCGCCCGCGGGCGCGGCACCCGAGCCGCCCCCCCCCGCCGCCTCGCCAGCGGCCGCGGCATCTTCCGAAGACGAAAGGCCGCACGCCGCCGCCACGGCCAGTGCCGACACCGAAGCCAGGTAAACAAGAAAGTGCTTCATCGCTGCAGGTAGCCCACCGAAGGCTTTGAAAAATATAGCACCCTACCGACAGCTATTCACAAACCATGCCGACTGCCCGCTGGGCCCCACCCCCCTGCGGACGCGCGCCCCCGCATTGCGGCAAGCGGGTTACCGCGGCCTCCGACCACATGCAGTAGGGGATGCTCGGTGGTTGAACTAGGCGAAATCACGTGCATCTGTAGGCCCATCGCGGCGCGCTGGAGCTGCCCGACCGACGCCTTCAGCCAGCCCTTGCGCCGCGCTCGGGCGTGCCGAGGGTGGCTCTAGAGGCAGGTCGGCATGACGCCCATGTCATGCTTTTTGGCCGTCAGTGGTCGTCGGCGTTGGCCTCGGTTGGGTCGGTCGAGGCCCGTCCGTGGCCCGGCTCGCCAGCGAGTCAGCCTCCGGTCGCCTCCACGGTTCGGGTCACCGAGTTGCCCGCCTTGTCGTACACTCGCACGACGACGAGGTGCGGGCCCGAGGGTAGGAAGTCGGAGATGTCCGCGTCGAAGCGCTCGGTGGCCTCGTCGAACACCCCGTCCACCGGGAAAACCGGGTACCAGCTCTTGCTGCCCACGGCCGAGAACTCCAGCCGGGCGATGGGACCCGCGCCGTCGGTGGCCTCGGCCTGCAGCCGTCCTGCCTGGATGCGCAGCCGTCCGAGCACGGGAGCGGTGTTGTCGACCAGCACGGGCCGCGACACCAGGCTGTGGCGCGTGACGCGCTCGGGGGGGTTGGACAGCTCGTCCGAGGCGTCGACGCGCACGCGGTACCAGCCTTCGGGCAGGCCAGCGGTGTCCCACGAGTAGTCGGTCTTGGTCAGCTGCTCGTCCGGATCGAGCGGGCTGTACCACCGCTTGCGGTCGGCCATGCGGTAGAGCACGCGATAGCGCAGCTTGTCGTTGTCCGGGTTGTCGACCTTCCACTCGAGCTTGATCTTGGTGCTGGGATCGTCGAGCGGGCCGCCAGAGGCGGGGACGTCCTTGCTCGACGAGCTCGAGCTCGACTTGCCCGCGGTGATGGAGGTGATGACGGCGCGGGCGTTGTCGGTCACGAACGACTGCTTGACCTCGTGGAGCACGGCCTTTGGGGCGCGCGACCAGCGCGCTCGGATCTGCAGGTAGCGCGCGGCCGGGCTCTTGACCTTGCCGGGCTTTAGTAGCGGCGCGGACCACGGGCTCCAGCTGTCGCCGGGCTCCTCGGTGTTGCCCGAGCGGGTCTGTAGCTCGAGGGCGCCGTCGGCGCGCCATTCGAGCATCCCGAAGTGGGCGCGCAGGCCCGCGTCGAGCACCTTGCTGGTCCAGATGGCGTCGGGTCCGCCGCTACCCGTGATCTCGTGGAAGACGACCGGATCGGAGGTAACCACGTAACGCGTGGGCCCGACGAGGAGCATGGTGCCCACTTGGCGCTCGTCGGTGTCGGCCACCAGCCGCACCACGTGGTTGTCGTCCACGGTGTAGACCTTGCCCTCGTCGCCCGTGCCGACGTAGGGGCGACCGGCGTCGTCCAGGGCGAGCGAGACGAAGTGCGTCTTGTCGTCGTCCAGCATGCGCTCGGCCACCTGCTTGGGGTCGAAGCGCCACAGCTCGCCTTTGCCCGGCTTGGTCGGCTTGGTCGGCTGCGGCTTGGCGGCGCGCTCGCGAGTGTGACGCTTGGGGCGCAGGCCCTTGAGCGCGCCCTGGTACTCGTTGGCGATGGCGTAGATCTCGCCGCCTTTCGCGACGGCGATGGCCTTGACGTCGTCGCCCTTGAAGTCGTGCAGCACCTCCACCCGCCCGGGGCCGGTCAGGCGGTAGAGCAGGGCCTTGCCGTTGGAGCCAGCGTAGACGCGCCCGGCCTGGTCCACGGCCACGCTCACCAGATGCGCCTCGTCGGAGTCGAAGTACACCTCGGCCTGGCCCCTGTCGTCGATGCGGTAGAGCTTGCCCTCCGGTCCGGTGGCCGCGTACAGCGCACGGCCCGCGGCGTGGTAGGCCAGGCCCCAGATGTCCTCAGTGTCGTCCAGGTCGAGCAGCAGGGTCGGCTTGTGGCCGTCGGGCGCGTTCTGCGGAAAGCGGAACAGCTTGCCGTCCGGGAAGGTGCCCGCGATGACGTCGCCGTTCCAGGCGAGCGCCATGGCGCTCACGGCCAGCGCCTCGGTCTCGATCATGGCGGTGGCGCGACCGCCGCGCACCCGATAGATCCGCCCCTCGCTGCCCGTGCCGACGAGGACCGAGCCGTCGCGCAGCCTCAGCGAGCACCAGGCGCTGGTGGCGTCGGCGATGGGCAGCGCGCCGAGAGACCAGCCGGCTTGTACGGTGCCGTCGGAGGCCACGCTCACGCCGCTCAGATCGCCCCCCTCGAGCGTTTTGAGCGAGTCGAGCACGAACTGGCGGGTGCCCACGGCCTCGCTCGGCGCGCTGGCGAGCAGGGCGGCGAGGGCGAACAGGGGGGCGGTCAGGATGGGTCGAAGGGCAGGGTGGGTCATGGTCGCATAGAGCATCAGCGCAGCACCTCGCGCACCTTGACGCGGACGCTGTCGGTACCGATCAGGAAGGAGCCCAGCGGTACGATGGTCTGTTGGGTGGCGGCAAACACCTCGGGCGCCACCGATTGCGTGGTGGGGCGCAGGGTGTCCACGGCTCCGGCGGGCAGACGGGAGGCAACGTGGCCGCGGAAGGCGGCGCTTCCCTCGGGCAGGTTGTAGCTGGCCACCACGCTCTCGTCGTCGTGAAACTCCTTGGGCAGCACGGCGAGCAGCTCTGCAAAGCTCTCGGGGGCGGGCAGGTTGCGGCGGACCTCGTGTCCAGGGGCGAGCTTGATCTCGACCGTCTCGCCCACCAGCGAGGGATCGATGGGCACCTCGATTACCCGGCTCTGGCTCGGACCGCGCCACGGCTCCAGGCTGAGGCGGATGCGGACCGGCTGGCCGACGTCGATCTCGGGCTCCAGCACCTGGGCTCCGCGCAGCCGGAGGATGTCTAAGCGGTGGACGACGCGGATGGTCGAGTCGATGCGCACGATGCGCGCGTCCTGCCAGGGGTTGTTGAGCATCGCGCCCAGCCCGCGCACCAAGCGCGAGCGAGCGAAGTCGTGGGGGCTGACGGGTCGCTGGTGGCCCGCACCGAAGTCGCGCAGCTCGACGGTGCCGTGGCCCGCGAGCTGGACGCGGCTGCGGGCGCGCCAGGTCATGTCGTTGCGCTCGGCCGTGGTCGTCTCGACGGCGCTGCCCAGGGCCACCGCCGTGAAGTTGGGCGCCAGGAACTGGTCGTGGGCGAGCTCGAAGTCCCAGACCGGATGGGGAGCGCCGCGGGCGCCCTGGATGTCCAGGTGAATCGGGAAGGTGGGGGCCTGGCGGCTCATGTCGACCACCACGGCGGCCTGCCGGTCGTTGACCAGCGCGCCGAGCGGTCGGGTGGGCTCGCCGATCTTGAAGCTGCGGTTTTCGGTGGCCAGGATCCAGTGCACCTTGCCGAGCGAGGCGGGCAGGTTCTCGATGCCGCCGTTGAGCATGGGATGGCCGAAGGCGAGCACCTTGTCGCCCACCACGTGGGTGACCGTGCCCAGGCCGGAGGCCGACATGTCGCCGCGGATGAGCTCGATCGCCAGCGTGCCGCCGTCCACGTAGCGCGTGGGCGCGTCGGGCCCGGGTCGGCCGCCCGAGCCGCCCGCCTGCAGCACGTGCAGCCCCACGGGCTCGAGCAGGTCCTTGGCCAGGCGGAGCGCACCCGGACCGAGCCCGCCGACCAGCACGGGCGTCGAGGCAGAGCCCAGCCCCGTGCCTGCGGGCGCGGCCAGGGCGGGCGCCGTCCGCCGAGCAACTTGGGCGGAATGCTCGAACAGATCGTAGTCGAGCGGCGGGCCATTGAAGCGATGAAGACCGGTACGGGCGCGGGCACCCGCGGGCTGTGCGCCTGGCCTGCCGGGCCACGGGGCCTTGCCGGTTGCGGGCATGACGGCGGGTGGGACGGGGCGCCGCAGCACCTGCAGCATGGACTCGATGGGCGTCACCCCCGCTATGGGCTCGCGGCCGAAAAACCAGCCGTAGGCGTAGGCGCCGATCATGCGGTCGTCGATGTAGATCGGGCTTCCGCTCATGCCCGCCACCGTGCGGGCCACCTCCAGCCGCGGGTGGGAGGTCTTGATGATGATGAGATCCTGGTTGGGCTGGAAGTTGTGCAGCGTGGAGATCACCTCGACGCCGAACCGCTCTGGCCGCGTGCCCGAGAACACCGTCAGGCCGTAGCCCTTCATCCCGGGCTTGAGCTCGGCCGTGGACATGTAGGGGCTGGCTGCAGGGCCGGCTGCAGCCCAGCCGAGCGCCGCGGCGGCCACCGCGCCCGCTACCAGGCCCGCGGGCACGGGCCGCGGGCGCTGCCGCTGCCAGGGCCGCAGGGGTTGCCGCGGGCGAGCCGAGGCGCCTGCGCTGCTGTCGGGAATCGTAGCCACGGCGCGAGCCTAGCAGGATATGGCGGCAAAGGGCCCTCATTCGGCTCGCGACTGGGCGCCTATCCGCGTCTCGGTAGGGCGAATGCGGTATGGTGGCCCGGTGAAGGACGTGGTCGTGCTGGCCGGGCTGCTGGTCTCGTTCGCCACCTTGGTGGCCACGCATGCGGCCATCGTCGGGCGGCTGCTGTGGAGCGCGCGCTCCTGGTATCGGGGACTCGTGGCCGTGGCCGTGCCTCCGATGGGCCTTTGGTGGGCCTGGCAGAACCGCTGGCGCCGCTCCTGTCTGATATGGCTAGGCTCGGTGGTGGGCTACGCCTGCTTCCGGGTGCTGGCGGTCGCGTTGTGAGGGGCGCGGTTGCGGGAGAACGGGATGCAGATTCGAGCGTGGGCTCTGGGGTGCGCGGCCGTGGCAGTGGCGGCCTGGACGGTCGTCGGCTGTGGGGAGAACTACGTTCCTGTGGGCAGCCAGGGAGGCGGTGCTCAAGGCGGTGCAGCGGGTAGCGGCGGCTTGGTGGGCGGCGGCGGGCAGGGCGGACAAGGCCCCTCGGGCTACACCATCGGCGGCACGGTCGCGGGGCTGTCGGGAGGCACGCTCGTCATCGAAAACAGCGGCGGCGACGAGCTGACGGTAAGCGTCGACGGACCCTTCGCGTTCGAGACGCCGCTCGAAGACGGCGCGGGCTACGAGGTCACCATCGCCGAGCAGCCCGCCGAGCCCGCGCAGATCTGCACGGTGAGCCGGGGCGCGGGTACGGTGGACGGCGCGGATGTGACCGACGTCGTCATCGCCTGCCTGGGCGCGGTGCAGCCGCTCTATTCGACCGCGGGAGCGGACTGGAACGACTACGTGGACAACGACGGGGCCACGCGCCTCGGCGCCAGCGACCAGAGCTGCCCCGCCAGCGGCGGCGGCTACGGCGCTTGTATTCACGGCGGCGAGCTTCGGGTGGTGGAGGTACCCGGCAAGAGCGCTTGCACGGATCTCAGCGCGAGCGACGAGCTGGGCGCCTTTCGGTGGATCTGCTCCGACGAGGGGGGCTCGGCGCGCATGGTGTCGACCGGCCTTGAGCTCGAGGCCGGGCTGTCGGACCTGGTGGACTTTGCCGAGGGCGCCTGGCGGGAAAACCGGGTCACGGTATCGGAGGGCAGCACGCTCTACGCGGTCAGCCCCTGGTCGGTCTGGTGGGGTAACGCGGTCGAGGTCGATGATGACGGTGGCGAGCTCGGCGACGAGGGGACGGTGTACCTGGTGACCAGCTCGCCCAGCCCGCAGTACGAGATCGCGGCTTCGAAGGTGGCGCTGGCGGTCGATCCGGCGATCGTCCTTTCCTGGACCGCGCCTGGCCAAGGCGTGGTGTGGGCGGAGGACCAGAAGCACCTGTGGTTCGAGGGCGCCATCGACGCGGCGGGCGCATGGTGGGGCGTCGGCTGGCAGGGCGTGAGCTTCTCGGTAGTGCGCCACGCCGAG
>CAYTYV010000146.1:0-13316 GCA_964441055.1 uncultured Polyangiaceae bacterium | reverse complement strand
GCCCGGTGATCCACTCCATGCACTCGTCGGTGCCGTCTTCGTCGGCACAGTCGGAAATGACCTCGCAGCACCCTTCGTAGCGCGGGCACTCGGGCTCGCTGCCGCCCGCTCCGGCTGCGCCACCAACGGCACCGCCCGCTCCGGCTGCGCCGCCAACGGCACCGCCCGCTCCGGCTGCGCCGCCAGCGGCACCGCCTGCGCCACCCGCGCCGCCCGATCCGCAGGGCACGTAGCCGCTCAGGCAAATCGCGCAATCGACGCCGCCGTAGATGAGCCCGCTGTTGCAGATGGGCTCGCTGAGCGGGTAGCCGCACAGATCAGCGCCAGAGCAGTTGGTCTGCAGGCAGTCGGCGTAGGCCGCGTAGATCTCTCGACCCTCGGCGTGCGCGGTCCGGCATTCCATCTCGCAGGCGTACGGGTCGGCCGCGGAGAAGCAGTCCTCGAAGCTGCACATGAAGTACTCGATGCACGCCGCGCTGTCGCTGCAAGCCAGGTTCTCGTCGCAGCACTCCTGGTCGGCGCACTCCTGGCAGTCGGGGATCCAGAAGGTCTCGCCGCAGTCTGGCGCACCGCCGCCCGTGTTGCTGGTCGTGCTCGTCGTAGGAGAGTAGGTGGTGGTCGGGCTGGTGGTGGTCGTCTGGCCTCCCTGACCGCCCGCGCCGTCGTCGTCATCCGCTTCTTCGGAGTCGCAGGCCGCGAGCGAAGCCGCCACCGAGCCCACGAACACCAAGCACCACTGCCAAGCCTTCATGATGTGTACCCTTCGTCTGTAGTTCCAAGAGGTGTTGCCACCCCTAATAGAGCCTTCGAGGCATAGAGCCCTAGAAGCATAGACCTAATCCCCTGGAATTCAAGATAACGCCGACGCTGGGCACGGAGCGGACGCTTCCCCGGCCGTACGGCGAGCCCGGCTGCCCGGGCGGGCGCTGGTGCCGCGCTCAGGCGCCGAAGTAGTTCAGCACCTTGTCCGCATCCTCCCGATAGCGGCCTGCGTCCTCGCCGAACTCGCGCTCCACCTTGCGCTGATGGGGATCGATGACAAAGGTGCTGCGCCTTCCGTAGCGCTTGTTGAAGCCGACGACGAACAGACGGCCGTCCTGGTCGCGCATGTGAACCTGCGCCAGCTCGTCCTCGGCAGACGCCGACAGGGGCTTGGCGCAGACGGGACAGGAAAACTCGATCTTCGCCCCTTCGCGCAGCTCCACTCCGGTCGCGGTCAGCCGACCGTACACGCCCAGCCCCGACGGCAGGAACATGTCGGTGGTCACCGAGAAGGTGGGGGCATCCAGCCGCCCCGTCATCTTGATGATGGGTCCTTGCCCCGGGTTGAGCTCCGCGCGGCAGTGCGGGCAGAAGAAGGCGTGGTAGTCGGGCTCCGACGGAGAGCTCATCGGCTCTGTTCCTCCCATCCCCAGCGGGGCGCTGCTCGGTCCAGGGCTCACCATAGCGCGATCCGCGCGCCGAAGGGCAGTCGCGCGGGCTGCCGCGCCCGCGAGCCCGCAGGAGGGTTTTTCAGGTGGGCTCCAGTCGGACGACCTTGTGCTATAGGGTCTGCAGCGCCGCGGCCCCGTGCGGTCGGCGCGCGGCGCTCGCCACGGCAAGGCCCTTCATGGAAATCCGTCTCCACGGTCGGGGTGGGCAAGGCGGCGTGACCTGCGCCAAGATTCTCGCGGCGGTCTACGCTGGGCTCGGCAAAAGCGTCCAAGCCTTTGGCGACTACGCGGGCGAGCGCTCGGGCGCTCCGGTCCGCGCCTACACGCGCGTCGGCGACGGGCCCATCACCAACCGCAACAAGGTCTACGAGCCCGACCACCTGGTCGTGCTCGACCCCACGCTGCTGGGCGACGCGGTGGTGGCTGGCCTCGCCCCTGGCGGGACCCTGCTGCTGAACAGCCCCGAGGCCCCCGAGGCATTTGCCGAGCGGTTCGGCCGCTTCCGAATCGCCACGGTGGACGCCACCGCCATCGCCCGCAAGCACGGCATCGGCACCCGTTCCGTGGTCATCGTCAACACCACCATCGCCGGGGCCTTCGCCCGCGTGCACGAGCTGGAGCTGGACGCCGTCCAGGCGGCCTATCAGCAGCTCGGCTTCGAGGGAAACCTGCCCGCGGCCGAAGAGGCCTACCAGGCCGTGCAAGTGCGCGAGCCCGTACGCGGGGCCGAGCCGGGAGCCGAGCCGCCCGCTGTCGCGCCCGCCATGCCCCGCGTGCTGGATCTGCTCGAGCACCTCGAGGGACCGCCACCGCCTGGCAAGACCGGCTCGTGGCGCTCGCAGAAGCCCGTCTACGTCGCCCCGCTCGCGCCGTGCAATGCCGCCTGCCCCGCGGGCAACGACGTGGTGGGCTTCGTGCAAGCGCTGGCGCGCGGCGACGAGCCTGGCGCGCGGGCCATCCTGGCGCGATCGACGCCGTTTCCGGCGGTGTGCGGACGGGTCTGCCCGGGGTTCTGCATGACCGGCTGCAACCGCCGCGACCGCGAGGGCGCCGTGCAGGTGCGCGGTCTCGAGCGCTACGTGGCCGATCGCGTCGAGCCGCCCGCGGCCCCCATCGCCCAGGCCGAGCGGCCGCGTCGGGTGGCCATCGTGGGCTCGGGACCGGCGGGCCTTAGCGCGGCCTGGCTGCTGGCGCTCGGCGGGCACCGAGCCACCATCTTCGAGGCCGAGACCGAGCTAGGCGGCGTGCTGGTCACGGGCATCCCGACCTTCCGGTTGCCGCGCGAGGTGCTCGATCAGGAGATCCAGCGCATCGTGGAGCTGGGCGTCGAGACGCGCCTGGGCGAGCGCGTGGACCGGGAGCGGCTCGGCGAGCTGGCGGCCGAGTTCGACGGGGTCATCCTGGCCACGGGCCTTCAGTGGCTGCGCGGCTTGCGCCTGCCAGGCGCGGATCTGCCTGGGGTGGAGCAGGGGATTCGGTTCCTTCATCGGGTTCGCTTCGAGGGCGGCGTCGCGCTCTCGGGACACGTGGTGGTGCTCGGTGGCGGCAACACCGCGATGGACTGCGCGCGGACGGCGCTGCGCCTGGGCGCCGAGCGGGTGACCGTGGCCTACCGCCGTACGCGGGCCGAGATGCCCGCCATCGCCGAGGAGATCGACGAGGCCCAGGCCGAAGGGGTGAGCCTGCTCTACCAGCGGGCGCCGATCGGCTTCGAGGGAGCCGAGCGGGTGGAGCGCATCGCGCTCGCCGAGGTGGAGATGGGCCCGCCCGACGACAGTGGGCGCCGCCGTCCCGTGCTCACCGATCGGACGACCGAGCTCGAGTGCTCCACCGTGCTGCTGGCCCTGGGACAGGGAGTGGACGACGAGGTGCTGGCCGAGGGCTGGGAAGTCCGACAGGGGCGGCTGTACCGCGACGGCAGGGCGCTCTGTGCCTTTGCTGCTGGCGATGTGGGCACGAACGAGGGCACGGTCACCCATGCCATCGGCGACGGCAAGCGAGCCGCTGGCATGCTGCTGCGGGCTTTGGGCGAGCCGGTCGAGGTGTTCGAGCGACCCGGGGGCGAGCCCGTGGGCCCGAGCGAGATCCGCGCCGACCGCTTTGCCGCTCGCGAGCCTGCCGAGGCCGCGCACGCTCCGCCCGCCGAGCGCATCCACCACTTCGAGGAGGTCAACGAGGGCCTGGCCGACGCGAGCGAGGCCCAGCGCTGCTTTGCCTGCGGCTACTGCACGGGCTGCGACACCTGCTTGGTCTACTGCCCCGAGGGGCGCATCGTGCGAGCTGCGGCAGGGGACTACGAGGTGGACTACGACTACTGCAAGGGCTGCGGCATCTGCGTGGTCGAGTGCCCACGCGCGGGCATGAAGATGGTGGCCGAATGACCCAGGAGCTGCTCACCGCCAACCACGCCGCTGCCATGGCCGCGGTCATGGCTGGCCGCGCCAATCGCACGGGCCGGGGCTTTGGCGGCGGGGTCTACCCCATCACGCCGCAGAGCGAGAGCATCGAGCTGCTGGCCAAGATGGACATCGAAAAGGGCTCGGTCGTCCGGGTCGAGAGCGAGCACAGCGCCATGGCCGTGTGCACCGCCTTTTCGCTCGCGGGCGCGCGCTCGTTCACCGCCTCGTCGGCCAACGGCCTGGCCTACATGGTGGAGAACGTCTACGCCGCCGCCTTTGCCCGGCTGCCCGTGGTGATGATGGCGGTCAACCGCACCCTCGGTCCCCCGTGGAACATCTGGGCCGACCACGGCGACACCCTGATGCTGCGCGACAGCGGCTGGATCCAGTTCTACTGCGAGGACAACCAGGAGGTGTTCGACACGCTGCTGATGGCCTTCCGCCTGGCCGAGGACCGCCGCATTCTGCTTCCAGCGATGGTGTGCTTGGACGCCTTCGTGCTGTCGCACACCCTGATGCCCATCGAGCTGCCCGACCAGCAGAGCGTGGACGAGTTCTTGCCCGTGCTCGATCTGCCCCATCGTCTAGCCGACCGGCCGCGCGTGGTGGGCGAGCTCGACTGTCCCCACGAGACCGAGGTGCACCGCGCGCAGCTCCAGCAGGCCATGGACCGGGTTCCCGAGGTGTACCAGGAGATGCAGGAGGCCTTCGAGCAGCGCTTTGGTAGGCGGCCAGCCGACCGGGTGGTGCCCTACCGCCTGGAGGATGCCGAGCTCGCGCTGGTGTCCATGGGTACGGCTGCCTCGACCGCGCGCATCGCGGTGGACCGGGCGCGGGAGCGCGGGATCCGCGCGGGCTCGCTGCGGCTGCGCATGTACAGGCCGCTGCCGCTCGATCGGGTGGCCGAGCTCTTGTCCCACGTCGGGCGGGTGGGTTTTGTCGACCGCAACATCTCCCCCGGCCTCGGCGGCGTGAGCTGGGCCGAGCTGCGCGGCGGGCTGAGTCCCCACAGCTTGGTGCAGGACTACCTCATCGGGCTGGGCGGCGGCGACATACGGCCGAGGCATCTACTGAAGGTCATCGAGGACCTCGGTCGGCGAGACGAGCCGGGCGAGCCTACCATCGTGGAGGTGGGCGGATGAGCGAGCGCCTGCTCAACGGGATGGCCCAGACGGAGCGCGACCGCCCCGAGCCGCTGCTTCGTCCGGGCAACACCAACTGCGGTGGCTGCGGCATGTCCATCGTGCTGCAGATGCTCAGCCGGGCCGTGGGAGAGACGCCCGTGCAGATGGTCATACCCGCCTGCTGCGCGGTGGTCGCCGCGGCGGCCTACCCCTTCTCGGGCTACGGCGCGCCCGTGGTGGCCTGCGCCTTCGGCTCCACGGCTGCCGTGGGCAGCGGGCTCGCCCGCGTCGCCGAGCTCAACGGCGAGCCCACCCGGGTCATCTGCTTTGCGGGCGATGGGGGTACGGCCGATATCGGCATGGCGGCGCTCTCGGGTGCGGCCGAGCGCAACGAGGACATCCTCTACGTCTGCTACGACAACGAGATCTACGGCAACACGGGCGGCCAGCGCTCGTCGGCCACGCCGCTCGGCGCGGTGACCACCACCACCCCGCGCGGCAAGCAAGCGCCGAAAAAGGACATCGTGGGCATCATGGCGGCCCACGTCATTCCCTACGCGGCCACGGTATCGCTGGCCCATCCCGAGGACGCCTTGCGCAAGCTGCGCCACGCCCTCGAGCTGCGCGGCTTCCGCTTCATCCACCTGCTCTCGCCCTGCCCCACGGGCTGGAAGTCCGAGCCTGCCGAGGGCATCGAGCTGGTGCGCCTGGCGGTGCGCTCGGGGCTGTACGCGGTCTACGAGATCATCGGCGGCCGCCGCGTGGTGATCAACATCGAGCCCGAGATGTCCTTCGAGGCGCTGGAGCGCTACATCGCCGCGCAGGGGCGCTTCCGCAAGACGGGCGTGGACATCGCCGAGGTGCGCCGCGAGATCGAGCAGAGCTGGATCCGGCTGCGGGCGCGCGCTTCGTAGAGCTCGAAGCCTGAAGTGATTGACTTGACTCCCCGCGTTGGTGGTCATAGGAGGGGCGTTCGCTCCTTGCGGTTCGAGAAGCAGCCCGGCGGGACGTGCGCATGTCGGCGTGCGTCACTTGGTCAGGATTGGTCGATCGCGTCGACGAGGGGCACGAGTTGAGCAGACAAGAGATGTCCAAGAGACTGTTTGTAGGTGGATTGAGCTGGGACACGGATGACGCCTCGTTCCGTCGCGCTTTCGAGCGCTTCGGCGAGGTCGACGACGCCAAGGTCATCACGGACCGAGAGACGGGCCGCTCGCGCGGTTTTGGATTCGTCACCATGGTTGACGACGAGGCGGCCGAGAACGCGATCGCCGAGATGGACGGGGCCGAGCTGGATGGCCGCAATGTCCGGGTCAACGAAGCCCAGGAGCGCGCGCCGCGCCCCCGGAGCTTTCCAGGCGAAGGTGGCGGAGGAGGAGGCGGCGGCGATAATCGCCGCCGTCGCAGCGGAGGCGGCAGCCGACGAGGCAATCGCCGCAATCGCTGGTAGCGCTCGGTAGCGATAGGCAGGGGCTCGAGGTGCCCTCGGGCCCGCGGCGCAAGACCGTGCCGCGGGACGGCGCCTTGGTGCGCCCGCGAGCGCGCTAGCGCCCGAGCCGCCGCACCTCGAGCACGTCGGGCACCTGGGCGATCTTGGTGATCACGCCGACCACCTGCTCGGCGCTGCCGAGTTCCAGCGACAGCTTGATCCAGGCGCTGCCGTCCTTGTTGTTCGCTCGGGCCCGCGCCGCGGTCATGTTGACCCCGCTCTGGGAGACCAAGGCCGACAAATCGCGCAGCAGGCCCGGCCGATCGTGCGCACGGATCTGCACGTCGACCGCGTAGGTCTCGGCCGCTCGCGGCCCCCAATCGATGTCCACCAGCCGCTCGGGCTCGGTGTGGCCCACGACGTGGGAGCAGTCGCGTCGGTGGATCGTGATCCCTCGGCCGCGGCTTACGTAGCCCACCACCGCATCGCCGGGCATGGGGCTGCAGCAACGGGCGCGCTTGCCCAGGATGTCGTCCACGCCGTCGAGCGATAGGCCGCTGGTCAGCCGCTTGCGGCTCGGCTCGGGCGCCGATGACGGCACGGGCGGCTCCTCGGGCGGCGCCTTGGCCCGTTCGAGCGCCAGGGCGGAGGAGCCGACCGACTGCGCGCTGCGATTGCCGTGGCCGACGGCGGCGTAGAGATCGTCGGTCGAGGCGTATTTCAGCTGGGCGGCGACGTCGTCGACGGTGGTGTGCCGTAGGTCCAAGCGCCCGAGCTCCCGCTCCACCAGCTCGCGCCCCTCGGCGATGGCGGTGTCCTGGTTCTGCGCCCGATACCACTGGCGCACCTTCTGACGCGCAGTGGAGGTGCGCAGGTAGCCCGAGCTCGGGTTGAGCCAATCGCGGCTTGGCCCTTCGTGCTTCTGCGTGAGGATCTCGACGCGGTCGCCGGTTTGTAGCTGGTAGTCCAGCGGCACGATCTGGTCGTTGGCCCGCGCTCCTCGGCAGCGGTGCCCCACCCCCGTGTGGATGCGATAGGCGAAGTCGATGGGCGTCGAGCCCAGGGGCAGATCGAGCACGTCGCCAGCTGGCGTGAACACGTAGACCTGGTCCTCGAAGATGTCGGTCTTGAGCGACTCGACGAACTGATGAGGATCGGTCACCTCCCGCTCCCAGTCCATGAGCTGGCGCAGCACGGTGAAGCGCTGGTCGATGTCGCGCGCGCGCTTGCGGCTCTCCTTGTAGGCCCAGTGGGCTGCCACGCCGTGCTCGGCGTAGTGATGCATCTGCTGGGTGCGGATCTGCACCTCGAGCGGCCTGCCCTCGAGACCGATCACCGCGGTGTGCAGCGATTGATACAGGTTGTCCTTGGGCCGCGCGATGTAGTCGTCGAACTCGCCGGGCACGGGCACCCACAGGCTGTGGATGACTCCCAGAGCCGCGTAGCAGTCGGCCAGCTCCTCGGTGATGATGCGCAAAGCGACGACGTCGTAGATCTGGGCGAAGTCGACCTCTTTGCGCTGCATCTTCTTGTAGATGCTGTAGGCGTGCTTGGGTCGGCCGCTCACCGCGCCCTTGATGCCGTGCTCGACGAGCTTTTGTTGCACCTGCTCGATGACCGAGGCGACGAAGTCATCGCGCTCGTCCTGTCGTTCGCGGAGCAGGCGACGAAGCTCCTCGTAGGTCTCGCGCTCTAGCTCGCGGAAGGAGCGGTCTTCGAGCTCCCACTTGAGCCGCCAGATGCCGAGGCGATTGGCCAGCGGGGCGAAGACCTCCATGTTCTCGTGCGCCAGTCGGCGGCGGCGCTCGGCGTCGGCCTCGTCTTGGGGCCGCTCGTCGAGCGCGCGCATCTGTTGCAGCCGCTGCGCCAAGGCGACGAGCACCACGCGGATGTCCGCGGCCATGGCCATGAACATCTTGCGCAGAGTTTCGGCGGCCTCCTCCTCGATGCGGTCCCAGCGGATCTGCGCCAGCCGACTCACACCTTCGACGAGCTGAGACACCTCGGCTCCGCACTCGGCTTCCACGAGCTCGGCGGCTAGCCCGTGCCCAGCGACCAGCGCGGCAGCAACCGCGGGCGGGTCCAGGCGCATCTGGGCCAACACCAAGGCGGATTCCACGGCACCGTCAGCATCGATGCCGTCGCGGCGCTTGTGCGCGAGCGGCTGGCTGCGCCGCAGCGCATGGGCGCGGCGTATCGGCTCGAGGTCTCCCTGCGGATGGTGCTCGGCCACCGTCGTCAGCAGTGCCTCGAAGCGATCGCTGCCCGCGTCGGTCATGGGGTTGGCCCCCAGCATAGCCATCGCAACGGCGGGGGCAACCGCGGGCAGCGAGGCTTTGCGGCAGCTCCTTGTTTGCCGTGCAGCTTCGGCCTGGCGGGATTACACTAGCGTTGTCGCAGCGGGGCAGGCGGTCGCTGGCCGGTTGGGTACGGCCTCCTTGGAGCGTCGAGCCCAGTCGGCGAGAGGAAAGTCCGAGCTCCGCAGGGCAAGGGTGCCGGGTAACGCCCGGTGAGGGCAACCTCAAGGAAAGTGCCACAGAAAACAAACCGCCTCGGCTCGCCTTTCGGGGTCCCCGAGGCAAGGGTGAAAAGGTGGAGTAAGAGCCCACCGCGCCAGCGGCAACGTTGGCGGCACGGCAAACCCCATCCGGAGCAAGGCCATGTACAGAGGCGCAGTCGACTCGGCCTCTACCGAGGGCGAGTCGACGAGAGGGCGGCCCGCCCGATGCCTCGGGGTAGGCCGCACGAGGTCGGCGGTGACGTCGGCCCTAGATGAATGATCGCCAGCGCATGCGGGGCGACCTGCACGCGCTACAGAACTCGGCTTACAACCGCTGCGACCGCGAAGCCTCGCACCTAGGTGCGGGGCTTCGTGTTTTGGGCTTGCGCACGCCGAGTCAGCGCCTGGTTTCGCTGTTGTCGTCGTCCAGGTCGACCTGGATGGTCTCGCCTGTGGGCGCCGCGTCGAGCCCGCTCGGGCCGGCCTTGGCGGCCGCTGCGCGGTCGGCGGACCGAGGCGTCGAGCTGGGCCGACGCGTGTAGACTAGGTAGGCCTTGCGGAGCGCCTTCCGCATCGCCTCGGCGTCGGCCCAGCGCTCGTTGCGGTCGAAGGCCAGCGCGCCGTCCACCAGCGCGATGAGCTCGGGCGCCGCCCTCTCGGTCACGTCTGCGAGCGAGCGCGCGGGTTGGCTCATGGCCGCGAGCATGCGGTCGACAGGCGTGTCCGCCTCGTGCACGTTGCGGCCGGATAGGGCGCGGAAGATGAGCGCTCCGACCGCGTAGATGTCGCTGCGGTGATCGATGTCGCCGCTCTTGCCACGCGCCTGCTCGGGCGACATGTAGCTGGCCGTGCCGATGACCGTGCCCGTGCGCGTCAGGCTCCACTGGGCCGGACCGTCGAGCACGCGAGCCAGCCCGAAATCGAGCAGCATGACCGCGCCTTCTTGGGTCAGAAACACGTTGGCCGGTTTGATGTCGCGATGCACGATGCCGCGCCCATGCGCTGCGCCGAGCACGTCCAAGATGTGGTCGGCAACGATGAGGAGCTCGGCGACGGACAGCGGCGGCTTGCGGTCGAGCCGCTCCTCCAGCGAGATGCCCGACAGTAGCTCCATGACGAGAAACGGCGTGCCGTCGTCCAGCTCGTCGTCGTCGTTCACGGCGAGAGCACCCGGATGGCCGACCTTGTTGGCCACGTAGCCCTCGCGCATGAACCGCTCCTTGGCTTCCGCCATGGCTGCGTAGGGCGAGTGCAGCACTTTGACGGCGACGCGGTGGCCGTTGCGATGAGTGGCCGCGTAGACCGCTGCCATGCCGCCGACGGCGATGAGCCGGTCCAGCGTCCACTTGCGCGCCACCGTGCCCACCCGCGCTTGCGCCTCTTCGAAGACGATTTCTTCCACGATCCTCTGCGCGGCGTCGAGGCCGCAGTTCGCTGTTGAGAGGCTGCGCACGATATCGCGAAGCGCACGGCGACGCCACGAGGCCGGGGGTTTTTTCTAAGGCGGGCGGCGGCGGTGCGCAGGCTGCACGCCCGTTCAGATCTGCTGGCTCGGGCGGCCGACGATGGCCCGGCGAGGAGGCGGTAGGCGAATCGACGGCGAGCAATCGTCGTGGTTCGCTGGGCCCCACGTGCTATGAGATTGGCGTTGCGTGCTCGGCTGCCAGAGCGGTTGCGAGCGGCACCGACCCCGGGTGGGAAGGTCGTTGGCGCGAGGGAGGTAGAGACAGTGACAGGCACGGGACCAGACTCGAGCCAGAACCTGCGTGAGCAGGTGGGGTGGTTGCAGCAGCAGGTCGACCGGCTCAGCGTCCACCAGCTGCTGAGCGATCGCGACGAGGTGACCGGCCTGTACGGTCGGGGATTCTTTCAGCGGTGCGCCTGGGCCGAGGTCGAGCGCAGTCGGCGTTTCGGAGGGTCGGTGGCCGTCGTGGTCGTGCAGATCCAGGATCTCGAGCCGCTCCGCGAGGCGCTCGGCGCGGCGGGCTTCGACGACCTGCTGCGCTGGCTGGCCGCGCGGCTGAGCGAGACGTGCCGCTGCTACGACGTCGCGTGCCGCGTGGACGACGAGGTGGTGGTGCTGCTGCCCGTTACCGACGGCCGGGGGGCCAAGGCCGTGGCTCGTCGCCTCGCCAACCACATGCGGCTGGAGACGCCGCGTTCAGGCGCGGTCGACAAAGCGGTCGCGGTCTCGCTGCGAGTCGGCTGCGCCGTGGCCGACACCTCCAGCACCGAGCCAGAGTCGGCGCGCCATGACAGCCAGGTCGCCGACGCGCTGCTGTCGAGCGCCCGCCAGCGCCTTTCCGTGCGCTGCCGCACCAAGGTCGCACCGCTTACCGAATCCGTGCGGCCTGGGCCTAGCCGAGGCCGGGCTGACAGCTGAGAGCGGGGCGCGCCCTCAGATCCCAGCGCCGTGGACGAAGGTCTCCTGGCGGGCGGGCGACTGAACGATGCGGCTGTGAGGCGGCACGCTGCGGAGCAGCCACACGTTGCCGCCGATGACCGAGCCCTTGCCCACGACCACGCGTCCCAAAATGGTGGCGCCTGCATACATGATGACGTCGTCCTCGACGATGGGGTGCCGAGCGACCCCCTTGACGGGATTGCCCTGCTCGTCGAGGGGAAAGCTCTTGGCGCCCAGGGTCACGCCCTGGTAGATGCGCACGCGGCTGCCGATGACGCTGGTCTCCCCGATGACCACGCCCGTGCCGTGATCGATGAACAGCCCTGGTCCGATCTCGGCCCCCGGATGGATGTCGATGCCAGTGATGCTATGGGCGTGCTCGTTGATGATGCGAGGGATGAGCGGCACTGCCAGCCGATGCAGCTCATGGGCCAGCCGATGATTGGTCAGCGCGAGGATGCCGGGGTAGCAGAAGATGGCCTCGTCGCCGCTGGTCGCGGCGGGATCGCCCTCAAAGGCGGCTTGCACGTCCGCCTGAAGCTGTTGGCGCACGCTGGGCAGGGTGGCGAGAAAGGCGCGGGTGATGTCCAGGGCGCGCTCTTCGCAGCCCTCGGCGGGCTCGCTGCGCTCACAGGTGAAGCATAGCCCCCGCTTGACCTGCTCGCGCAGCGCTGCCAGCACCCGGTCCAACGTTGCTCCCATGTGGAAGCGGATGCCAGCCGGGCTCGGCTCGGAGAAGCCGAAGTAGCCCGGGAACAGCACCGATCGCAGCGCCTCGAGCATGTCGATGATGCGGATGCGGGACGGTAGCGGCGTGTCGCAAGCGTTCCATCGGGCTGGTCCCCGAGGTTGCGCGCGGCCGCGGCACAGCGCGTCCACCACCGACTCGAGGCTGACGCCGTCTGAGCCGTCCTCTAGCAGGACGGCCGGATCGGGCTTTGGGGTCGATGCCGAAAGATCACTCACCGCTGTCTCCGAACAGCCAAGTGCTGAGGTAGCGCTCGCCGCTGTCGGGCAAGACCACGACCACCAGCTTGCCCTCGTTTTCGGCTCGACGGGCAAGCTCCAGCGCCGCCCAAGCGGCCGCTCCCGAGGAGATGCCGGACAGGATGCCCTCCTCGCGGGCGAGGCGCCGAGCGACTTGGCCCGCGTCCTGCTCGTCGACCGTGACGATCTCGTCGAGCAGCTCGGTGCGCAGCACCTCGGGTACGAAGCCCGCGCCGATGCCCTGGATCTTGTGGGGGCCGGGCTTGCCGCCCGAGATCACGGGCGAGCCTACCGGCTCGACCGCCACCGCCCGCAGCGTGGGCTTGCGCTTTTTGAGCACCTCGGCCACCCCGGTGATCGTGCCGCCCGTGCCCACGCCCGCCACCACCACGTCCACCGCGCCGTCGGTGTCGGCCCAGATCTCCTCGGCCGTGGTGCGGCGGTGCACCGCTGGGTTGGCGGGGTTGGCGAACTGCTGCAGCATGACGAAGCTCGGGTCATCGGCGAGCATCTCGGTGGCTCGGCGAATCGCCCCTGGCATGCCCTCGCTACCCGGCGTGAGCACCAGCTCGGCTCCCAGGGCCTTGAGCAGCTTGCGCCGCTCGACGCTCATGGTCTCGGGCATGACCAGGGTCAGCCGGTAGCCCTTGGCCGCGCACACGAAGGCAAGCCCTATACCGGTATTGCCGCTGGTCGGCTCCACCAGCGTGGTATCTGGCGTCAGCGTGCCGTTCCGCTCGGCGGCTTCGATCATGCTCAGGCCGATGCGGTCCTTGACGCTGCAGCAGGGGTTGAACGACTCCAGCTTGGCGACCACGGTTGCGGGCAGCCCGCGGCCCAGCCGACCCAGGCGCACGAGCGGGGTGGCACCCACCAGCTCGGTGATGTTCTCGGCGATCTTGGTCATCTCTCCCTCAGCTTGCGTCCTTGAAGAAAGGGTTCGTTGAATATCGTTGGAAATGAGTCGAGCTAGTCTTCCAGAGACCCCTGCGGGGGTTTGGGGGCAGAGGAAGGAGCGCAGCGACGACCGGAGCCCCCAT
>CAYTYV010000145.1:0-13325 GCA_964441055.1 uncultured Polyangiaceae bacterium | reverse complement strand
GCCAGGCCCAGCAGAGCAAGCAGGCCGAGCCGACGATGCCTCGCAGGGCGGCCGCGCCGCCGATCCATGGCGGGGTCAATCGAAGTCGCGCCATTGTCCGTCGTCCTCCGAGCCGAACCGAAACGCAGCCCACCCAGCGACCGTCACGCCCGTAAGGCCGAAGCGATCACCAACGCGGTCCCCTTGACCCGACAGCAGCGTACCGATGCGAAGCCCGCCGTCGAAGCTGCCAGAGCGCACCATCAGCGGCGAGAGCTCCGGGAGCAGGAAAAAGGACGAGGTAGGCTCGAACGAGCCGCGCCGCGCGCGTCCGGGCTCAGGGGCCACCAGATACCCTGCCGACAGGCTGCTCGCCACGGCCAGCATCTCGCTCAGCCCGAGCACCGCGGTGGTGGTGCCCCCAATGGGCGCCGCAAAGCCGCGCGGTCCGCCCGAGGGAGCCACGAAGCCGCTCAGTCGTACGCCGAGCGTGCGCGAAAGCCCGATGTGCGCGCCCACGGCCGCAAAGCCGCCCACGAAGGACCTGGCCTTGTCGCTGGAGGTCTGGCGCAGCATGAAGGGCCCGCCCGAGACCACCAGCGCAACGCTCGGCTCCGACGAGGGCGGCGGGGGCGGATCGATGCAGCCAGGCGGGACCGCGCAGGGATCGAGGCGTGGCGGGTTGTTGATGCGGTCCAGCGTCAGCTCGAGCTCGCTTCCCGGCTCGAGGTACATGTAGGCGACCTTCTCCAGGCCAGCCGGCCCCTGGATCGTTACTCGGCGATCGCCTCCGTCGACGAACACGGGCTCGGCCCACGGGGTGGTGGCAACGGTCTGCCCGTCGATCTGAATGGTCAGCCTGGGAATGCCGAGGGCGATGGTCAGTCGCACGGTGGTGGCGCGCAGCTCTGCCAGCGCTCGCTCGGTGGCGGCCAGGTCGATGCTGTCGGGCCCGTCCGGGGCGCAACCGAGGTAGCGCTCCCAGGCGGTGCGCGCTGCGCCCTGGCGGCCTTGCTCGAGCTCGATGCGGCCTAGGTCGCGCAGATCGGCCAGCGTGGGCCACAGCTCGTGCGCGCGCCGCAAGGCCTGGGCCGCCTCCTCGAAGCGGCCCTCGCGGTAGTGGTTGGCGGCCTCTTGGCGCAGCAGCTCGGCCTGCCCGCGGGCGCGCTCGTCATCGGCTGCAGGAGCCGGACAGCTCCAGTCGCTTGAGCCTGGCGGGCGAGCAGCAACCATGGTCGGCGCCGAGAAAGTCTCCCCGGTTGACCCGGGCTCAGACGGGCTCGGAGGCTCCTGCGCGCTTGCTGGCATCGCCCCGAGCAGGCCGAGCCCGCCCATGGCTGCCGCGATGCAGGCGGCGCACCGCAACCCTAGGTGTTGCCAGTAATGGTGAGCGTCCACTCGGCCTCGTCGCCGCAAAGGCTACCGGATTCGTACCGCACCTCGATGCACAGGTACTTGCTGTCGTCCTCGCCACCGAGCGGCTGATCGTCGTCCCAGCTATTGTAGACGCTCTCCCAGTTGCCGACCTCCTGGCCCTGCTGCGGGGTGGCGTTGCAGTCGGGATCGCCGTCCTCCGGCCCCTCGAGCACGTACAGATCCCAGTCCATGCCCGAGGGGGAGGTGAGCTCCACGGTGTAGCTCAGATCCTCCTCGAAAATCGAACCGACCGTCTCCTCGATGAGGATCACGAACCACCTCGAGGTCTGGCCGTGCGTCACCACGGGCGAGCCGCCGTCGTCTCCTGGGACCGAGCCCAAGCCCTCGGCGCCGGGACAGGTGTTGGTGTGGTCGTAGTCGCAGCTCGGTCCGCCGCCGCTGCCGCCCCCACCCGCGTTGCCGCTGCCGCCTTGAGCGCCTTGCCCCGTGCCGCCTTGTCCCGTGCCGCCCTGACCGCCTTGACCGCCTTGGCCTCCTGCGCCAGCTGCACCGCCAGTCGCCATGCCGCCGATGCCGCCAGTAAGACCGCCTGCGTCTGCCGCGCCTGCCCCGATGAGCAGATCATCCTCCTGCGAGCCGGTCGCACAGCCGGCCGAGGCTGCGATCGCAGCGGCAACGACAAGGACGCCAACGCGCATGCGGGTATTGTAGCCGACCTCGCGCCCCATCGGCGGATTTATGGGGTGCCGCAGCCCGGGCTTGCCGCGACGGCGCTCGAGCCGGGCCAGGCGCTTGCGTCGCGGCCTCGTGCCATCGCTTGACGGCACGCTCGGAAGCGACTGTGCTAGCGCCATGATCGGTCCGCGGTCAGCCAGGGCGCTCGGCGTGGGCGTGGCGGCCTGGCTTGCCGCGATGCCCGTGTGGGCGACGCCTCCGCCAACCGTCGGCTGCGAGGACTCTCCCCGGCCCGCAGGCCTGGCTCCCGCTGAGGGCGCGGACGCCTTTTTCGGGCTGAACCTGGGCTACACCCGGCTATCGCTGGTCGAGCAACCCGAGGTCCGCTGGGACGGCCTGCTGATGGGCGTGCGCGCGGGCGCCACCCTGCGGACGTCCGGGACTGCCCTACTGGTCTCGGGCAGCCCCTTCCAGCTGTCGCTGGTCGGTCCCGAGCTGGACGACTGGTTTCTCGAGCTGCTTCAGTTCGGCGTCCATCAGGGCATCGGCATCGGGCCGCTGATGCTCTACGGCGGCTTTTCCGCGGCCTGGGTGGGTATCGACCACCTCGGCGACGAGCCCTTGGGATCCATCTTCAACCCCCGCGGCACCGCTGGCATCGAGATCGCGGCCGACCCCATCATGGTGCGCACGGAGATGAACCTGGGCCGAGCCTTCCGGCTCACCGACGACCCCGACTTCCAGATGATCACCGCGGCCGTCACCATCGGCCTGGTGCCTTGGTGGAACGAGCCGAGCGCCGCAAAGGAGGCGCCATGAGCCGCGCGCGCGCCTTCGTGCTGTCGGCCGCGCTGACGGCGTGGGCCACGGCGCCAGCCGCGGTGCACGCACAAGACATGGACTTCGGCCCGCCCGAGTCCGCGGAGGAAACGCCATCCCCAGCGCCGAGCCTGCCGCCCCCGCCGCCGCCCGAGCGCCCCGTGACCGTTGCCGCCCCGACGGATGCCCCGCCGCCGGAAGCCGCCCAACCCGGCAATGCCGCTGCCATGGTCATCGCCGTCGCCCCTGAGGAACGCTGGGCCTGCGACGAAGGGGGCGAGCCGCCCACCATCACGACGGTCGGCCACCGCATCGGCTACTGGTTCATCCTGGGCGAGAGCTGGCCCGCCGAGGCCCCCGACGGGCTGATGGTGGTCTCGCCGCGCTGGAGCTCGTCGGGACCATGGGGCGGCATCGACCTGGGCATGAACCTCGGCGTGGGCGACTTCGAACGAGCGGCCTACCTGCTCGAGGCCTTCACCATCGAGCCACGCCTGAGCTTCCCTCCGGGGATGCTGCACGCTTCGGCGGGATTCGGGTTCACCCTCTTCGGCGTGGACACGCTGCAGGAGCGAGCCGTCTTCTCGCTGCTCAACCCACGACTCACCTGGGGCCTGCACGTGGTGCTGGACCAGGCCACGCTCGGGTTGGACGGCCAGTTCGGCTACATGCTGCGCTTGGGCGACATCCCCAACATCACCTATACGGCCGCCGCGCTGAGCGCCGCAATCCACCTGGACGATTGAGTCAGCCAGGGCAGGCGCAAACGGAGTTGAGCGAATGGACCAGTGGATTCTCGGACGCGTCATCCTGTTGCTCTTGCTCGTGCCCTCGCTGTCCATCCACGAGTGGGCCCACGCCGCCTCGGCCTACCGCCTGGGCGACGACACGGCTGCGCGCGAAGGCCGACTGACCCTGAACCCGCTGGCTCACATCGATCTCATCGGGACGATTTTGCTGCCGCTGCTCGGCGTGCCCTTTGGCTGGGCCAAGCCCGTGCCCGTCAACCCCATGCGGTTCGGGCGCGGGGTCTCCATGCGCACGGGCATGATGCTGACGGCTGCGGCTGGGCCCGCGTCCAACATCGCCCTGGCCGTGGTCGCCACCATCGTGCTGGGCCTGCTCTTTCGCTTCGCCCCCGGGCTTATGGGCCGTGAGGGCTTGCTCAGCACCATCCTGTTCCCGCTCATTCAGCTCAACGTGACCCTGGCGGTGTTCAACCTGCTGCCCATTCCTCCGCTCGACGGCAGCCGCATCGTCGACCGCTTCATCCCGCGACATCTGGAGGACAAGTGGTTGCAGGTGCGCCGCTATGCCACCTTCCTGCTGCTGGCGGTCATCGTCTTCGGCTCGTCGATCATCATGGTGCCCAGCGGCTGGCTGCTGGAGCTGCTGCTCGCCATGGCCCGGATCATCGCTGGCGTATGAGCGGACGCGCCCGGGGCGGATAGCTCGATCGCGCCTCGATTCAGAGCAGGCGAAACAGCAAGGTGACCGCAAAGGCCAGGCCCAGGGCCAGCAGGGGCAGCAGCAGCGAGAGCGCGAGCTGGGCGCCGTGAACCCCAGGGCGCTTGGGGGCCTGCTCCAAGGGCCCGTGCGCCGCCGCGCCGAGCTTGCCGAGCTTGCCGCCCTTTTTGAGGATCGGAGCCGGGGGCGGCTGCCAGGCAGCGCCCTGCTGGAGCTCGATCCGCCGTGGCGACGGACCGACAAAGCCCAGCCAGAAGACGGTGGGCTCGGGCGTCTCGCCCGACTCGCGCACCACCGCCTGAGCAGGGATCCAAGAGGCGGTCTTGCAGAACGAGCAGGCGATGAGCCGATCGCGCCCAGCCGGTAGCGCCGCGCCGCAGTTCGGGCACTTGAGCGCGGTCGGCCCGCCCGCGGTGGTCTCCAGCCGGGCGCGCGGCTTGTCGGTGCGATGCTCTGCCCCGACCACGGCGCCGAGCGGAGAGTAGAGCTTGGTGGCGCCTTGGGGCAGCGCATAGCTCGCCTGCTCGTCGCACTCGGGGCAGTGGCTGTGGATGGCGCGCCCCGCCTGGTCTTGACGAAGCTCCAAGGGCTTGGCGCATTGGAGGCAAACCGGATGGCCGGGCGCCGCCTCCATCAGCAGCGAGCGCGTGACGGTGACGCCCTGGGCCACTTCGGTGCCCGACTGGCGATGCTCGGCAAAGGCCTGGCGCAGCCCCACCTCGGCATGCGGGTTGTCCTCGCCGATCCACACCGCGGGATGGGGGTGCCGCCCCTCGGGCGGCGGGAAGGCCAGATCGCCGACCGCGTGGGCAAAGCCGAGCGCCTCGGTCCAACTAGGCACGTGGAAGTGCTGTCGAAGACCGCACTGCGCGCACTCCACGCTGCCGTCCAGATCCAGGGCGTCCAGCGGCGAGAGAAACCCGCAAGAGCGGCACTGAAAGCGGCAGCGCACCGCCACCCAGAAAAGCGGCCCAGGACCGATGGGCGCAGCCGCCCGCTTGGCGGGCAGCGGCTGCTCGCACAGCTCACAGCGCTGCTGCTCGCGGGGCGCGATGACGCCGCAGCGGCCGCAGATGGGAACGGCATCGCGAAGCGCTACGACTCGTGGGGCGGCCTGAGACACGCCGCCAGCATAGCGCGTGCGCGGCCTCGTGGGCAGGGGGCGCTAGCCCACAAGCAGCCCACAAGCAGCTGGGCAGGCCGCCCCCGAGCGACTACCCTGAGCGAATGCTGCCCTTTTTCGATGCGGGCCAAGAGGCTCATGGGGTCATCGCCATCGGCCAGGTCGCGACCGGCTACGTGGCCATCGGGCAGATGGCCACGGGCGTCATCGCCGTGGGGCAGCTCGCTCGCGGCGTGTTCGTCGTGGGACAGCTCGCCGTCGGCTGCTGTGGCGTCGGCATGGTCGGCCTGGGGGTGTTCTGGATGGCCGCCTTGATGGGGCTGGGCGGCCGCGGCAAGGGCATCGTGCTGCCGCTGGTGCCCTCGCTCGAGCCGCCCCGCAACTTCCCCGCGACCACCTTGTCATCGGCCGTGTGGCACGGTCAGGGTGCGGGCTGGCTGGCGGTGCTGTTGCGCCTCGAGGCGGACGGCAGCGTGGCCCTGTACGAGCAGAGCCAGCGGCTCGGCGCCAAGCTGAGCTGCCGCGTGCTCGGTCGCGCTCGCAGCGCCTGCATGGCTTCGACGGCCTGCTATGCCGTCGCTCACGTGCGGCGGGTGGGCAACCTGCTTGTCTGCGACCGGCTGATGAACGTGCCCGGTCGGTCCACCGACCGGCCGCACTTCTGGCTGTGGACCGTGCTGGGCTTTGTCGCGCTCATCGCCGTGGCCATCGCCGTCTGGGAGATCGCGCTCTGGCCGCTCATCATGGCCCTGTGAGTCGGCACCTCCGCGGCTCCGCTGCTCAGCGCCCGTAGAGCCGAAAGCGCGAGTACGAGATGTGGCAAACCGCGCAGGCCACCACGGCTGGTGGCCCAAAGCCCGCGCCAAAAACCTCCAGCACCAGGGCGACGGATGCCAGCGGCACGTGTGCCACGGCCGTCAGTCCAGCGGCGATCCCCGCAACCACGGCGATGGCCGGGTACGGTCCCAGCTCGATCCCCAGCTGGGCCAGGCCGAAGTAGGCTGCCGCGCCGCCCACGCCCCCGAGAAACATGGCCGGGACCAAGGTTCCCACGCTACCGCCAGAGCGTAGGGTCAGGGCGGTGGTGATCGCCCGCAGCACTACGATCGCGCACAGCGCCCACCAGGATCGGAGCGCCGCGGGTCCGCTTGCGTCCAGGATCTCCCGTATGGTCCGTTCGCCCATGCCCAGCACGTGTCGCGGCTCGATGTCCGCCCACCACCAGCCCGCCGCGGCCACTAGGCCCGTGAGCAGCGCGCCCAGCGGTGCCCGCAGCAGGGCAGGACAGAGCCGAAAGAAATGCTCACAAGCCTTGAGCAGCCGCGTCATCAGGATGGCCGCGGGCGCAGAGATCAGGATGGCCACGAGCGCGACGCCGCCGTACTCGGCCAGGGAGTAGGTGTGCACGAGGGGGACGCCAGGCGCGGAAAACAGCGGCCCCATCGCCAGCACGTGGTTGTTCAGCGCGTACGCCACCACGCCCGCTAGCAGACCGTAGGCCAGCAGCCGATACACGAAGGCCGCGCTGTAGGCGATCTCCGCGGCAAAGATGGCGGCGGCAAAAGGAGCGTCCAGCAAGGTGCTGATCCCCGCGGCGATCCCGGCCATCTGGTAGATGCGCAGCTCGTGGGCACTGCGCGTTCGGCAAAGTCGCGACAGCCAGGCGCCAAGCGTCTCGCCCAGCATCACCGCTGGCCCCTCCAAGCCGCCGCTGCCGCCGGTTCCCAGGGTCAGCACCGTCGTCAGCGAGCGCTTGGCCGCCAGCCCGAGCGCTGGCTGCTCATGCCGTGGCGTGGGCTGCTCGGTGTGCTTGCGGTGGGTGACGTGAAAGCTCGCCATCGAGTGCTCGATGGCGTCGCCGATAGCGGGCTGCCAGCTCGGATGACGCGTGATCACCGCCCGAACGAGCCCCCCCACCACCAGCGCCGCCAACAGCACCAGCACGGCCCAGCCCGCATCCGGCCGCTCGAACAGCCCGAACAGAGCCTCGAGGCCGAGCTCGCATAGCCAGCGCACCGCACTGGTCAGGCCCCACACAGCCGCGGCCACTAGCGCGACGATGGCGCCCTGGCGGACAATGCCCCGCCAGGACTCTTGCCCCTCGTCGACGGCGTCCTCGAGCGCCCACCGCAACCCTTCGCGCGGGCCATTTTCGGGCTCGGTCACGGCGGCGATGATAGCCGCAGAGCCGAGACCGTAGCACTACCGCCGAGAATTTTTTCGTTTCCAGCGTTGCGGTGCCTCCACCATCATGCGAGCTGACTTGCATGGGCACGTCGGACATCAGGATGTCCGACGCGGAACGCGGAGGCCTAGATGAGATGTAGATGGCTGCTGGCTGCGCCGCTGATCAGCGCGCTCGGCTGCGCCGAGGACAATGCGGAGAGCGATGCGGGGCCACCGCAGACATGCGCCGCAGTCGAGGCGGGAGACATCTTCTCCATCACTCCTTATCTGCACAACGTCACAACTACGGCTGCCGAAATCGCGTTCGCGACCACTACGTCCCAAACGGCGATGGAGGTCCGCGTTGCCGCGCGCGGGACGGAAGGATGTACCGCCGCGCTGCTCAATGGCGCGGAGCGGTTCGTCGTGAGCCCCACACCGGGCGAGCCCACGGATCTGTTCTTGTACCGCGCCAACATCTCGTACCCGGCCGCCTCGACGACCCGCCGCCTCTGTTATGGCGTGCGCATCGGGCAGCAGCTTTACTGTAGTGATGACCGTGACTTCACGGCCCCCGGAACGGACGGCGATGCCTTTTCGTTCTTCGTGTATGGCGACAACCGCGCGCGCTTCCCAGAGCCGGACCGGACCCCAGTAGTCAACGCCGACCACCAGGAAGTGGTTGCCGCGATGCAGACGCGCCTGCAGGCAGATCGCAGTACCGGTAGCTCCCCCGCGTCCTTCGTGTTCGACGGCGGAGATTTCGCCTACTGCGGCTGCGAGCTCGACTATTGGCGCTACAACTTCTTCACGCCAGCCGGACCCCTGCTGGGGCAGTTGCCGATCTACACCGTGCCGGGCAACCACGAGTACGAGCACAACCATTGTATACGGTGTCCGGACGCCGCGCTCTACCAGCGCTTCTTCCCGCTGCCCACGGCTGGCGAGATGCACGTCGGGCCGGAGCAGATGGTTCGCTTCGACTACCACAACGTCCGCTTCATCTCGATGAAGCTGATCCACTTCGACGACTCGGGCTGTTGCATCAGCTGGCAGCCCGATCCGGGCGAGGACTGCCCGCCCGATCCGGGCGGTGCGCCGCCTGGCACGGATCCGTGGTGCAGCCCGACCGGATGTCGCAGCTGCAGCGCGGACGAGGCCTGCTGCCTGCAAGACGGCAGCGCCGCGTGGACCTGGCTCAGCACGCAGCTACGCGAGGCCTCGGACAACGACACCATCGACCACGTGCTCATCTTCCATCACGCCCCTCTGCTTTCCGCGCCGCCTGCCGACGACGGCCACCCGACGAGCGAATATCAAGTGAACACGCTCGTTCCGCTTTTCGAAAAACCCGACGGCACGAACCACGGCAAGGTCGCTGCTGTTTTCAACAGCCACAACCATTTCTATGAGCGCTCGATCTCGGTCGACGGTCTACGCATGGGCGGCACGGCGCCGAGCCCGGTGCCCGAGGGCTTCCGGTTTCCGACCATCGAGTTCAACGCAGACGCCGATCACGGGATCACCTACATCGTCACTGGTGGTGGCGGCGCCGACCTATACGAGACGCCACAAGAAGATCCGACAAGCGGTATCGGCTTCCCGATAGCTGGCTGGCTCGCCGCCGCCCGCAGCGCCCGTCACTACCTGAAGATCACCATCGACGGGCCCAACGCCTGCGGCCAGGCCGTATTCACGGACGGCAGCCCAGCCGACGCCTTCACCCTCCGCGGCACCTGCCCCTGACCTTGGGGTGTTGACGAACCACCGAGCCGAGCCTCGACGACATGCGGGTGCCTCCTGGCAACCACCTGGAGGCCCTCAAGAGCTGCTTGACAGGCCACTACGCCATAGGACCATTCCAACCACTACTACTCGAGCCTTCAACCCGAACGACCCGTTCTCCAGGTTCAACTTCAAGGACGACATCGCTGACGCTACCGTTGCGGCCGACGTGGCCACCAAGCACTCGTTCGGAAATGGCGCGGTCACGCCGCGGACTTGCAGCCTACCCTTGGGGCTTTGGGTTGCATCAGCGCTTTCGGCCGTCTTTCCGGTCGCTGGATGCCACTGTGACACCGATGAGACACCTCCTTGTGTCGGCACGGTTATGAGTTGGTGCTTGAGGCGACGCAGTGACCAATCCGGGCTAAGCTGACCGACGCTCCGCGCTGCCCTCCCCTTGCCTCACGCCATGCCCCGCCCGCCCCCTCTTCAAGCTTCGCCCGCGACCAAGGGCCGCCGCTGGGCGCGATGGGCTGCGGCGCTGCGCGACTGGGGCTCGGGCTCGCTGCTCGAGGGGCTTTTATGGGCCGTGGTGCTGGGGATGGCCCTCGGCGCCGTGGCCGTCTTGGGCTACGTGGCCGGTCCGCGCCTGGTCTATCCCTTCGAGCTCGAGTGGATGGAGGGCGGCGTGCTCGACCACGTGCGCACGGTGCTCGCGGGCGAGCCGCTCTATCGCCGCCCCTCGCTCGATTTCACGCCCTACCTCTACACGCCGCTGTACTACTACGCCTGCGCCGCGCTCGGGCTCGTCTTCGGGCCGAGCTTCGCGCTCGCGCGCGCCGTCTCCTGCCTATCGGCCATTGCCTGCCTCGCCCTGCTCTACTCCTTCGTACGGCGGGAGACTGGCGACCGGCTGGGCGGCATCATCGCCGCTGGTCTGTTCGCCGCCACCTACGAGCTTAGCGGCTTCTGGCTCGACATCGCCCGACCCGACTCCTTGGCCCTGGCCCTGCTGCTCGGCGGGCTGTGGCTCGCGCGCTTCGGCAAGTCTGGCCGCCATGCTGCCCTCGCGGGGCTGCTGCTGTTTTGCGCCTTCGCGACCAAGCAGACCATGCTGGCCTTGGCGCTGCCCGCGCTGGCGTACGCTTGGCTCTGCTCGCGCCGCCAGGGCGCCATCCTGACCGCCACCTATGCCGTGCTGGTGCTGGGCTACGTGCTCTTGGCGGACCGCCTCACCGACGGCTGGTTCAGCTACTACGTCTTCTGGGTGCCCGCGCAGCACGAGTTACTGTGGCCGCTGTGGCGGCGGCTGGCTGGCGAGTTCGTCGGCCGCGCCTCGGTCATGGTCCTGTGGGCCTTTTTGGCGCTCTCGACGCCCGCCATCTACCGGCTCGGCCGCAGCCGCTGGGTCTTCTACCTGCTCTGGATCGCCGTTGCCATGGGAAGCTCCTACCTCGGCATTCTGCACCGCGACGGCTACATCAACGTGTTCATGCCAGGCTACGCCAGCCTCGCGGTGGCCACTGGCTTGGGCGCGGCGTGGCTCAGGCGGGCGAGCCGCGATCGGCGAGGCCTGCCAGCGGTGGGCTATCTTGCCGCCTTGGGCCTCGTTCTCCAGCTGCGGCTTCTGCAGTACGACCCGCTGCACGCCCTTCCCACGCGCGACGATGTGCGCGCGGGCCAGCAGATGCTCGCCATGCTCCGCACCGCGCCCGCCGAGCTGTGGATCCCGTCTACCGGCTTTTACGGCTTTCGCGCGGGTCATGCGCCCGTGCACGCCCACACCATGGCCATCGCCGACATCTTCAAGGCCGGCCCACCCGAGCTGGTCCGCTCGCTGCGCGACGAGATGGTGGCCGCCGTCCGACAGCACCGCTTCGGCAGCATCGTCGTCGGCCGCGGCGACTCGATGTTGGCGCCCGCCGTGCGCCATGCCATCCGCCAGGAGTACCGGTTCAAGCAGCCGCTGTTCATCCCCCTCGATCGGCACCGCACCTGGCCCAAGCGCGGTTTCGTGGTTCGACCCGAGGCGATCTGGGTCCCGCGCACGCCCTGATGGCAGAGGACGGCACAGGACCGAGCCCCGCGCCCCGGGCTGCGCCTCACCACAGCGGAACGGGAGCCTGCACGCCCACGCTCAGCACCTCGGCCGCGGGCGTGTTCTTGCCGGGCAGCAGCGAGACCGTGCGTCCCTGGGCGTACAGCCCGAGCGGCACGCCGAAGCGGTACAGGCCGATGTTGAGCCGACCGGTCAGGATGTTCTTGTAGCCCGGCCGCCAGCGCTTCTCGCGGTCCCAGTCCCACAGCTCGGACTCGGAGGTCCAATCCGACTGCAGCATGTAGGTGTAGGTGTAGCGCAGCGCGACCGACAGCACGGGCGGCAGAGCGGCCGCCGCCTCCTCGTCGCCGTCGGTGAGCCCGGTCGCGTCGTCGGGCCCGCGGTAGGGAACCACGTCGGCCTGGATGGACAGGCCCGTGAAGTCGCCCGGATCGATCTTGTACGACGGGCCCACGTAGGGCGCGTAGTTGAGCAGCAGCGGGTGGATCTCTCCCCGCGGCGTCGTGCGGCGCTGGGGCAGGAACACCTCGTAGAACAGATCGAGCCCCAGCCGCAGCCGGTCGTCCAGCTCGTCGGCGAAGGTCTTGTCCACCCCCAGGTGAAAGGCCAGATCGCCCTGCGCCTGCAGGTCCCAGAGGGTGGTGCCCGCCGCCAGGACCTGCTCGGGATCGGGCGGGCTACCGGTCGGGTAGCCCATCATGACCATCACGGCGCTGTGCCAGCCAGCCTGCGGCAGCACATCGATCCAGTCCGTCCAGCGAAGGCGCGTGCCGAGCACGATCTGCGACAGCGTGCCGTCATTGCCCGACCAGGTCTCGGGCTTGGGCTGGCCCATGCTGCCCGCCCACTGCCAGAAGTCCTCGTCGCTGTAGGGCCGTCCCAGCGACCACTGGTAGTCGCCCGATGTCCACTCGAAGTCGGCCCTCACCGAGGTGTTGGCCACGATCGGCACGCCCAGGCCGAAGCTCAGGTTGTCGAGGATGACGAGCATGGCCTGGACCATGACCAACGAGTAGTTGGCCTCCACGTCGGGAATGAGCACGCCCTGCAGCCCGCCGCCTGGCTCGTAGCGCCAGATCTCGTCCACCAGCGCTCCGAACTGCCCATCGTTGTCGTAGGCCCCCATCATCCAAGAATGGATGTAGCCCACGTCGACCAGCATCGTGCCCTCGGGCGCGGTCTCGGTGTAGCCCGCCTCGGCTGGAGCGCTCAGCAGTGCGGTCGCAGCAGCCACGGCGAGCGCCGCACACAGCCTCCTCTGCGGGTGCGTCAGCTCGAGTACAACGGCAGGCATGACGAGGACGGGGGCCGTTCGGCGGCGGTCGGCTTACACGGGCGCGGGCCGACGGGGCCGCGGCGGGCGCCACCCTATCGCGACTGGACGGCGTCCGCCAGCGGGCAGTGCGCCACAAGGCGTGCGTCCGCCAGATGGCCGTGCGCCTGACCGACCGCCGCGCGCCTTTGCCGAGCTTTGCACCATTGGACGCCTGCTTGCCCTTCGGGTATCCCGAGACGCGGGCCCTCGGAGCCGTGCGGGCTTCGGGCACCCGACCGAACCGTGGGGCGAGACGCCACAGCAGGGGTGAAGGCGACATGAAGATCCCTCAACAAGGGCTTAGCGAGGCGGCCATCTTCGAGCTCATGGAGGCCTACCGCGAACGGGACATCCCCTATCGCTCAGGCCGCACGTGGGGCTACGTGTTCGACGCGGGCCGCGAGGTCGAGGAGCTGGGCAAGCGCGCCTACACGACCTTCCTCAGCGAGAACGCGCTCGACCCCACCGTCTACCCCAGCCTCTTGCGCTTCGAGAACGAGGTGGTGCGCATGGCCGCCCACCACTTGGGCGGCGACGATCAGGTGGTGGGCAACTTCACCAGCGGCGGGACCGAGAGCATCATGCTGGCGGTCAAGGCCGCCCGCGACCGCTATCGCCAT
>CAYTYV010000144.1:0-13344 GCA_964441055.1 uncultured Polyangiaceae bacterium | reverse complement strand
AGTACGATTGAGCAGAACAAACACTCCTCCCGAATAGTCGGTGACTACCAGATCTGGATCAGCGTCGTTCTCCAAATCACCGATGGTAATCGATCTCGAGTTGCATCCCGGGCCGTATCCACAGGTCTCTCGAAACGTCCCATCCCCATTGCCAAGGAGTACGGCGATGTGGTCGCTCACGTTGTGGGCGATGGCCAGATCCTCATGCTCGTCCGCATCGAAATCTCCTATGGCGACTCCGCGAGGACCATTTCCCGTTTCCAATCGAAGTTCTTCGTGAAAGGTCCCGTCACCGAGCCCCAAGAGGATGGAAACATCGTCGGAAAGGACGTTGGCAACCGCCAAGTCCAGGCTGCCGTCCTCGTCGAAGTCCCCGATGCTCACTGTGAGCGGACCGTCTCCCGCGTGGTAGTGCACTGCGGTCCGAAATGTGCCGTTGCCACGGCCAAGAAGAACGGAGAGGTCGTTGCTCTGGCGATTGGCGACCACCAGGTCCATACTGCCGTCTTCGTCGAAGTCTCCCACGGCCACGGACATCGGATCGTCGCCCACCGTATACGCGACCGCCTCCTCGAAGGTTCCGTCGTCTCGACCGAGAAGCACGGCGACATCGCCGCTGGAATAGTTGGCAACCGCCAGATCCAGCGTGCCGTTCTCGTCGAAGTCTCCTGTCGCTACGGAGAACGAAGAAGATCCCGTCTCGTAGCTGGCCGCCTCCTCGAAGCTCCCGTCGTCTCGGCCGACAAAGATGGAGACCGCGTGGCGGTCCGAGGAGTAGACGACGGCCAAGTCCAGGTTCCCGTCACTGTCGAAATTCCCGATGGCCGACGAGCTTGGCCAGGTTCCCGCGCCGTAGTTGGCCGCGTTTCGAAAGCTCCCATCCTCGCGACCAAAAACGATGGTAGCAGTGCCGTCAGACACCTGTGAAACAGCCGCCATATCGAGCCGCCCGTCACCGTTCAACTCTTCGATGAGCACAAACCACAACCAGTTTCCAGCCACGCAGCTTTCCGCATCCCGAAAGGTGCCGTCACCATGACCGAGAAACACGGAGACGTCGTCGCCTTGGAAATTGGCGACCGCCAAGTCCGGGTGGCCGTCGTCGTCCAGATCGCCGATGGCTACCGAGTGCGAACCCTCCCCTGCCTCATAGGTGGCGGCTTCCTCGAAGGTTCCGTTGCCGTGGCCGAGAAGAACGGCAACGCCGCTCCGGTAGGCGGCAGCGGCCAGGTCCAGGTGTCCATCATGGTCCAAGTCATCGATGGCCACCGACGTAGGCTTCTGTCCTGCTTCATAGGCGCTCGCCTCCCCAAAGGTCCCATCGCCCGCGCCCAATAGGACCGAGATGTCGCCATAGACCGAGAGGTCGCCATGGTTGGCGACTGCCAAGTCCAGGTGTCCATCGCTGTCCAGATCGTCGGTGGCTACCGATATTGGATGCTTCCCCGCTCCATAGCTGACCGCATCCTGAAAGGTTCCATCGCCATGACCGACAAGGATCGAGATACCGTTGTCCCGCCAATTCGCGACCGCCAAGTCCAGGTGACCGTCGCCGTCCAGATCGCCGATGGCTACCGACGTTGGGTAATCCCCTACCCCATAGCTGACCGCATCCTGAAAGGTACCGTCGCCATGGCCGACAAAGATCGAGACGCTGTCGTCCGACGAGGCGGCGACCGCGAGGTCTACGTGCCCGTCACCGTTGAGCTCGGCGGCGGCCACCGAGCTGGGATTCCGTCCCGCCTCGAGGTACACGGCCCCCTGATAGCTTCCGTCGTCGTTGCCGAGGAGAATGGCGAGATCGTCGCACCCGTCGTTGGCGACGGCCAAATCGACGTTCCCGTCACCGTCGAAATCGCCTGTGGCGATGGATGACGGCCAGCATCCCACGCGATAAACGGCGCGGCTGTCGAACAGGGGAAACACTGCCCCGTCGCGACCTCCACTGCCTGCGTTTGCCAACAGATGTTGCCCGAAGACTTGGGCTCGTTCGGGCGTACGCTCGTCCGGCTGTCCGTTGCCGCAGCTCCCGACGGACATCGCCAAGATCATCGCAACCCCGGGGGCCCACACTGCCGCCAAGCGCTTCGTCGTATCAGGATGCCTTGTCATCGTCCTTGCTCCACGGGTTTTGGATGGACCGCTCTGGGCGTCGCGGCTGGTGCGCAGCGTTGGATCCGATGGCCTCGCCACAAGGCCCGCCCGAGGCGTCTTTGCCCGTCCCGCTTTCGCTGGCGCGGTCTCTGGCACTTGGCTCCCCCGTCTAGTCGGTATCCAGCTCGTCGGCCGTCGTCTTCATGATGATACCAGCGCCTGCCTCTGGCGGCATCGCCAAGGCCCGCTGAGCGGCGCATCGAGCAGGCGCCTTCGGGCAACGGGGGGGCGCCTACTCGACGCGATGCCAGCCGGCTCAGAGCCGCCCCCGCCGCCTCAGAGCCCAACCCGTCGGATGGCCTCGGCCACGCCACCGCCGCTCTTGCCCGTGGCCTCGAGCTGGTCGGTCGCTGCCCGCTTGACCGACTCGGGCGCGTGCCCCATCGCAAAGGAGCGGCCCGCCACCTGCAGCATAGAGGCGTCGTTCAGCCAGTCGCCCACGGCCACCACCTCGCGGCTCTCGCAGCCCGCTGCCGCGGCGATCTCGAGCACGGCCTTGCCCTTGGACACCCCGGCAGCGTGGGCGAGCAGCGCCCGAAGGCCCAGCTCTCGGTCGGGCCCGCCGAGCTCGGGCGCGACCGTGAAGTCGATGACGTCGAAGTCGGCAGAGCTGCGCAAAGCCTCCGCGACCTCGCGGACCTGTCCGTCCAGGCCCACCACCACCACGGCCGACAGCCCGCGCTCGGAATGCCAGCACGGATGCTCCTCCACCCGTTCGACCTGCTCGACGCGGGGCGACCAGCTCTGCACGTAGCGGACGAACAGCTCGCCGCGCTCGTCGTGCACCACTCGGTCGTCGAACAGCGGGAACACCACCAGCTCTCGCGACCGGATGAGCTCGCGAAGCTGCAGGGCCGCGCCGTCGACGATGCCGATGTGCCTGAGCTCGTCGTCACTGCGCGGGTCGATCAGGGCTGCGCCATCCGCGCAGGCGACGGGAACGCGCACCCCGAGCTGGCGGGCGATATCCCGCGTGCCCGAATACAGCCTGCCGGTCACCAAGGTGACGGCCACGCCGCGGGCTTGCAGCCCGGCGATGGCCTGGCGATCCCGCTCGTCGATGCGGCCGTCGCGCAGCACCAGCGTGCCGTCGAGGTCGAGCGCAAGCAGCTTGTACATCGCGCGCCCCCCGGGCTCGCGCTGGCAGCGGGGCTAGGCCCTCAGCTCGGCAGCACGGAGACCTGCTTCTTGGTGCGGGTCTTCCAGTGGTACTTCACGGTGCCGTCGCACAGCGCGAACAGGGTGAAGTCGCGGCCCATGCCCACGTTCTTTCCCGGGTGCAGGGTGGCGCCCACCTGTCGCACCAAGATGTTGCCCGCTAGGACTGGCTGGCCGCCGAACACCTTCACCCCGCGCCGCTGGGCATTGGAGTCGCGCCCGTTGCGAGAAGAGCCGCCGCCTTTTTTGTGAGCCATGGTTGCTGCCTCCGCCGCTGGTGCCGCCGTCAGGCTTTGATCTGGGTGATTCGGACTTCCGTGTAGGGCTGGCGGTGGCCCGCCTTGCAACGGGACTTCTTGCGCCGCCGCAGCTTGAACACGATGATCTTCGGGTCGCGACCCTGGTCCACGATCTCGGCCTGGACCTTGGCGCCCTTGACCAAGGGCGTGCCTACCTTCGCACGCTCGCCGCCAAGCAGCAGCACCTCGTCGAAGGTCACCGCTTCGCCTGGCTCGCCAGGTAGCTTCTCGACTTGAAGCCGATCGCCCTCGGCAACTCGGTATTGTTTTCCGCCTGTCCTGATGACCGCAAACATGATGGCCGCCCGTGGCTTGCCTCTCGGGTCAGGACCGCGCCACGCCGCCCTCGCCGAAAGGGGAGCGGCAGTATACGAGTCTTTGGCCGCTTGGCAAGCCCGTAGCGCCGATGGCGCCGGATCGGCGACCTTCCCCGCCCCGACGCGGGCCCGCGCGGGCGCCCAGCGACCCACGCGGGGCAGCCGGGCGCACATTTCCGCCGGGCGGGGTGGGCGGGGGGAGCAACTGAATCGAAAGGGGGAAGGCGAGAGGCCAGAAGTGGGGAGGGGGGGGGCAAGAGAAGAACCGCCGTTCTCCTACACTGTAGGACAAAAACCTACCATCGTGAGCTGCCGTGCGCAACGGCTTGACCACCTCGGCCACGATGGCACTTTCGACCTCCTCGCCGGAAAGCTCACCTCCTGCGGATCCGTGCCATAGGCATCGCAGATCTCCTCCAAAAACGGATGGCCATCTCCGAGCTGGTGATCTCCTCGCCGTGGGTGCAACCGTCGAAGCTCAGCTCCGGCTCGGGCTCGTCGATGTCGACGTTGTCGCTCACCTTCACCGCGTGGAGCTCGCGCTCCTCCACGCTCGTGCCACAGGTGTGCTTGCGCACCATGTCCGGGTAGTCCGTGACGAGCCGGTCGACGAGCGCGAGGGTCGTGTCGTAGTCGTGATACTGCTCCGGAACGATCGGCTCGGAGCCGTAGAGCGCGATGATCTCCTCCTCGCTGAGCGCGCGGCCGGAGATGCGGAGGTCATCCAGGCTCCCCTCAAGCTCCCGGCCCGTGGCGTGATTCCACGTTCCAACCCGCATGTTGGTAGCGGCATCGGGCGGCAGCCTCTCCGCCCCGCCTTCGAGGTGGGATTTCGAGAAGCCGCAACGCAGCAGACGCGACCGCTGCGCCCGCGAGCCGACGGGAGGGTTTTTGAGATGGGCTCTAGTCCCAGGAGTGGAACCCCAGGACCTTGTCGAGCAGCCAGCCCCAGTTTGGACCCGGCGATGCAGCAACAACATTGGCGTGCTTCTGCTATGCCAATGAAGACGATCCGGGCCGGGGCGCCAGAGCTCGGGCTCGCGTCGAGCTTGCGCGGACCCCAGGGTGCCACCATGAAGGGTCATCGTTCGATCATTGCCGTCGCGTCGGCCTGTCTGGCGCTGGGCGCCTGTGGCGGGGTGGATGAGGAGCTGAGCCCGGTCTTGCGGCCCCAGGAGGGCGCCTTCGAGGCCCTGACGTACAACGTGGCCGGGCTGCCCCAGGGCATCTCCGGATCAGATCCGGTGGTGAACATCCCGCAGATGAGCCCCCTGCTCAACTGCTACGACCTCGTGCTGGTGCAGGAGGACTTCGTCTACCACGACGAGCTCGCCCTCGAAGCCGAGCACCCCTATCAGTCCACTCCCAAGGAGCCCTACGACAAACTGGTCCACGACGGGCTCAACCGCTTCTCCCAGTTTCCCTGGACGCGCTTTACGCGGGTCGAGTGGGTGGCGTGCTACGGCAGCGCGACCACAGGCGCGGGCGATTGCATAGCCGAGAAGGGCTTCTCCCTCGCTCGCACCGACCTGGGCGAGGGCGTGCTCGTGGACATCTACAACCACCACGCCGAGGCTGGAGGGGGGGCCGAGGACATCGAGGCACGCGTTGCGGGCTTCGCGCAGCTCATCGAGTACATCCGGGTCCACTCGGAGGGCCGCGCCGTCATTCTGGGCGGCGACACCAACTTACACGGCGACGACCCCGACGATGCGCCCTTGCTCGAGCAGCTGATGGCCGAGACAGGTCTTCATGATGTGTGCACGAGCCTTGGCTGCGGCGAGGATCACATCGATCGCTTCTTCTTTCGTAGCAATGAGGTCGTGGCCATCGAGCCTGTGGCCTGGGCGGTGGCCGAGGAATTCGTCGATACTGAAGGCGAGGACCTTTCCGACCACCCTGCTATACGGGTGCGGTTTTCATGGGCCACGCAATGAGGGCGCTGTATGACCCTGAACAAACACCCGCCGCAGCAGGGGAGTAGCTGTGCGGTCGCCCATCGCTAGCCCGGCCCAAAGGTGAGCCGCTCGTCCTCGACGTCCACGGCGATCGGGCCGCTCGCCAGCTCGCCGCCGCGCAGGATGGCCTCGGCCAGCGGGTTCTGGATTTCGCGCAGGATGGCGCGCTTGAGCGGGCGGGCCCCCAGGGCGGGCTCGTAGCCCAGCTCGACCAGCCGATGCTTGGCCGCATCGCTGAGCCGCAGCTCGATGTGGCGGTCGGCCAGCATGCGCCCCAGCCGACGGAGCTCGAGGTCGACGATGCCCAGAAGGTCGTCGCGGCTGAGCGACTTGAACACCACGATGTCGTCGACCCGGTTCAAGAACTCGGGTCGGAAGAACTCGTGGAGCTGGGTCTTGAGCACGTCCTCGAGCGCCTCGCGCCCTTCGGGGGTCTCGAAGATCTTGGGGTCGGTCTCGAGAATGCGCGCCGAGCCGATGTTCGAGGTCATCACCACCACGGTGTTGGAAAAATCGGCCGTGCGGCCGCGACCGTCGGTCAGCCGTCCGTCGTCCAGCACCTGCAGCAGCAGGTTGAACACGTCCTGGTGGGCTTTTTCCACCTCGTCGAACAACAGCACGCTGTAGGGTCGACGCCGCACCGCCTCGGTCAGGTGGCCGCCCGACTCGCTGTCGGCGTAGCCGGGGGGCGCGCCGATGAGTCGCTGGGCCATGTGGCGCTCCATGAACTCGCTCATGTCGAGCCGGGTCATGGCCTGCTCGTCGTCGAACAGAAACTCCGCTAGCGCCTTGGCGAGCTCGGTCTTGCCGACCCCGCTCGGGCCCAGGAACAGGAAGGAGCCGATGGGCTTTCCGGGATCGCGCAAGCCCACCCGCCCGCGCCGCACCGCCTTGGAGATGGCGCTCACGGCCTCGTCCTGGCCGATGACCCGCTCGCCGAGGCGGGCCTCCATCTGCAGAAGCTTGTCGGCCTCGGCCTCGAGCATCTTGGCCACGGGGATGCCGGTCCATTCGTTGACCGTGCGGGCCACGTCCTGCTCGACCAGCACGCCTGCCTCGGCGGCCACGCCCGCGCCAGCCGCGGCCTTTTCGGCTGCCTCCAGCCGCCGCTCGATCTCGGGGATGATCACGTGCTCGAGCTCGCCGATCTTGGCGAAGTCCTTGTTGTCACGGGCCTTGGTTTGCGACCTCTGGGCCTGGTCGAGCTCCTTGCGGATGGCCTGCACGGCCGCGATCACGCCGCGGCGCGCCTCGAGCTCGTGGCGCATCTCGGCCACTTTGGGCTCGAGCTCGGCCATCTCGGCCTCGAGCTTGGCGAGGGTCTTGGCGCCGAGCTCGTCCTGGTCGCCGCGGAGCACGGCCACCTGCGCCTGGACCGACTCGAGCCGACGCATGGCCGCGTCCATCTCCTCGGGCACGCCGTCCACTTCCACCCGCTTGCGCGCGGCCGTCTCGTCCATGAGATCCACGGCCGAGTCGGGCAGGGCGCGGTCGGGCACGTAGCGCTTGGCCAGGCTGACGGCCGTGCGGATGGCGCTTTCGGCAATGCCCACGCGGTGGTGCCGCTCGTAGCGGGCGGCGATGCCGCGCAGGATCTCCTGGGCCTCGGCGATGCTGGGCGCCTCTACGGAAAAGCTCGAGAAGCGTCGCCAGACGGCCGGATCTCGCTCGGCCACCTTCTTCAGGCCTTCGGGGGTGGTGGTGGCCAGGATGCGCACCTCGGAGCGCGATAGCAGCGGCTTGAGCAGCTCGCCCACGCCCGAGCCCGTGACGCCCTGGCCGAACAGCGACTGGAAGTCCTCCACCACCAGGATGCTCTCGGCGTCGGTCCTGGCGCGCAGCGCGTCGATGACGGATTTCAGCCGCTGCTCGATCTCGCCGCGGAGCTTGGCCCCGGCGACCAGCGCGCCCGTGTCGAGCTCGAGCAGCCGGGCGCCCGCCAAATTGCTGGGCACGTCGCCCGCGGCGAGCCGCATGGCCAGCGCGCGAATGATGGTGGTCTTGCCCACGCCCGGCTCGCCCACCACCAGGGGATGATTCTTGTAGCGCCGCTCGAGGATCTGCAGCAGGCGGCGCACCTCGGTGTCGCGCCCGATGACCGGGTCGAAGCGGTCGGCGCGGGCCTCGGCCACCAGATCGCGGGTGGCGCCGTTGGGACCGTAGGGACCGGGACGGGCGCCGCCGGAAAGCCCTCGGGGAGCTCGCTCCAGCTCGCTGATGTGGTCGCGAAAGCCGCCTGGGCCGATGGTGAACTGCGCCAGGATCTCGCCCACGGGGCCGCGGATCTCCTGCGCTAGGGCGTGCAGCAGCTGGGCCAGGCCCACCGTCTCGGATCGGTCGCGCTTGGCCTCACGCTCGGCGCGGTTGAGCAGATCGAGCAGGGCGGGGCTGACGTAGGCCATGCCCGTCCCGGTCTTGGGCAGGCGCCCCAGCGCGGTCTGGCACAGCTCGGCGAGCTCCTCGGGATCGGCCTTGGCCGAGCGGAACACCGCGGCGATGCCCGCGCTGCGATCGATGCCGCGGCTGAGCAGGTGCAGCGGCGTCACCTCGGCGTGCTGGCGCTCGTCGGCGAGCTGCTGGGCTCCCGCCACGAGCTGCTTGGCCTCGCTGTCGTAGTTGTCCAGGCGGATGACTCCATCGCGTTCGGATGCCATGGCGGCCAGAGACTACCACGGTCGACAAGTCGGCGCTTCGCCCGTAAGCTGGGACATCGATCCGCCATCGGCGTTGCCTGCTGCCGCCCGTTGGTGGCCGCGGGCGGGCTGGGGCCCTTGGCTCGCACTACGCCCACCACCGCTTGCCTATGCCTACCATCCCGGACAGCGGGACCTCGACCGACCCGGATGCCCCCATGGTCGGCCACAAGGTCGACAAGTACGAGATCCTCTCCCTGGTGGGCCAGGGCGGGATGGGCACGGTCTACGAGGCGGTCAACACGGCCATTCAGAAGCGCGTGGCCATCAAGTTCATCGACGCCGACCTGGCCAAGAACGAGGAGGCCAACGCCCGTTTCCAGCGCGAGGCGCTCGCGGCCAGCGCCATCGAGAGCCCGCACATCGTGCAGATCTTCGACGCGGGGCTGACCGACGACGGCGCGCCGTACATCGTGATGGAGCTTCTGCGGGGAGAGGACCTGAGCTCGCTCATCGCGCGGGCCGGCCAGCTGGAGCTCGGCCAGGCCTTGACGGTGGGGGCGCAGATCCTCAGGGGGCTGCACCACGCCCACAACGCGGGCATCGTGCACCGCGACCTCAAGCCGGACAACGTCTTCTTGATCCAGCGCGAGGACGAGCCCGTGGCGGTCAAGCTGCTCGATTTCGGCGTGTCCAAGATCGCCCGCGCCAAGGACGTCCCGCTGCAGACGCTCACCCGCCAAGGCACGGTGGTGGGCACGCCGCACTACATGTCGCCCGAGCAAGCCCAGGCCTTTCCCGATCTGGATGGGCGCACGGACATCTTCGCCGTGGGGGCCATTCTGTACGAGTGCCTCACGGGCAAGCGGCCGCACGATGGCCAGACCTACGAGCAGGTCATCGTGCGCATCTGCACGCAGGACGCCAAGGATCCGCGGGACCTCAATCCCTCGGTTCCCGCCTCCGTGTCCGCGGCCGTGCTCCGCGCGCTGAGCCGGGACCGCGATGACCGCTACAGCTCGGCCAAGGCCTTCCTCGATGGCCTCGTCGAGGCTGCGCCCGAGATCTTGCGCAAGCAGGTGCTGACGCCGTCGTCGTCCTTCGGGCGGCTCGACGTGCGGCCCTCGCACCCCTCTGGGGCAGGTCGCTCGTCACCCGCTGGCGCCGTTGAGCCGGTCTCGGGCGCGCGGGCGCTGACGCCGGTCATCGTCTCGGACACTCCGCCGAGCACGCCCGCGGGCGCGCTGGCCGACACCATGCGTCCGAGCTCGGACCCCGAGCCTGCGCTGCGGCCCGGGCCCGAGTCCGAGCTGCCCACCGTGCCCATGGCGGCGGTGCCCGCGCGGGCCGCGATGCGGAAGCGGCGAACCGTGCGGCCCGGTTGGGCCGTGCTGATCGGAGCGGGGCTGTTCGTGGCCGCAGGGGTAGGGACCATCGTCGGCGTCACGGTCGTCGGTCCGCAGCGGACCGAGCCCGGGGGCGAGTCCTCGGCGCGGCAGCTGCCGTCCGAGCGGACCACGGCCGCCGCGGCTGCAAGCTCTCCGGCTGCCGTGGTCGAATCCTCGGCAGGGGGCGGCACCCCGACTGGGGCCGAGCCGTCGAGCACCGCTGCGGAGAGCAGCTCGGTGGAGCCCGCCTCTACGGCGCCACCGGTCGCGGTCACGGCTTCGAGTCGCCAGCCCGCGCACGGCTCGCCGCGCAGCACCGCGACCCGCGCTACTACGGCCCCAACCGGGAAGACCGCGGCGAGCACCCGCACCACCAAGACCGCGCCCCCTGCGCTCACCCTGCAGTCGGAGTAGTGACCGTGGCCGCTGGGTGCGCGGGGGCCGCAGCCCAACGCGGGCGGCTGCGCGCACGGGTGGCCGCGCGCAACCCGAAATGGCGACGCGGTGCATGATTCGGGCTAGGCTCGCGGCCGACCATGCGCAGGGCGAGACGACATCGGGCAGGCTCGGGCGGGCGGTTCGCTCGGGGGGCGCACCTCGCGCTTCTGGCCGCGGCGGTTGCGGCGTGCCCCGGGGCGGCTCAGGCCCAGGAGGCGGAGCCGGCCGAGCCCGTCGCGGAAGCGGAGCCGCCGTCGGCCTACCAGAAGCTCATGGACGAAGGCATCGGCCTGTACCAGCAGGGCCGCTACCTCGAGGCCATCACCAAGTTCGAAAAGGCTTACGAGCTCGAGCTCAAGGCGAGCCCGCTCATCAACATCGCGCTCAGCTACAAGGCCCTGGACGAAAAGGACCCGCCCTACCCGGCCGCCATCCCGCGGACCATCGAGGCGCTGAAAACGGCCGTCACCCAGCACGCCGACACGCTCGATCCCGGGGTCAAGGAGTCGGCCGAGGCCGAGATCAAGACCCTGCAGGCCGCGCTTCGCTACCTCACCATCGCCATCGAGCCCGCGGAGGCGGCGCGCGGGGCCGAGGTGCTCATCAACGGCGTGCCCCAGCCGCCCGACGAGCTCGAGCGAATTCCGTTGCGCGCTCGGACCTGGACGGTCGAGGCCCAAGCCGACGGCTATCAATCGCTGCGTCGCGAGGTCAAGCTCATCTCCGAGCGCCACTCGACGGTCAAGCTCGCGCTCGTGCCCACCACGGGCGAGCTCAGCATCGAGCCCACCGACAAGGCCTCACGGGTCGAGATCCACAGCGACAAGCTGGACTTCGAAGGTCGCGGCGACTGGCAGCAGCGCGTGCCGCCTGGTGTCTACGAGGTGCGGATCTACAAGCCCGGCAAGGACGAGGCCGAGCCCTACACCCTGGAGGTGGCCGTGACCCAGGGTCAGAGCACCGAGGTCACGCAGCTCGAAGACGGGCGGCTGTACTCCGAGGCCGCGCTGTCGGCGTCCGAGAGCCCGGACCGGGAGGGGCTCTACTTCCTGGGCTCGGGGGCGCTGTTGCTCCTTCCCAAGTCGATCGCGCCGTCGGAGTTCGAGGTGACGGGAGGCCGTTTGCAAATGGGCCCGGCGCTCAACCTGCGGGCCGGCTACCGAGTAGCGCACTGGGTCGGCTTCGAGGGCTCGGTCCAGTACAACGTCATCTACAGCGAGCTCGATGCCACGCTGCGGATCGGCGAAGGCGATACCGAAAGGGTCGTGGATGGCGTTGGCGCGGACTACCAGCTCCACTGCCTGCGTTTCGGCGGCCTCATGCGCTTTTGGTATCCGGGGCCGCATTGGGTGCGCTTCGTGGGCAGCGCGGGCGGCGGGCTGGCCTATGCCAACATGGTCTGGGACCATTTCGCGCAACCCGGCGCGGTCGAAGGTGCCGACCTCAACGACCCTGCCCTGGTCCATGCGCTCCAGCCGTACAACGACGCCTCAGGGGTCAACTTCTTCGTGCAAGTTGACGCGGGCGTGGAGTTCGAGCTCGACAAGGTCTTGTTCGGCGCCATGCTGCAGGTCACCTTGCAGCCGTCCCGGGGACTGAGAGCCGAGGGGGCCAGCGAGTCCGCTTTTGGTAACGAGCTGCTCGTGTTCGTCGGCCCAGCCATCCACGTGGGCTACGGACTGTGGTGAGGGGCGCCGCTCAGTCCGCCTGCCCCTCGCGGTAGCAGCCGGTAAGGCCGCAGAGGTACTTTGCCTCGAAGCGGCAGCCGCGCGCGATGTACACCCCGCGCCAATCGCGCTGCTCGACGTGCACGCGCTCAAGCCGGCACTCGAAGTAGCGGGCTGCGCGGGCGCGGACGATCTCGCCGAAGCTCTGGCAGCCCTCCGAGCCACAGCGGCAGAGCGCTTTCTCGCCGCAGCCCAGGGCCAGATAGGCGTCGTCGGCCTCCGCGTCCTCGACCTCGACCTGCTCGGCAGGACAGCTCAGCTCGGCTGCGGCTGCGCGCTGGACCGCGCCGTGGTGTCCGCAGCCTGCCGCGCCTGCGGCCAAGGTCACGAGCCCGACCGCGAGCCCGAGCTCGCGCCAGCCGCTGCGCCGTCCACACCTCGTCATGGGCGAGCGAGCGTAGTCGATCCCCGCCCCCTGGTCACGCGCGTCCCGCGCCTCTACCGTGCGCCCATGAGCCTCGTTCGCATCGCCCGCCAGCTCGCGACGCAGGTCGACCGGCTCGAGTTCTCGGCGCCAGTCCGCCACGTCTACAACCCGCTCCGCTACGCCCGCAAGGCGTACGAGGCCTATCTCGAGCGCTACGGCAGCGGGCAACGGGAGGTGGTGCTGCTGGGCATGAACCCCGGGCCCTTCGGCATGGCCCAGACCGGGGTGCCCTTTGGCGACGTCGGCATGGTGCGCGACTGGCTGGGCATCGAGGCCAAGGTCAGGAAGCCAGCCTCCGAGCATCCCAAGCGGCCGGTCCTGGGCTTTGCCTGCACGCGCGCCGAGGTCAGCGGCTCGCGCCTTTGGGGCTGGGCCCGCGCGCGCTTTGGCACGCCCGAGCATTTTTTCGAGCGCTTTTTCGTGGCCAACTACTGCCCGCTCGCCTTTCTCGAGGAAAGCGGCCGCAATCGCACGCCCGACAAGCTGCCCGCCCGCGAGCGCGAGCCGCTATTTGCCGCCTGCGACCAGGCGCTGCGCCGCACCGTGGCCGCGCTCGAGCCGCGCGTCGTCATCGGGGTCGGCGCCTTTGCCCGCGACCGAGCCAAACGCGCGCTCGCCGACATCGACGTCCAGATCGGCGTGGTGTTGCACCCCAGCCCAGCCAGCCCTCGCGCCAATCGCGGCTGGGCCGAGCAGGCCGAGCGGGATCTGCGCGCGGCCGGAATCGAGCTACCTCGGGCCGAGGGCAGCGGAGGATAGTGGTACGCTGCGGCCTGACAGTTCGCTACGACGCCCCATCCCAGCCCGCTAGCCGGGCCAATAGCCACCACAAGGCCTTGCCCTTT